>DASQVO010000282.1:0-43480 GCA_035640715.1 Streptosporangiaceae bacterium
AGGCTGTCGCCGAGGGCGTTGAACACGTGGCCCTTGGTGACGTCGCCCACCGGTACCTCGATCGGCGCGCCGGTGTCGGTGACCTCGGTGCCGCGCACGAGGCCGTCGGTCGGCTGCATGGAGATCGCCCGCACCACATCGTCCCCGATGTGCTGCTCGACCTCCAGCGTCAGGGTCCTGGTCTCCTTGCCCAAGGTGATGTCGACGTGCAGCGCGTTGTAGATCTCGGGCATCTGCTCGGCGGAAAATTCCACGTCGACGACGGGGCCGATAACCCTCGCGACACGGCCGGTCCCCGGGGTCCCGGCGCCACTTTCCGCGGGGTTCTCTACGGTCGCGGTCATTATGTCTTTCACTCTCTCCCTGCGGTCGCGTCGGCCATCGCGTTGGCGCCGCCCACGATCTCGCTGATTTCCTGGGTGATCTCGGCCTGCCGTGCGTTGTTGGCCTCGCGGGTCAGCCGCTCCACGAGGTCGTTCGCGTTGTCGGTCGCCGCCTTCATCGCGCGACGGCGCGAGGCCAGCTCGGACGCGGCGGCCTCGAGCATGGCGTAGAAAATCCGGCCCTCTACATACTGCGGCAGCAGCCGGTCAAGCACCGCCTCGGTGGACGGCTCGAATTCATACTGCGGCAGCGGCCCGCCGGCCGGCTCCTCCGTGGATTCCTCGATCTCCAGCGGCAGCAGCCGCCGGACCACGGGGCGCTGGGTCAGCATCGAGACGAACTCGGTGCGCACGATGTAGATCTCGTCCACACCGCCCTCGGCGGCTGGCCGGTCGAACGCCTCGAGCAGGCCGCTCGTCACCTCGGTCGCGTCACCGACCGACGGCCGCGCCGAGAAACCGCTCCACTCCCTGGCCGTCTCTATCTGGCGGGCCCTGTGCCAGCCGATGCCCTTGCGTCCCGCGACGAACGGAACGGCCTCGACCTGCCGGTCGGTGAGGAGGCGGATCAGCCGCTGCTCCTCACGCAGCACGTTCGTGTTGAACGCACCGCAGAACCCTGAGTCGCTGGTCAGGACCAGCACCGCCGCACGGGAGGAGGATTCCGGCTCGGAGACCAGCGGGTGGTCGATGCTGCCGGACCGGCTGACGACCGCCTCCACCGCCCGGGTGAGCTCACGCGCGTACGGCTCCGCCTCGCGCATTCGACGCTGGGCCCCGATGATCCGGGACGAGGCGATCAGCTCCTGGGCCCGCGTGATCTTCCCGATCGACTGGACGGCCCGGATCCGCTGCCGGACCTCACGAAGCTGTGCGGCCATGGCTAGCTCTTCTCACCGCTCGCCGGGCTGACCTCGGATGTGTTGCCACCGGACGGGCTGGCCGTTGACGTGTCCCCGCCGCCCGGCTCAGAGGTCCCGGATGTGTACCGGGTCACCTTTTCCTGGCCCGCCTCATCCTCGCCGAGGGCCTCCACCGGCTCATCCGTCACCAGCAGTTCGCCGTCGCTCTTCTCGAAGGTGCGGCGGAACTGCTCGATAGCGTCCTTGAGCGCTGTCAGCGTGTCCTCGGACAGGTCACGGGTCTCCCTGATCGCGGTGAGGATTCCCGCGTTGTTCCGCTTCAGGCTGTCGAGGAACTCCGACTCGAAGCGGGCGATGTCCTCGACGGGCACGTCATCGAGGTGGCCGTTGGTGCCCGCCCAGATCGAGACGACTTCCTCTTCCATCGGGTAAGGCCTGTACTGCGGCTGCTTGAGCAGTTCCACCAGGCGCGCGCCCCGGTCCAGCTGGGCACGGGACGCCGCGTCGAGGTCGGAGGCGAAGGCCGCGAACGCTTCCAGGTCGCGGTACTGGGACAGCGCCAGCCGGAGCGTACCGGCGACCTTCTTCATCGCCTTGACCTGGGCCGCGCCGCCGACGCGGGAAACGGACCGGCCGACGTTGATCGCGGGCCGGACGCCGGAGTTGAACAGGTCGGTCTCGAGGAAGATCTGGCCGTCGGTGATCGAGATGACGTTGGTCGGGATGTAGGCCGAGATGTCGTTGGCCTTTGTCTCGATGATCGGCAGGCCGGTCAGCGAGCCGCCGCCCATGTCGTCGGACAGCTTGGCGCAACGCTCCAGCAGCCGGGAGTGCAGGTAGAACACGTCGCCGGGGTAGGCCTCACGGCCCGGCGGCCGGCGCAGCAGCAGGGAGATGGCCCGGTAGGCCTCGGCTTGCTTGGACAGGTCGTCGAAGACGATCAGGGCGTGCTTCCCCTGGTACATCCAATGCTGGCCGATCGCGGATCCGGTGTAGGGCGCGATGTACTTGAAGCCCGCCGGGTCCGAGGCCGGCGACGCAACGATGGTGGTGTACTCCATCGCGCCGGCCTCTTCCAGTGCCTGGCGCACCTGGGCGATGGTCGAGCCCTTCTGGCCGATGGCCACGTAGATGCACCGGACCTGGCGCTGGGGGTCACCGGATTCCCAGTTGGCGCGCTGGTTGATGATCGTGTCGATCGCGATGGCCGTCTTGCCGGTCTGCCGGTCGCCGATGATGAGCTCCCGCTGGCCGCGGCCGATCGCCGTCATCGCGTCGATCGCCTTGATGCCGGTCTGCAGCGGCTCCTTCACCGACTGCCGCTGCACGACCGACGGCGCCTGCATCTCCAGGGCCCGCAGCTCGGTGCCGCCGATCTCGCCCTTGCCGTCGAGCGGCTGGCCCAGCGGGTCGACGACCCGGCCGAGGAAGCCGTCCCC
This sequence comes from Streptosporangiaceae bacterium, assembly GCA_035640715.1. Lineage (GTDB taxonomy): Bacteria > Actinomycetota > Actinomycetes > Streptosporangiales > Streptosporangiaceae > DASQVO01. The sequence goes on from DASQVO010000282.1 coordinate 2,686, forward strand.
GACGGGCACGGCAAGGATCTCGCCGGTCCGGCGGACCCGCTGTCCCTCTTCGATCCGGCTGAAGTCGCCGAGGATGACCACGCCGATCTGGCGCTCATCGAGGTTGAGCGCGAGCCCTCGTGTGCCGTCCTCGAACTCCAGCAGCTCGTTCGCCATGGCCGAGGGCAGTCCCTCGACTTGTGCGATGCCGTCGCCGCACTCGACGACCTCACCGACCTCCTCGCGGGAGGCGGTTTCCGGCTCATACGCCTCGACGAAGCGCGCCAGGGCGTCCCGGATCTCTTCCGGCCGGATTGTCAGCTCCGCCATCTTCCTCGTGTCTTTCCTGTGCGTCGGGTATCGGTTGGCCGGGGTGGGCCAGCCGCCGGGTGGGGGCCGGTCATGGCTCAGCCTGCCAGCCGGCGGCGGACCGCCGCCAGGCGGCTCGCCACGCTGGCATCGATCAGCTCGTCGCCGATCTGGATGGTCATACCGCCCATGACGGCCGGGTCGACCACGATGTTGATGTATACGTCGTGACCGTAGTTGGCGGCGAGCGCCTCGGCCAGCCTGCGTCGCTGGGCCGGCGTAGGTTCGCTCGCCACGCGTACCACGGCGATGAGGCGCTCACGACGCCGGGCCGCGATACGGGTGCACATGTCCAGGCTCGCCGGAAGCGACCGGCCCCTGGGGTGCAGCGACATCTCGGTGATCAGGCGAAGCGCCACCGGTGTCACCTTGCCGTCGAGCAGCGCGCCGAGCAGCTCCTGCTTGCGGTCGGGCGGTACCGCGGACCCCGAGAGCGCCGCACGCAGCTCTGGCTGTCCTGCGACCACCCGGCCGAACCGGAAGAGCTCGTCCTCCAGGTCGTCCAGCTGGCCATCGGCCTCGGCCGCCGCGGCGAACGCCTCGACCGCGACCTGCTCGATCGCGTCGGTCATGTCGCCCGGGCTCGCCCAGCGGGACCTGACCGCGGTCGTGATGAGCTCCTCGGCCGGGGCGGTCACCTTGCCGTGGAACAGGGCGGCCGCCACCGCGCCCTTCTCGTCGGCGGGCTTGGCGGGATCGGCGAGCGCGCGCCGCAGGGCGTGCTCGCGGTCGAGCAACCGCAGGACGGCGAACAGATCTTCACCGAGCGCAGCGGCTCCGGTGGCGGCTGCTCCGGTGGCGGCCGTTCCGGTGGCGGCCGCCCGGCCGGAGCCCGTCCTGCCCGAGGCCGCCGGTGAGGTCGGCCTGCCAGAGTCCGGAAGTACCTCTGACAGCCGATCCCTCAGCTCGGCGAAGGATGTCCGGCTGACACCGCGCATGTGCTTATCGTCCCCCTCGCGGGTGCTTCACCTGGCAGTGCCCGCTGGCACGCCAGTCAGCACAGGGCAGCGTCCGGCCCGCCGGCTGCGGCATCCGCATCGTCATCGTCGATTCCCACCCATCTGGGATACCCGGACCAGGGGGCTCATCATCGGCTCACCCTCGCCCCGATTCCGCCGCGCTGCTCAAGGTCGGTGAGGAACCTGTCGACAACGCGCCTCTGCCTGGCCTCATCCTGGAGCGATTCACCCACGATACGGCCAGCCAGCTCGGTAGCCAGTGCGCCCACCTCGGCACGCAGGGATGCGAGGGCCTGCTGGCGCTCGGAATCGATCTGCGCGTTCGCGGCTTCCGTCAGGCGCCGGGCCTCGGCCTGAGCCTGCTCGCGCATCTCGGCGATGATCTGCGCGCCCTGTTCCTTAGCCTCTTCCCGAAGGCGCGCGGCCTCGTGCCGGGCATCAGCGAGCTGCTGCCGGTACTGCTCGAGGACCCGCGCCGCTTCCGCCTGTGCCTCCTCCGCGCGCTCGAGGCCGCCCTCAATCTTGTCGGTCCGCTCCTGCAGCATCTGCTGGATCCTGGGCAGCAGGACCTTGCCGAGCGCGCCGAACACGATGAGGAACGCGATCACCCCGATGATCAGCTCGGTCCAGCTCGGGACCAACGGGTTCATCGCCGGGCCGTCCTTCCTATGGTCGCGGATATCACTGCTGCCCCATCAGGCACCGAAGATGAACGGGACCACGATGCCGATCAGCGCGAGGGCCTCGGCGAGCGCGAACCCGATCCACATGTACTGCGTGATCCGGCCGGTGGCCTCGGGCTGACGGGCCATGGCCTCGATCGCGTGGCCGAAGATCAGGCCGATGCCGACACCGGGACCGATGGCGGCGAGGCCGTAGGCGACGGCGCCGAACACCTTGATGTTGCCCGTGACACCTGTCGTGGGCGCGGCGGCAAGCGCGTGGGTAGCGAGGTCAAGCATCTATTTGTTTCCTTTGCGTCGGGACCGGCGAACCTGCTCCGCCGGATGGTGGCTGACGGGTCAGTGGCCTGCTTCCATCGAGTCCGCGAGGTAGGTCGCGGTCAGCGTGGTGAAGATGAAGGCCTGGAGAAGCTGGACAAGGGCCTCGAGCAGGGTAACCGCGAGGACCATCAGGAACGAGGTCGCGGCGAACACCAGCCCGATGCTGAGGCTGGCCAGATACCAGGTCGCGAGCGTGAAGATAAGCAGCAGCAGGTGCCCGGCGAACATGTTGGCGAACAGCCGGACGCCGAGCGTGAACGGCTGGATGAAGATGTAACGCAGTACTTCGATCGGGACCAGGATGGGGTAGATCCACCACGGCACGTCGTGCGGGATCATGTTCTTGAAGTAGCCGGGAAAGCCTTGGTGCTTGAACCCCAGGTAGATATAGGTCACGTAGACCATCGCGACCAGCGCCCAGGGAAACCCGATGCGCGATGTCGCCGGGAACTGGAAGAACGGGATGATCTCCATCACGTTCATGAAATAGATGAAGAAGAACAGCGACACCAGGAACGGCAGGTACTTGTCGCCCTTCTTGCCGAGCGACGGGCGCAGGATCTGGTCGCGGACGAAGAACAGGGCCACCTCGCCCAGGTTCTGTACCCCGCGCGGCACCAGCTTGGGCTTGGCGAAGGCGGCCCAGAAGAAGACAATGACGGCTGCCGCGCAGATGATCGCGATCAGGATCGGCTTGGTGAAGTGAAACGGCCCGATGCTGAAGATCGGCTTGAACTGGAAGTCCTGCAGGCCCGGGGCCGGGAAACCGCAGCCGGAGAAGAGGTGGCACCCGCCGCCGCTGCTCGCGGCGGCCACCTGAATGTCACCGGTCACCGGTCAACTCCTCTCGCGGGGTTCCCGCTGGTTCGCGTGTCGTCGTGGATCGTGCCCGGCCGTACCGGTGGATGACGAAGCCGACCGAGATCGCCAGGCCCACCAGCATCCCGGCCGGGACAAAGGCCGTCGAATGGGCGGCCCGGCCCACCAGCCAGCCGATTCCGCCATAGGCGGCCATCCCGGCCAGCAGGTAGCTGAGCACGGTATAGCCGACGCCCCGGGGCGGCAGCGCGGTGCCGTCCGGATTCCCGCCCGACGCGGCGTGCAGCTTGCTCCGGGCCCCGCTCACCGAACGATTGCGCAGGACCCCCGGCACTGGACGTGAAGCCATGGCTCACCGCTCCCCATCCGGTTCGACGTACGGTGTCTTCAGCCTGATCGATGCGGTCACCTGGGCGGCGCACCAGGCCAGGACGCAGACGATGGCGGTGAAGCCGAACAGCCTGGCATTGAAGAAGGTAGTTCCCTGAAGCTGGCTGACCGCGACCGCCAGCGCGATGATCTTGAAGAGGTAGAGGCCGATCGCGGCGAGCATCATCATCTGGGGGCTGACGCGGGCGGCGCGGCCGAGAGCCACGATATCGATCCCGAAGAAGATCGCCACGAGAGCCACCCCGAGGGCCGCGCCGACCAGCCCGTGCGATCCGCCGATCGCGGCGCAGACTGCGACCATGACCACGGCGACAGCGGCTGTGGCGGCAGCCGACCACCGGGCGATCCGGGCGTAGTTTGCCAACACTTAACTGACTCCGGGGGGATCGTTGTGAACACCCTTGACCCGAGGCTGTCCATGGAGGAACCCTCTTAGGGCAGGGCGGCAGCGCAACCTTGCGCCGCGGCTGCGGCACGCCGGTTGCCACTGGTCAAGGAAACGTACCATGCGCCTCTCGCTCGCGTTAATGGGGCTGCTCGTGAAAGATATCACAAAGTTCTTGACTCTGTCTTTACTTTAATGCTCACTTTTTTTAAACCTACAGTACGCGCCTGATCAATCACAGAACGAGGTTGAATTCCCATCGGGCACGTCCTGGGGCGAGCCGCGGATGGCATCAGCCGCGAGGGGCGGCGGGGGTGCGCTCCCGTGACCGCACCGCCGCGCCGGGCCGCAGGCCAGCGCTCGCCTCCCCGGCGAAGCCGGTCCCGCCGGAGCCGCCCCGGCGCCCGCCGCCGTTACCGTTGTTACCGTTGCGGAGCCAGCGCGGCCGCAGCCTCGGTATGGTGACCGGCACCAGGGCCAGCATGGCCACGGCCGTCAGCCCGACCAGCACGCTCAGATCGGTGCGGACAAGCGACAGGGACACCACGCTGGCAGTGAACAGCGCCGCCCACAGGTACATGATCAGCACGCTCTGCCGGTGCGAGTGGCCCACGCTGAGCAGCCGGTGGTGCAGGTGCTTCTTGTCCGCGGTGAACGGTGACATCCCCGCCCTGGTCCTGCGCACCACGGCCAGCAGCAGGTCCGTGTAGGGAATCACCAGGATCGCGACGGGCAGCAGCAGCGGGAGTACCGTCGGGTACCGGTTGACCGTGGTGTGGCTGTAATCGGTCAGCACGCTCGGATCCAGCATCGCCGTGCTGGATATCGGCACATAGGCCAGCAGCAGGCCCAGCAGCATGGCGCCGGTGTCGCCCATGAAGATCCGCGCCGGGTAGAAGTTGTGCGGCAGGAAGCCGAGGCACATCCCGGCCAGCAGCGCGGACACGAGCGCGGGCACCGACTGTGAGTGGATGCCCACCTCGCGGGCGAGCGTGTAGGAGTAGATCAGGAATGAGCAGGCGGCGATGGCGACGATCCCGGCGGCCAGCCCGTCGAGGCCGTCGATGAAGTTGACCGCGTTGATCGTGATCACGACGACCAGAATGGTCAGCGTCAGGCTCAGGTCCGGCGGAAGCACGATGACCGCGCCGCTCGGCTCTGGGATCCAGGACAGCTCGATCCGGCTCCAGACCAGGATGCCGCCCGCGGACACCTGGGCGGCGAGCTTGCTGATCGCCCCCATCCCCCAGCGGTCGTCGATAATCCCGGTGATCACCAGCAGGCCGCCGGCCATCAGCAGGCCAGGCACGGTCCTGCCGGACGGGAGCGCCGACCCCAGATAGGTCAGCTGGCTGGCGACGAGCAGTCCGGCCGCAAGCCCCCCGTACATGGCCAGGCCGCCGAGCAGCGGCGTCGGGACGACATGCACGTCGCGGGTACGGGCAGCGTGCAGCGCCCCTGCGGCGATCGCGCCGCGCCGGACCAGCGGCGTCAGCAGGTAAGTCACCGCGGCGGCGAGCAGCAGCGCGAAAACGTATTCCCGCACGCCTTCTCAGCCGCCAGCGACCAGATTGGCGGACATCACAGCCACTCTAGAGCACGGTGTAAGGACGTGGGTCCCTTCTCGTCAGGCGTGTCCTTCCCGGGAACGGTGCCCGGAACCGCGCCCGCCGCATTTCCCGCCGCCGCGTCCGCCATGGTGGCCGCCTCCCCGCCCGCCACGCGCTCCGTTACCTCACGGAGCCGGTCCAGCGAGATGGCCCCGGCCCGGAGCACCCGCGGCACGGACCCCGTCAGGTCGACGATCGTGGACGGGACGCCACCGGGGCAGCGCCCGCCGTCCAGGTACACCGCGACGGAGTCACCAAGCTGGCCGGCCGCCTCGTCCGCCGTGGTCGCGGGCGGTGCACCCGTCCGGTTCGCGCTGCTCACGGCGAGCGGCCCGGTCCGCTTGAGCAGGTCAAGCGCGACAGCGTGCAGGGGCATCCGCACCGCCACCGTGCCGCGGGTCTCCCCCAGGTCCCAGCGCAGCGTGCTGCTTGCCCGGCAGATCAGTGTCAGCGCTCCGGGCCAGAATTCATCGATGAGATCCTGCCCGAACGGCCCCAGGTCCTCCACCAGCGCGGCCGCCGCCCGCACGGTGCCGACGAGCACCGGTGGCGGCATCTCCCTGCCGCGGCCCTTGGCCGCGAGCAGCCGGCTCACCGCGTCGGGCATGAACGCGTCCGCGCCGATGCCATAGACCGTGTCGGTCGGCAGGACGATCAGCTCGCCCTTCTGCACCGCCTCTGTGGCCGCGGCGATCCCGGCGTCACGCCGTTCCGCCTCCGAACAGTCATAACGCTCGCTCATCAAAGTTGCGGCGTGGAGACTCCCGCCTTCGGGGGGAGGAACGCCGCTTCACCTCCCTGGAATGTCAGTACGGCAAGGTAGGCTCCGGATTGCCCGCTCGCTCGCCGGTCCATATTGCCGTGACGAAACGGTCACGCCGCGCCAGGTCCTTGTGGTTGCGCGTGTCACGCCAGCCGGCTTCCTCGCAGAAGACCCAGTAGACGGCCGATCCCTGCGGCGCGCCGTGCTCGACGGCCACCGCTCCGCCCGGGCGCAGCAGCCTGCGGGCGACGCGCTCGACGGCGCGGATCGCGTCAAGCCCGTCCTCGCCGCTCCACAGCGCAGCCGGCGGATCGTATTCTCCCACCTCCGGCGGCACCGTCGCGCCGACCGGGATGTAGGGCGGGTTGCTGATCACAAGGTCCGCCGTGCCGTTCAGCTCGCCGGGCACCTCAGTGAAATCGCCGCCGTGAAGCGTGACCCGCCCGGCAGTGTACGGCGCGGCCGCGGCGCAGCGCGCGATGTTGCGCTCGGTCCAGCCGCGCGCGATCGGATCCCCTTCGACCGCGTGCACCCGGGCCCGCGGGACCTCCTGCGCGATCGCGAGCGCGATCGCGCCCGACCCGGTCCCCAGATCGATGACAAGCGGCTCCGCCACGTCCATGTCGCGCAGGCGGTCGATCGCCCAGCCCGTCATGACCTCGGTTTCCGGCCGCGGCACGAACACGCCCGGGCCAACCTCGAGCTCCAGGTAGCGGAAGTACGCGCGTCCCGTGATGTGCTGCAGCGGCTCGCGGGCGGCACGGCGCCCGATACCTTCCCAGAACCGGGCGTCGAACGCCGAGTCGGGGACGGCGTGCAGCTCGGTCCTGCGCACGCCGTGCACGTGCGCGGCGATCAGCTCCGCCTCGGCCCGCGGCGACTCCACCCCGGCCTCCGCGAGCCGGGCGGCGGCGAGCGCGATCTCATCAAGCAACAGGCTCACCTGCACGGCTCCCGCTGATCACGCGTCCGGGTTCCCGTCGGCGCCGCCAAGTTTCTCGGCCATTTCCGCGTCGGCGAGAGCGTCGATGACCGCGTCGAGCTCACCGTCGATGACCTGGTCGAGGTTGTAGGCCTTGTAGCCAACCCGGTGATCGGAGATGCGGTTCTCCGGGAAGTTGTAGGTACGTACCCGTTCGGACCTGTCAACGGTACGGACCTGGCTGCGGCGCTCGGCCGCGGCGCGCTCATCCGCCTCCTGCTGCGCCTGGGCCAGGAGACGCGCGCGGAGGATACGCATCGCCTGCTCCTTATTCTGGAGCTGGCTTTTCTCGTTCTGGCAGGAAACCACGATGCCCGTCGGCAGATGGGTGATCCGGACCGCGGAGTCGGTGGTGTTCACGCTCTGCCCGCCCGGGCCGGAGGACCGGAACACGTCGACGCGCAGGTCATTGGGGTCGATCCCCACCTCCACCTGCTCGGCCTCCGGCATCACCAGGACTCCGGCGGCTGACGTGTGGACGCGGCCCTGCGACTCCGTGACGGGAACACGCTGGACCCTGTGGACGCCGCCTTCATACTTCAGCCGCGCCCAGGCCCCCTGCTGCCCGTCGCTTCCGCGCTTTCCCGCCTTGACGGCGACGGTCGCGGCCTTGTAGCCGCCGAGGCCGGTGACGGCGGAGTCGAGGACCTCCGTGGCCCAGCCGTGCCGCTCGGCGTAGCGGAGGTACATCCGCAGCAGGTCCCCGGCGAAGAGCGCGGATTCCTCGCCGCCCTCGCCCGCCTTGACCTCAAGGATGACGTCCCGTGAGTCATTGGCGTCACGCGGGACGAGCATCCGCCGCAGCCGCTGTTCCAGCTCCGCCCTGCGGACCTTGAGCTGATCGGCCTCGGCCGCGAACGAGGGATCCTCCGCCGCGAGCTCGCGCGCCGTCGCCTCATCGGCCTCCGTCTGCCGCCATTCGTTGTAGGCATGCACGATGGGGGTCAGCTCGGCGTAACGCCGGCCCAGCGTGCGCGCCTTGCCGGCGTCGGCGTGCAGGCCGGGATCGGCCAGGGCACGCTCCAGCTCCGCGTGCTCAGACGCCAGCTCGCCGAGCCGGTCGAACACAGTTATTCCTCCAGATACTCCGGCAGATTCGGGCCCAGCACAGGCCTGCCTGGCGCCCCGTCCAGGGCGCCAGGCAGGCCTGTGCGGCTACTTGCCGCCCGATGCCTTCTTGCCGAAGCGCCGCTCAAACCTCGCGACCCGGCCGCCGGTGTCGAGGATCTTCTGCTTGCCCGTGTAGAACGGGTGGCAGGCCGAGCAGACATCGGTGTGGATCACGCCATTAGGGGCGGTACTGCGGGTGGTGAACGTGTTTCCGCAGGCACAGGTCACGGTGGTGACCCCGTATGCGGGGTGAATATCAGGCTTCATGTGTGAAGACTCCTGCCTCGGGCGATCGCCGGGTCGCCGCTGGCCGCCGCGCCTGGCGAGGTGGATGAAGCATCCGCCTGGCCTGACGGACCGGGGCTGGCAAGTCCGCCGGCGTCCATCACGGGGCGTGGCTGTCGGGGCGTGAACCGGTACCGCGTTGTCGCGGCTTTCTAGTGTGCCAGACGATTCAACCCGTAACTGCCCCTGGTGATTCCCGGCTGTGCCGGACCTGGTATCGGGGGTGCGCGGGGGACCTGCCATCCGGGTGTGCCGGGCCTTAGCATCCGCGCGCGGTACGTGAGCCGCAGTATCCGGGCACGTATGTGAGTTGTGCTGAGTATTGACAGCGTTGTCGGATGCGTGATTCGGTGCCTCAGTGTCCATTTGGCCGAAGGTCTCTGCTCAACCACACGAGGTTGCCCTTACCCGAACAACCATCAATCCGCCCCCCAGATGAAGGACGTCTCATCATGACGCGTTGGCACGCTAGACGCATCACGTGCACATTGGCCGCAGCGGCCACCGTATTCGGAACGACGGTCGCGGGCGCCGCCGCGAGCTCGGCGGCGATCTCCGCCACCTCAGCCGCAGGCGCCATGCCCGTCACGAATCCAGCCTCGCTCGTCAACCCGCTCATCGGCACGTCGGGCAGCGTCGACACGTTTCCCGGCCCGGACATGCCGTTCGGGATGATCCAGTGGGGCCCCGACACCTCACCCGACCGGCCCAGCGGCGGCGGTTACGAGTACAACAACTCCCAGCTCATCGGCTACAGCCTCACCCACATCAGCGGGCCCGGCTGCGGCGCCTACGGCGACCTGCCGATCCTGCCGACCGTCGGGGCCATCGGCAGCTCGCCGGGCGCCGCGACAGAGACGTTCACCCACGCCAGCGAGACCGCGCAGGCAGGCTACTACGCCGACACACTGGGCAACGGCGTCGGCGTGAAGCTCACGGACACGATGCGCGCAGGCATCGGCCAGTTCAACTTCCCCGCCACCAGCCAGGCCAACCTGCTGCTCAAGCTGACCGGCAGCCAGGACCAGGTGGACGGGACGAGCGCCCAGGTCGTCGGCAACAACGAGGTGACCGGGTCGGTCACCGCGGGCCACTTCTGCGGCCAGTCGTCGACGGTGGAGCGCGATTACACCCTCCACTTCGATATCGTCTTCAACCACCCGTTCACCAGCAGCGGCACCTGGGGCGGCACAACGTCGTCGAGTCCGGCGGTGACACCGAACTCGAAGAACATCACCCAGAACAGCGTCGGGCACGCGCCGGCGGCCACGCCGAAGGCCGCGCCCCCCTCCGCGAAGGTGTTCGCGGGATCCAGGCCGGACTTCAACGTCCGCCCGCAACCGTCCCCGATCGTCCACGGTTCCGCCACCCAGGCCCCGCAGACGACGGTGACCAACCCTGGCGGCGTCTACCTCACCTTCGACACCACGCAGAACCAGACGGTCACGGCGAAGGTCGGCATCTCCTTCACCAGCGACTCGGGCGCCGCGTCGAACCTCAGCTCCGAGATCCCGGCCTGGAACTTCGCCCAGGTGGAGAAGGCCAACCAGGCCGCGTGGAACCAGGTACTCGGCCGCATCCAGATCTCCGGCGGCTCGCAGGCGCAGCAGACCGAGTTCTACACGGCCCTGTATCACGCACTCCTGCACCCGAACGTCTTCAGCGACGACAACGGCAAGTACATGGGCTTCGACGGCCAGGTCCACACGGTCGCCAAGGGACACGCGGAATACGGGAACTACTCCGGCTGGGACATCTACCGCGACCAGGTCCAGCTCGCCGCCATGGTCGCCCCCCAGCAGACCAGCGACTCGATCACCTCGATGCTGGACGACTACGCCCAGACCGGGATGCTGCCGAAGTGGAACCTGGGCGGCGGTGAGTCCTACGTCATGGTCGGCGACCCGGCCGACGCGATCATCGCCGACGCCTACGCGTTCGGCGCCCGGGACTTCAACGTCACTGCGGCGCTGAAGGCCATGACGACCGAGGCGATCACGACGAACAACATCCGGCCCGGTAACGCCACCCTGCTCAAGGACGGCTACCTGCCCTACGACCAGTCCTACGGATGCTGCAACTTCTACGGCCCGGTCTCGACGCAGCTCGAGTACGACACGGCGGATTACGCCATCGCCGCCCTGGCCAAGGCCACCGGCGACACGGCGGACTACACCAAATTCGCCACGCTGGCGCAGAGCTGGCAGAACGTCTTCAACACGGCCAGCGGCTACATGCAGGCCAAGCTGTCCAACGGCCAGTGGCTCGCCGGCTTCAGCCCGGCGACCTCAGCCGGCTTCGTAGAGGGGACCTCGGCGCAGTACACGCCCATGGTCCCGTTCAACCTGCGGGGGCTGATCAACGCGAGGGGCGGCAACCAGGCCTGGATCAGCTACCTGAACAGCCTCACCTCCAACCTCACCAACCCGGGCGGCACCAACGCCGACCTATCCAACGAGCCCAGCCTGGAGATCCCGTACGAATACGACTACGCGGGCGCCCCGTACCTGGCCCAGCAGGTCATCAGGAACGTTGAGCAGCAGCTCTACTTCGACGCGCCGGTCGGCCAGGACGGTAACGACGACCTCGGCGCGATGAGCTCTGCCTACGTCTGGGACGAGCTCGGCTTCTACCCGGAGACCCCGGGCACGCCGGTCCTTGCCCTGGGCAGCCCGGTGTTCCCGAAGACAGTCGTGCACCTGCCGAGCGGAGCCACGCTGACCAGCGTCGCGCCGAACGCCCAGATCGCGGCGCCGTACATCCACGGCCTCACGGTCAACGGGACGCCCTGGAACAGGGCGTACCTGGACTACTCAGCCCTTGGCAAGGGCGCGACGCTGAACTATGACCTGTCCACGACCCCCGACACCTCGTGGGCCAGCGACCCGAGCGCCGCACCGCCGTCGGATCCGACCGGCGAGCAGTCGGCGCTGACCTCGGCCGGCCCCGCCAGCGGCCTGATCATCGCCCCGGGCTCGACGGGCACCGCCTCGCTGACCGTGACCAACCTGACCAGCCAGGCCCTGACGGCGAACTGGACCGCGAGCGCGTCCAGCGGGATCACGGCCAGCCCGGCCAGCGGGTCGCTGACCGTTCCCGCGGGCTCGTCGGCCAAGGCCAGCGTCACCGTGACGGCCGGCCAGGCCGAGGGCAGCTACTCGGTGTCGTTCGCGACCACGACCAGCTCGGGCACGTCGTTGCCGGTCACGGCCGTCAACGTCGATGTCGCCAAGCCAGGTGAGATGTGGCCCTACTACACCTCGATCGGCGTCTCGTCCGACGGCCAGACAACCCCGTCGGGGTACAACGGAGACGCGTGGCTCTACTCGGCGAACGCGCTGGCGGCGGCCGGCGTGACGCCAGGCGGCACGGTCACCGCGGATGGCATCAACTACACCTGGCCGAATGAGCCGGCCGGCCAGAATGACTCCATCGAGGCGTCCGGCCAGACGATCCCGGTCTCGCTCCCCGCGGGCGCGACCAAGATTGGCCTGCTGGGCAGCGCCACCAATGCCGGCAGCTCCGGCGCGACGGGCACGCTGACCGTTACCTACACCGACGGCAGTACCCAGCAGATTCCGGTCGCGTTCAGCGACTGGACGCTCGGCGCGGGATCGTTCAGTGCGCTGCCCGGTGACACGATCGCCATCACGACGAAATACCGGAATATCGACAACGGCAGCAGCGACGGGGTCACGACCTACGTGTACTCGGTCAGCGCGGCGCTGCAGGCAGGCAAGACCGTCGCCAGCATCACCCTCCCAACAGCATCCGGCGGCAACATCGGCATCTTCGCCATCGGCGGCGCCTGACCGGACGGCCCGGTGCCGGAGCACCCTTCCGGTACCGGGTCACCAGCAGGAACGCGGGGCCCGGACCAGACCGGTCCGGGCCCCGCTTTTCCCGCCATGCATTGCATTCTTCAGCCGAACGAGGACGTGGTGACACCCACAACCAGGTTCACCGGTCATCATGTCCGGCGTCGTAAGCGGCCACGGCGCACTGGCCAGCGGCCATCCGCCACGCCTGCTGAACCAGGCCGCTGTCTCGGCCCAGTCCGCAGCCGCCCGACGAGCGCCGCCGCGGTCTCGCCCAGGTGGTCGGTATACGTGCCGAGCAGGCCGGTGATGAATGAAACGGAAACTCGTCCGGACAGCGGGAAGCGGCCCATGATCACGGCAGGCTCCCGGTTATCCACAGCAGAGCATGGCATCGTGATGGTTATCCACAGCCTGCCATCTGTCCGTGGTCCTGTCCGGCGGTTCCGGTCAGGCTGGGTGCATGCCGACCGATCTGCCTGCTGACTGCCGCGACCTGCTCAAGCTCCAGCACGGTATCCTCACGCGCCGCCAGGCACTCGCCACGGGGCTCGCAGCCGACGATATCGAGGCCCGGGTCCGCTTCGGAAAGTGGACACGCCTGCAGCGAGGCACATACGCCGCGTTCACCGGCCAGCCTTCGCGCGAAGCCCTGCTGTGGGCTGCCCTGCTCCGCGCCGGGACCGGTGCCACCTTCAGCCACCAGACCGCAGCCGAACTCGCCGGCCTCGCCGATGAGACAAGCACCAGCATCCACATCACCGTGCCGGCAGGACGGCATCCGGCCAGGGCACGGAAGATTCCCGGCGTGGTTATCCATCGTTCCGGCCGGATATATGAGGCCGCGCACCCGTCGCTACTGCCGCCGCAGACCCGCGTCGAAGAGACGGTGATCGACCTGACCCAGACGGCACCCGCCCTTGACGAAGCATTCGGGTGGCTATGCCAGGCGGCCGGGCGCCGGCTAACCACACCACAGAGACTGCGCCAGACGATCGATGCCCGCAGGAGGGTGCGGTGGCGAAGCGAGCTTCTCGCGGCACTTCAGGAGGTGTCCGCGGGCGCCCTCAGGACGTAGATGGCCCGCGATGATCCGCGCGCCACCCGGCCGTCTACCTGCGGCGTGCCGCAACGCCGCAGGCCGGCCACCGCCTCCGGTGACCGGCCTGCGACCTTAGCAGCTCAGGAGATGGACTGGCTAACGGTGGACCTCGATCAGCGGACTGCGTGCCGTGTCGGTCTTGAAGTAACCGCCGGCCCACACGGTGCCGCCGGCCGCCGAGATCCCGCCGAGAACCTTGTCGCCCGTCCCCGGGTTCGGCGCGGGTACCTGATGCCAGCCGGTGCCGCTGTTGCTGGCCACCAGGGTGAGCTGGTTTCCGCTGGCATTGTCCAGGTACGAGCCGACCAGCCAGACGGTTCCGTCGGAATAGGCCACGCCGGTGACATTGGAGAACCCGGAGCCGAGCCCGGCCGGCTGGTCCGCGGTCCAGACGCCGTTGGCCAGGTGCTCGACCAGCGGCCGGGCCTGGTGCGTGCTGTCGTCGCTCTGGCCCACGGCCCAGACCTCGCTGCCGTGGACGGCGACGCCCTGCAGCAGGCCGCCGGTCAGGCCCGCCGACGGCACGTCGACGGCTTTCCAGCCGTGGCCATTCCAGTGCTCGACCAGGGGGGTGTCGGAATGCTGGTCGTCGCGCTGCCCGACGGCCCAGATGTTGTCAGGCCCCGCGGCGGCCACGCCATACAGATGGTTGCCCGACGTGCCGGGATCCGGGCTGGGTACGACCGACCAGCTAGTGCCATTCCAGTGCTCGATCAGCGTTCCGTAGGTGCCGTTCTCGCTCTGCTGGTGGCCGACGGCCCAGACATCGCGCGCGGACAGGGCGACCGCCGAGTAGAGGGTGTCGCGCTGCGTGTCGAGCTTGGGCGTGGCGGCGATGTGCCACGCGCTGCCGTTCCAGGCCTCGATCAGGCTGTGGGCCTGGTAGGAGCTGTTGAGCGCGACGCCGACCGCCCATGCCTTGCCGGGCGTGGCCGCGATACCGAACAGCGTGTTGTAGTTCGGGCCCGAATGCGGCACCGGCGTCTGAGTCCACTGCGTTCCGTCGAAGTGCGCCGCGGTGGCGAGCGTGGCGTCCTGGTTGCTGGTCGCCGTGTCGGGCAGGTAGTTGCCGGCCGCCCAGACATCCGTCGGTGAGACCGCGGCCACGGAGCCGTAGGTGTTGTCGCCGGCGCCGAGGGCCGGGGCGGGCTGGACCGCCCATCCGCTGCTGTTCGGTGTGTCGGTGACGTAGCTGACCGGCTCGGTGGGCACGGGTGTCGGTGTGGCGATGTCGGGCACGGCCAGCGGCTTGAAGGCGGACGCGGCCGAACCCGTGACGGCGAGCAGCGGCGTCAGCGACTTGACCTTCGCAGTGTCGCACGTGTTCTGCAGGCAGCCGAGGCCGAAGTTCCCCTGGATCGTCTGCAGCAGCGAGTAGTGGCTGTACGTCGCCGGATCCTGCAGGTGCCGCGGTCCGTGGCTGGTGACGACCACGTTGGCGACCCGGCCGCCGCCACCGGCGTTGTCGGTACCCTCGTCGTAGACGATGTCGATGGCGTTGTTGCCCTTGGCCCAGAACTTGGCGCTGGTGATCTGCGCCACCAGCTGGCCCAGGTACTGGTCACCGACGGCTACCAGCCGCTGGTCTTGCGGATCCTTGCCGCCGGTGGCGCCGGAGTCGATGCAGTACGGCGGATCCCCGTGCTGGTCGTGGCACTCATCGGGGATCACCCAGTTGAAGGCGGGCACGTGGCCGCTGTGCAGGTCGGCAGCAAGCTGCTCCACCGGCACCTGACGCGACCAGTCGGCCGGGTTCAGCGACGAGGTGAAGTTGGCGATGGCGTTGTGCTTCGACACGTACAGCGGGTCCTTGTCCGGGGCGCCGTTGCAGTTCGCCGGATAGCAGATGCCCTGGTAACCCGGGTGCGGCAGCCCCTGGAGGTAGGCCTTCCAGCTGATCCCGGCGTGGTCGAGCTCGCTGATCAGGCTGGGCGCGGCCACCCGGTTGACGTAGTAGGCGTTGTCGTTGTTCACGCCGAAGGTGCTGCCGCCCAGCAGCGCGACGTAGTTCGGCTCGCTGGGGTGTGCCACCCCGTAGTAATTGGTCGCGATGCCGTACTGGGACGCGAGTGCGTTCAGGTTGGGAGCAGCCGGGTTCCCGATCACGTCGGTGTAGCCGTGGTTCTCCTCCACGATGACGAAGACGTGATCATAATGGCCGGACGCCTGCGCGGACAGCGCGCTGGCAGGCGAAGCACCACCCAGTACCACGGCCGCGGCCGCAGCCATTCCAAGCAGACTTCGAGCAGGTGAGAACATAGCCGCCTTCCAGGGGAGGACGAATCTCAGATCGCCCCTGACATTACGAATTCCGTGAAGCTGACATAACAGCCACTAAGTGAACATTTGACACCAGCCACCTGAACGGCGCGATGGCATCCGTCAGCCGTCCCCAGGCCGCCAGTTCGGCGGGGTCGGCGCGAACGGCCCGTGGCCGCCGCATCCGATCGCCGCGCCGCCGGTACGTGACGACTTCGACCTGGCCCAGTTGCACCCGCGCTGGATCTCACCGCGTTCCCGGCCCACCGAGTACTGCTCCGCAACGGACAGGCCAGGGTGGCTCACCCTGCGTGCCCGCGGCGAATCGCTCGACGAGCCCGACGTCACGTTCGCCGGCCGCCGGCAACAGCACCTGTCCTGCCGGGTCAGGGCGCTGACCGACCCCGCCGAGGGTCGAGGCGGCCTCGCGGTCCGGCTCGACGAGCGGCACTGCTACGAGATCGAGGCGGCTGCCGGCGAGGTGTGCGTGTCCGCCCGGATCGGGCCGCTGCGGCAGACGCTCGGCACCCGGGCAGTACCGCCCGGACCGGTCGTACTGCGGATCGAAACGCTCGCCTCCGAGCCCGGCCTGGCCGGTCCGCGCAAGGAACCCGACATGGTGTCACTCGGCGTGGAGGACCCGGACGGTGCGTTCACCGTGCTCGCCGAACTGGACGGCCGGTATCTGTCGACGGAGGTCGCGGGAGGCTTCACCGGCAGGGTGATCGGCATGTACGCCGTCGCCGGTACCGTCCGATTCGACTGGTTCGACTACGAGCCACTCGACTAGGGCCAGCTGGGGCGGAAGAAGGCCCGGACACGTTTCCACCCGAGAGCGTGCGCTGAGGCTATTCCGCGAACAGGAATGCCCGAGATCCCTGCAGGCAGGCCACCGGATCCCACCGGATGTGACACGAAGGCGGCAATCTGCGCTGTTGATCATAGATAGCCCGGCATAGGAGACTTGATGCGGCTCGTCCAAGCTGCCTCACATACATCTGTCCACCGCGCCCGGCCAGCTACCGCACCAAAGTCCCGTTTTGGACATCCAGTTACTGGGGAGTAATGAACCAGGACATTCCTGAAATCATTGTGTTATGGTGCCCGTTTCATACTAGATGTGATCGATCGGTAACGTAGGAGTGACCTGCATGTCACACAGGAGTGACCCGTATGTCACAAGCGCCGACTGAGGACGTCCGCCAGTGATCGTCCGGCTGCGACGGTCGTTTGCCGGGCTCGGGGAGCTGAGCCTGCTCTTCGGTGCTGCCTTGCGCGGGTCCTTCCAGCGGCCGTTCTACTGGCAGGAACTCCTGGAACAGTGCCGGACCGTCCTCGTCGCCAATTTCGTGCCCATCCTGCTGACCGGGAGTGGCCTGGGGTTTTTCGTCTCCATCGAGGCTGGCCAGTTCTTCAAAGCCTTCTCCAGCCTCTACCGGCTGGGCGGCTTCGAAGTCATGTCCAACATCCGGGAGCTCAGCCCGGTTGCGACCGGCCTGATGATCGCCGGCGTGAGCGGTACCTCGATCGTCGCCGACCTGGGCGCTCGCCAGGTGCGGTCCGAGCTGGAGGCACTGAGCGTGATCGGCCTCAGCAACGTCCTCTTCATCGTCGTCCCCAGGGCCCTGGCCCTGATGATAATGACCGCGCTCTACAACCTGCCGATGATCGCCTTCATGATGATCTCCGGATTCCTGGCGGGCCACATTCTGCTCGGGGTCAACACCGGCGGGTACATGGCCAGCTTCTGGACCCAGGGCACGGTCGTGGACGTGGTGAGCGGGGAGGTGAAGTGCATCCTGTTCGGCGCCATCGTGGCCGCTATCTGCATCTACAAGGGCGTCACAGCCAGCGGCGGCGCCGAAGGCGTGGCAAAGGCCGTGCACTCCGGGGTGGTCTGGTGCTTCGTGAGTATCTCGGTCTTCGAGTACATCTTCACGCCGACCGTGCTGGCTCTCTTCCACACACAGCTGACGTTGCGGTGAGACGATGGCAACCGAAACCGACACCTCCTCCACTTCTGCCGATTCCGGCGCCCGGCGGGGCCTTGGGGACATGCTCGGCCCCTTCGACACTCTTGGGGCCATCATCGCCTTCGCGGCCCGGGCCATCGCAGGGATCCCGCGCTCGTTCCGGTACGTACGGGAGATCTGGTGGTACGCCGCCTTCCTGGCCCTTGGCTCGACGCCAGTGGCCCTGGTCATCACCTACATCAGCGGCTCGGAATGCTCGGTCGAGGGCTACTACTCACTCCACCAGCTAGGCGGGGCCGAGTCCCTCGTCGGCATCTTCAACGCCCTCTGCGACACCCGGGACATCACGCCCCTCTTCTTCGGCTTCGCGCTCGGGGCCAAGGTGGGATGCGGCATCGTCGCCGAGCTGGGCACGATGCGCATCAACCAGGAGATCGACGCCCTGGAAACCATGGGCATCCCTTCGGTTATCTACCTGGTCTCGACCAGAATCGTGGCGTCGCTGATGGTGCTGCCCCTCATGTACGTCTTCGCCCTGGACACCAGCTACCTGGCGAGCTGGATCGTCCAGCGTTACCAGTTCGGCGGGCAGGTCTCCAACGGCGTCTACTTCGACTACTTCTGGCGGTTCGCCAGCCTGCAGGACCTCGGCTTCTCGATCCTGAAAGCAGCGATATTCGCGATCATCATCATCGTCATCGCCGTGTACCAGGGCTATCACGCGCGCGGTGGTGCGGTCGGCATCGGCCGCGCCGTGGCGAAGACCATGGCCCTCAGCCTGGTCATGGTTGTGGTCTCGAACGCGATCATGACTGAGGTGTTCTGGGGCCACAACCCGAATTTCCCGATCCCCACGTAGACCCGGTAGCCGAGGAAAGACAAGGACATGGCACTGTTCCTGAGCGACACTTCCCGTTCCGGCCCCGAGCCGGATACGGCGGTCATGAGCTGCCGTGACCTCGTGAAGGCTTTCGGCGGGCACAAGGTGCTCGACGGGGTGACCTGCGATGTCCCGCGCGGCCAGGTGACGGTGATTATGGGCCCCTCGGGCACGGGCAAATCAGTGCTGCTGCACCATTTCGTCGGCCTGCTCCTGCCCGACGCCGGTGACGTGATCGTTAACGGGCTCAGTGTGCCGAAGCTGAAGGAGAAGAAGCTGCTGACCCTGCGCCGGCAGGTCGGCATGCTCTTCCAGGATGGCGCGCTCTTCAGCTCCATGAACCTTTACGACAACGTGGCGTTCCCGCTCCGCCAGCACACCCGCAAGCCGGAGCGTGAGATCCGGCAGATCGTGATGGCGCGGCTGGAGGAGGTGGGGCTCGCCGGCGCTGAGAAGCGGATGCCGAACGAGCTGTCGGGCGGCATGCGCAAGCGGGCTGGCTTCGCCCGTGCCCTGGTCCTTGAGCCCAAGATCCTGCTCTGCGACGAGCCGGACTCCGGCCTCGACCCGGTCCGGACGGCGCTCCTGTGCAAGCTGATCAAGGAGGTGCAGCAGCGGCACAACTGCAGCGCCGTCATCATCAGCCACGACATCAAGGCCGTTTTCGAGATCGCCGACTACGTCATCCTCCTCCACAAAGGGCACGTGGTCGAACAGGGGACCAAGGAGCAGCTCCGGCAGTCTCGGAACGAGTTCACCCGGCAGTTCCTGGAGGGAGCGGTACAGGGGCCGCTCAGGATGGACTTATGAGCAGCGCTGAACTCAGGAGGCTCCTGATACGCCAGGGACTGCGCCGGCTTGCCCTGGCGGCCGGCTTCGCGGCGGTCGTCGTCGCCGTCATTGTCTTCGGGCGCGTGTCGGCACCCGCCAGCTACCTGCTCCGGATCCCCACCCAGGACGCGAGCGGGATTTATGCGGGCAGCGATGTCACCATCGCCGGGGTCAACGTGGGGACGGTGCGCAACGTGTCCCTGGCCCCGGACGGGGAGGCCATGGTCACTGCCTCCATCGACCCCGCCTTCGCGCCCGTGCACACCGACGCCACCGCCCAGCTCCGGCCCAAGAGCCTGCTCGGCGAGATGTACGTCGACCTCAACCCCGGCACCTCGGGATCCGCTCTGTCGTCAGGCGCCACCCTGCCGCAGCTCCAGGTCAACAGGTCGACGGACCTCCAGCAGGTTTTCAACACCTTCGACCAGCCAACCAGGGCGAAGCTCCAGACGCTCATCGACGAGCTCGGCGGCGGCCTCACTGGCCTGGGAGGCCAGCTCAACCAGGCCATCCCCGCAGGGAAGACGGACATCGGCGACCTGGCGGCGATCACCTCCACCCTGAACGCCAGGAACCAGGAACTTCAGACGGTGATCGCCACCCTCAACACGGTGACCACCGAGCTGGCCCGCAGCGACCGCCGTCAGCAGCTCGGGCTGCTGATCCAGACCACCCAGCAGCTGATGGCCAACCTCCGCAGTCAGCAGGCCCAGCTGCAGCGGGCGGTCGTGTCCGCCGACTACGCCCTCGGCAACCTGAACCAGGGCCTGCAGGGCACGGCACCGGCGCTGTCCGGGATCGCCGCTACCCTCCCCGGGACCGTCCAGGCCAGCAACCTGCTGCTCACCCCGCTGGACACCGGCACCAGCACCCTCATGCCCCAGCTCAGCAACCTCATCCGGGGCATTCAGTGGGGGCCGTCGGTTTTCGGCGGCCGCGACGCCAACGGATACGCGACCCGCATCTCGCTGGTCCTGGGCTGCGGCAGCACGAGCCTGTGCCCGCAGCTCACCAGCCCGCTGAGCGGCACGGGCACCGCGGGGCAGCCGGCCGGCAGCCCCGCGGGGAGGAGCCTGCCCTCTCCCGCGACGTCACCACCGGCCACCGGCAAGGGCGCCGCTGCTCCGGACCAGGGCATCCTTGGCTTCCTGCTCGGAGGCACGCCATGAGAAGCCGCTGGAACCTGCCCATCTTCCTCGCCTACGTGGCGGCCAGCCTGGCCGTCCTCGGCTACCTGTTCATGCATATGGGAGGCGAGTTCGTGTTCCGGTCCTCCTACCAGGTCGCCGCCGACTTCACGACCGCCAGCAACCTGGTCCCCGGCGACGACGTGACCGTATCGGGCGTGCCGGTGGGCCGGGTGGCCTCGGTGCAGCTCGTCCAGGGCGGGGCCCGGGTCCACATGCAGCTCAGCCAGCAATACGCCCCGCTGTACCAGGACGCCAGGGCCATGATCAAGGTCAAGAACCTGCTCGACGAGTCTTACGTGGAGCTCTACAGGGGGGCCACCTCGAGCGGGCCGCTGCCGGCGGGCGGCACCATCCCGAGTAGCCGCACGCTCACCCCGGTCGAGCTGGCCCAGGTGCTGGACGTGCTCACCCCGGACACCAGGCAGCAGCTCACCTCGGTCATCAACAACCTCGGGGAGTCGGTCGCCGGGCAGGGGCAGAACCTGAACGCCGCGGCCGACACCTTGAAGGTGACCTCGCAGGCGCTGGACGGCATCTCACACGCCCTCGCCGATCAGCAGGTCAACCTCGGCTCGCTCATCACCTCGCTGAGCAAGGTGCTGGCCACCCTCGCCGCCTGGCACCAGCAGCTCAAGGCGCTGGTCGGCGACTGGGACGGCGTAATGCGCGCCCTCGCCCAGCATGAGCAGCAACTGCAGGGCCTGGTTGTCAACGAGAACCAGGTGATGACCATCCTCGACCAGGCCCTCGCCGGCAACTCCACGGCCCTGCACACCGCCATTCAGGAGTCGCCCCAGCTCATCAACAGCGCCAACACGTACACGGCCAACGGCGGCATCATCTTCGGCCAGGTCTCGCAGCAGGTCACGTCGATCGACGAGCTCTTCTACGAGCTCGCCTCCGTCTTCAGCGCCACCGACAGCCAGGGCCATCACTACTGGAGGGTCTACCCGGTGAGCGGTGGCCTCGGCACGGTGGGCCTGCCGCTCATCCCGTCACCGAGCACGAAGAAGGGCAAGCCATGAGGGTGCGGAAGCGGGCCCTGGCCGACCTGGCCCTCGTGCTCGCCTTCGCCGTCTTCTGCATCGGCGGGCTCGGGTACCTGGCCAAGGGCATGGGCATGCCGGTGCCCTTCGCCCAGCAAGGCTGGATCCTGAAGGCCAGGTTCGCCCAAGCCGAGGGCCTGGTGCCCCAGTCCGACGTCTACGAGTCGGGTGTGCACGTGGGCAAGGTGCTCGGCATGCAGCCGGACGGCACCAAGGGAGTCGTGGTCACCATGCGCGTCGACCCCGGGGTGCGCCTCCACCAGGATGTGGACGCCTATGTCCAGCCTAAGACGGCGATCGGTGACACCTACGTCAACCTGGTCCGCACGCCGAACTCGGCCGCTCCCATGGCCACCAGCGGATACGTGATACCGCTCGCCCACACCGGGCAATCGGTCCAGCTCGACCAGATCCTGAACAACATGGACCCGGCTACCCGGGCCGCCATGAGCCGGTCACTCCAGCAGCTCGGGGTGGCAGTCTCCGGCCGCAGTTCTGACATCCATACCACCATCCCCCAGCTGAGCCAGGTACTGGCGAACCTCCAGCCGATCGCCCAGGTAGGCGATGCCAGGCAGCACGAGCTGGACCAGATCCTGGTCGACCTCGCGGTGATCATGCGCTCGCTGGCCCAGGAGCAGCAGTCGCTCGGCCAGCTGGTGGACAGCGGTAACACGGCGATGGGCGCCATCGCCAACCGCGATCAGGCCCTCGGCGGGACGGTACGCCAGGCGGATCAGCTCATGACCTCGCTGGACACCATCCTCCGCGGGCTCACCCCGGCCGACCGGGCCTCGCTGCAGCAGTCACCCCCGACCCTCCAGGCGGGCCTGAAACTGCTGTCCCAGCTCAACCCGGTCATCGACCGCCTGCTACCCGAGATCCTGCTTGCGCAGGTCAACTACCCGAACAACCAGAACAGCGTGGCCAGCAAAGGCTCGGAGAGCGTCGCCCAGGAGTGGATCTCCGCCTTCGCGCAGCGGGACAACCATGGCAACGCCATGCGCATCACGCCCATCTTGAGCCTGGGCAGCGCGGTGAAGCTGCCCATCCCGCTGCCGGGTCAGCAGGGCGGCCAGTCGAGCGGCACGCCGGCCGGCGCTGGCGGCACCACCCGGCCCGCGAGCCCGCCTATCCTCCCGCAGATCCCTTCCAAGGACGCTTCCGGCAATCCCATACCGCCGGTCGCCCAGATGCTCCTGGAGTTGCCGTTATGACCGCCAAGGCGCTCAAGGTAGTTCCCGTGGTAGTCCTGCTCGGCTTCGTCGTGGCCGGCGCGATCCTCGTGCTGGCCGGCAGCGGCAGCAATCCCTACACGGTCCGTGTCTATCTCCTCTCGGCCGAGCGGCTCGTGCCGGGCAACAACGTCAACATCGCCGGCGTGCCCGCCGGGCGCGTGACCTCGGTGCAGCTAGCGCCGGACAACGAGGCCGCCGGGGCGATCGTGACCATCCAGCTCGACAATCGCTACGCGCCGCTCGGGCAGGGAACCCGCGCCATCATCCGGCCGAACGGCGTGGTGGGGGACATGTTCCTCGAGCTCGACACCGTGCAGTCCGGGCCGGCCATCCCGTCCGGCGGCAGCATCCCCATGCAGGACACCCAGGTCTCGGTCACGCTCGACCAGGTGACCAATATCCTGAACGCCAGCACGCGGCAGGAGCTGAAGACGCTGACCCAGCAAGGCGGGGTGGCGCTCCGCGGCCGGGGCGGGGACGTGAACCACGTCCTGCAGAAGCTGCCGCAGATCTCCTCCGACCTGGCGGCCACCACCGGCTCACTCGACCAGCAGACACAGCAGCTCAACGAGCTGGACGTGGAGTTCAACCGCGTCGCCGCCATGGTCGCCGGGGAGCACAGCGCGCTACAGGGCGACATCGGCAACGGGGCCAGCATCCTGGGCACGCTGGCCCAGCATCAGGCCAGCCTGCAGCAGGAACTCCAGCATGCCAGCAGCTCGCTCGGCCAGGCCAATACCGCCCTCGCCGGACGTCAGCAGGACGTGCACCAGTTGCTGCAGCAGATGCCCCAGCTCCTGCAGGTCCTGCGGGCCTTGGAGTCCCAATCCACCACCGCGGCCGCCACTATCAACCCCTGCATGCAGAACCTGCTCACGATGCTCAGCTACCTGGCGGCCGCGGACAACTACAAGCAGGGATCAGGCTCCACCGACGGGGTCGGCTACATGCTCCGCGTGAACCCGCAGCTCGTCGGGGCGGATACCGGCAGCTTCTCGCCGCAGGCGGCATGCGCGGGAGGTGGCGGCTGATGCGCCTGACCAAGGGCAACCCCTACGTCGCCGCCGTGATCCTGGTAACGGCGGCAATGGCGGTGATCGTGGCCGCTGTCGGCATCAACCTGAGTGCCGGGCTGCCCTTCAACCTCAGCCTGAGCTGGCCGCCCAGTCACGACTACACTCTGTCCGCCGCATTCACCGACGCCAACGGGGTCAACCCGGGCGCCAACGTGGTCATCGCAGGAGCCCAGGTGGGCCAGGTGACCGGCGTCCGCATCGAGCACGACCAGGCCCTGGTCACGATGCGTATCAGCCGCCGGTATGGTCCGCTGCACCGGGGGACCGTCGCCAGTATCCGCTACTCGACCCTGCTGGCCGACAAGTACATCGAGCTCACGCCGGCCGCAAGTACCGCGCTGCTGCCCAGCGGCGCCACCATCCCGAGTGACCAGACGGTGACCCCGGTCGACTTCGACCAGTTCCTCTCCAGTCTGGATGCCAGCACCAGGCAGCAGCTCCAGGTCCTCGTCCAGCAGCTCGGCGGCGGCGTCGCGGGTGAGCAGGCAGCCATCAACGCACTACTCGACAACCTGGCCGGGCTGAGCGAGCAGTCGCCGCCCGTCCTGAATGTGCTGCGGCTGCGCGATCCCCAGCTCGCCTCCATCATCGGCAACCTGGATACCGTGGCCGCCCGCCTCGCCCAGAGCCACCAGCAGCTCGGCCAGCTCGTGCAGAACACGGCACTCGTCACCGAGACCCTCGCCCACAGCGACGCCCGCCTCGACGACCTGCTGGTGCACTTGGCCAGCGTCAGCCAGGCCACCAGCCAGACACTCCGGGGCAACCAGGGCAACCTGCAGACCACGATCGAGCGCCTGAATCCCTTCCTCGTGCAGCTGAACCCCCAGCTCACCACCGCGGCGGGGTACCTCAATCAGGCCAGTCCCACCCTCCAGGCCGAGGACAAATACCTGCTCCCGGCGGTTGTCAGCGCTATCTCCCAGCAGGACGCCAACGGAAACTACCTGCGGCAGTTCGTCGTCATCAACACCTGCGACGACACCCTCGCCTCGACGCCCAGCCCGAAGAACGCCAGCCCCACGGGCGGGTGCCTGGCGCAGGCGATCACCGGCCTGGTCAAACCGGCCCCCAGCCACCCGGCCCCCAGCAAGAGCCGCCCCGCCCCGGGACAAGCGGGCAGGCCTGGCGCCCGCTGCCCGTCCCCCACGCCGTTGCCGAGCCCGTCGGTGAACCTGCCGCTGCCACGGCCGTCGCCGACCGCATGCCCGAAGCCGCCACCGGGCTGCGGGAGTTCGGCACGCGCACCGGCACCCACGCCCACACCCAGCCCTACCTGCCACGGCACCGGCTCAGGCTCAGGCGGCCCCATCCCGAGCCCGGCTCCGAACCCGCTCAGCCCGCTCGGCCCCATCGGGAACGTGTTGGGAGGCGGACTCTGATGGCGCGCAACCGCGTGGTCGGCCTGGCCGCGAGTGCTGTCGCGCTGCTCGCCCTGGTCCTGGTCTTTCACCCGCCCCGGCTCCCCTGGCAACCGGTGTTCCACTTCCAGATTCAGGCCCCGCCGTTCAGCCAACTGGGACAGGGAGCCTCCGTGGACCTGGCGGGCAAGCAGGTGGGCCAGCTCGACGGCGTGACCATGAGCCACGGCCTGTCCCTGCTCAGCGTGCAGATCGACGGTAATGACGCCCGCCTGCTGCACGCCGACGCCAGCGCCACCATCGAGCCGCACGGCGTCCTGGGTACGCAGTTCATCGAGCTCGACGGGGGCTCGACGGGCAGGCTCGCGGCTGCCGCCGTCATCCCTGCCTCCCGGGTGCACGTCGCGGTCACCCTGGACCAGGTGCTGAATACGTTCCGGCCCACTGAGCTCCAGAGCCTGCAGACGCTCATCGTGCAGCTCGGCATCGCCTCCGCCAACCGGGGCCAGGATGTCAACCAGAGCCTGAAGGCCCTCGGCGACGCCAGCAACTCGCTGACCCAGGTAACGGACACGCTGCGCCAGCACGACCAGGGACTCTCCTCGATCATCGACAGCTCGCAGCGGCTCAACCAGAGCCTGCAGAATTCACCGCTCAGCGCCCAGATCAAGGACACGGACAAGGTACTGGCGGGCCTGGCCAACGTCGATGGCTCGATGGGGCAGGGGATAGATCACACGGCCGCCGTGCTTTCCGACCTCGACGTCGCTTTGAACGGCAACACAGGCAACCTGAGTTACACGCTCAGCAAGGCGCCGCAGGTGGCGGCGCAGCTACGCACGCTGCTCGCGGAGGGGAATACCTTGATCAAGGGCATCAACCCGGCGCTGCCCGCCCTCATGACTTCGCTCGTGGAAGCCGAATCAGCGTTCGGCGGAACGGACGCCAACGGGCATTACGTGCGCATCATGAGCGTCACGGGCAGCTGCACCGTAGGGCTCAACCTCGGCTGTTCGGGAGGGCCCGGCCAGGGCGGCCCTCCGGTGACGGCCTCGCCCTCGGGGGCGTCCGGCTCCCCGTCGCCCTCAAAGACCTCTTCTCCGAATATCTCGGACAGGGGGCTCATGAACCTGCTCTTCGGGAACGGCTGAGATGACAGACGACAGGGCACGTATGGGACAGTCCACCAGCCTGGAGGAACCGGAAGAACAGTCCGGCCACCTGGAGGAGCGAGCGGACGAGGACGGCACCTCAGCCGCGGGTGACGCCGGCACGGAGGAAACGGCCGGCCCAGGCGAAAAAGCTGGCGAGCGGCTGCGCGCGCTTTCCCGGCAGCCCCTCACGCTGCTCCTTGTCGCGGTGCTGATCACGGCCGGCCTCGGTTTCGCCGCTACCCGGCTCCAGACCGACGCCTCGGCGAGCCTGCTCATGGACACGAACTCGGCCGCATACCAGGATCAGGCCCAGTTCGCCAGCCTCTTCGGCGCCGACCCGGTGGTCGTGCTGGCCGAGCCGGCCAAGGGCCAGCAGCTCCTCACCCCCAACCACATGGTCGGCCTGGCACAGCTTGAGGGCGAGGTGGCGCGCCTGCACGGGGTGAGCCGGGTGTACGGCCCCGGCACCCTGGTCAACACGTTCGCCACCCTGGTCACACAGCGGGCGCTCCAGCTGTGCACGGCCGAGGGGCAGAAGGCACAGCAACAGGCTGAGGCAGCCGCCAAGGCGAAGAAGGAGTCGGCCACGGCCCAGCAAAAGGCCGGCAGCAATGCCTTCGACGCCGCGGTCAAGGCGTGCGCGCAGGATCTGGCGGCCAAGTACCCGTCGCTGAGCCTGCCCGCGCTCAACAATCCCGCCTTCTACAACCAGCTCCTGCTAGAGCCCAACGGATCGGTACGGCCCTTCTGGCGAGCGGTGCTGCCCAGCCCCAGCAGTGCCCTGCTCACTATCCGGATGGGCCAGAATGCCTCGCTCGGTGATGTCACGACCGTGGAGCGCACGGTCGAGCAGGCGCACCTGGGGGTCAAGCAGCAGACGGTCACCGCGCAAACGGGGCAGCAAGCCAAGGTCCCTACCATGGCCGGCAACCTCACTGGCCTCCACTTCACCACCTCCGGCACTCCCGTCCTCATGGCGTCCCTGGCGGGGTCAGTGCGCGGCTCCCTCAAGTTCCTTCTCCCGGCCGCACTGCTGGCCATGCTGGTGCTGACTCTCCTCGTGCTCCGCGTTCCCTTCCGGCTGCTTGCCGTGCTGCTCGCGGCCCTGGCCGGCGTCTGGACAGCCGGCGCCGCGGCCGTGGCGCACCTGCCCCTCACACCCGCCACCCTCGCCGTGCTGCCGGTGGTGCTCGGCCTCGCCACCGATTACGTCCTGCAGAGCGTCAACCGGCTGGTGGAGGAGGAAGGCACACCGGCCGACCGCCTCCGGCGCATGGCCCGCGCCATCCTTCCCGCGACCGGCACGGCCGCGGCCGCCACCGCGGCCGGGGTTCTCGCCTTCTCGGTGTCCAGCGTGCCCCTGGTCCGGCAGTTCGGCCTGTTCCTCGCCCTGGGCGTGGTCATGAGCTGGCTCGCGACCGTGGTGGTCGGCCTCCCGCTGCTCTCGGTGCTGGTGCGGCGGGCCCGGCCCCGCCCGCTTCGGGTGCCGTCCTGGGACTGGCTCGCGCGGCCGGTGCGCCTCCCCGCCCTGCTCCTGCTTCCTGTGATCCTGGCCGGTTTGGCCGGCTGGGCCGCCCTCTCCCTGACCCGCATCCAGACCAACCCGACCCGCCTTCTCCCCCAGGAATCAGCCGCCGTAGCCGACGCGCACACCGTGGCCGGGAAGGTCGGCTACGCCGGGGAACTCGACCTGGTCCTGACCGGTCCCGACGTGACACGCCCCGACGTCGTTGCCTGGCTGGGAGCGGTGGAGCAGCAACTCAACGGAAACAGCCTCCACTCGGTCAACGGGCTGCCCGATTTCCTCCTGACGTTCAACTACGGCAAGCCGCCGGGCCAGCAGGAGGCGAGGAGCATCATCGCCCGGCTTCCCCGCTACTTCACCCAGTCGGTGGTCAGCGCCGACGACCACACAGCCCTGGTCACCTTCGGCCAGACGACTGTCGCGTCGCTCTCCCAGGACACGAAGCTCATCGATCGCATCGACCGGGTGACCGCTCACCCGCCCAGGGGATTCCGTGCCTACCCGGCCGGCCTGTCGGTGATCGCCGCTTCGGCCCTCCACGCGCTGCTCCACGACCAGGTGCTGCTCAACGTGCTGGCGCTCGCCGTGGTGCTGGCGGTTCTCCTGGCCGCCTTCCGCAGGCCCCGGCAGGCCCTCCTGGCAGTCCTGCCCGCGACGGTAGCCGCGGGCTGGGCGACGGGCGCGGAATACCTCTTCGGTATCGAGACGACGCCGATCACGATATTGCTCTCCGGCGTGGTCGTGGCCTTCGCCACCGAGTTCAGCGTCTTGTGGCTTTCCCGCTACAGGGCCGAGCGCACGCAGGGCGCGGAGCCGCGAGATGCCGCCGAGGTCGCGAGCCGGCGGATCGGGCCGGCCATCGTCGCGGCGGCGCTAGCCCTCATCGCCGGCTTCGCTGCCCTCGCCCTGAGCCCGGTACCGATGGTGCGCGGATTCGGTATCTGGTGCGCCGCGGACCTCGCCTTGGCGGCACTGGCGGTCCTGCTCGTGCTCCCGTCGCTCACGCCGCGGCTGGCTCGCTGAAATTGAGTGATCGACTACGAGCCACTCGACTAGGGCCAGCAGGGCCGACCGCGTACGGCGTCACCGCGGCCCCGCCGGCGGCGGTCCGGCATGATCATCCAAGGATCGCTTAACCTTCCATTCATCGGGAAGACATGAGATGTTCATCTAACCGTAGCCGCGCACGGATTGAGCCCGATCCGGCGTCGCGGAGGAGCAACTCATGCCGACCCCCGTGCTCATCTGCCTCAAGGCGGTCAACGGCGGGCTGTTCGTGGCCCTGTTCGCCGTGCTCGGCGAGATCCTGGAACCGAAACGCTTTGCCGGCATCTTCGGGGCCGCGCCTTCGATTGCGCTGGCGAACCTGCTCATGACCGTGCTGGGCAAAGGAGAGACCGCCGCGCGGGACGCGTCCACCGGGATGATCGCCGGTGCGGTGGCCATGGTCGTAGCCTGCGCCGCCGCGATACCCGCCGTCCGCCGCTGGGGCGCGGTACGGGGATCGCTCCTGCTCTGGGGCGTATGGCTGGTAGCCGGCGCCGCCGGTGCCCTGGTGGCCACGGGCGGCGCGCATCTCATGTCGGGGACCGGCATGCCTGCCGGGCGCGAGGCTTCCCATGGCCGGCCCGGGAAAGGAGCGGCCAAGGATGACAGCGGCGGACGGCTCTTCGCCGCCGACCTCGGGGCGCTGCGGGAAACCAGGCTCCGCGATCTCGCCGTCCGGTTCGCTTTCGGGGCGGCCATCTCCATCGTGGCAGGTCTCGTGGGCGTCCTGGCCGGCCAGCGGGCCGGCGGGGTGCTGCTGGCGTCGCCGGCGATTCTGCCGGCGACGCTCACGATGATCGAACGGGAGGAGAATCACCGGGCAGCGGTCACGGAGACCCAGGGATCGGTGCCCGGTGCCGTCGCGCTCGTCGTATTCGCCGCGGTGAGCGCCACCACGATCAAACTGGTGCCGGTCGGCGCGGCCCTACTCTCTGCACTCGCGGCCTGGATCGCCGTCGCCATAGCCGGATACCTCACGCTAGCCGCGGCTCATGCTTCGTGGAAGCAGGATGTCGATGACATCGCCAGGCAACGCCGCGAGGCAGCGCAAGCCCGGCGCGGCCAGGCGAATCAGGCCCGCACCGCTTAGCCCAGCCCGCACCGCTTGGCCCTGCCCCCACCACTTACGCCGGCTCGCCGCTTAACCCGGCCTGCGGGCCTAAGCCGATCCGCCACGTAGCCCGCCCGCGCCGCTTGTAAGGCTGGCGCTCGCGCGACTTCTTGAACTGCGGCATCCCTGCCCGCTGCCGCATGGGCAGCCGGGCCCTGATGTCCTTCAGCGCCTTGGCGCGGGATCGCGGCATACGACCTGAACTTTCCTTGATCTCGGCGCACACCGCCTGGGAATGTTGATACTTCAAGTATCGTTGGCATGGCTAGCGACCCTAGGAAGCCGGGTACGGAAGGCATCCGCCACGGCCCGGGGTAAGGAGCAGCCATGCCAGCCGTCACCGTCGAGGACATCCTCGTCCTCCCCCGCGTCGCGGAGCCCGATCCGGCCACTTCAGCCGAACGCCCCGTGCGCACCGTAACAACCGCGCCATCCGGCTACGAAGGCGAGGGATTCCCGGTCCGCCGCGCCTTCGCCGGGGTGGACCTGCGGCAACTCGACCCGTTCGTGCACATGGACCAGATGGGCGAGGTCAACTACGCGCCGGGTGAGCCCAAGGGAACGCCGTGGCACCCGCACCGCGGCTTCGAGACCGTCACTTACATCATCGACGGCATCTTCCGCCACCAGGACTCCAACGGCGGCGGCGGGCTGATCACCAACGGCGACACCCAGTGGATGACCGCGGGCGGCGGGATCCTGCACATTGAGGAGCCCCCGGAGGAGGTCGTCATGAAGGGCGGCCTGTTCCACGGGTTCCAGCTGTGGGTCAACCTGCCCGCCAGGCTGAAGATGACCAATCCCCGCTACCAGGACATCCGGGCCGGCCAGGTGAAGCTGCTCAGCTCACCCGACGGCGGTGCGCTGCTCCGGGTCATCGCGGGCGGGATCGGCGGGTACGAGGGGCCCGGGGTGACGCACACGCCGATCACCCTGGTGCACGCGACGCTTTCGCCCGGCGCACAGCTCCGGCTGCCGTGGCGCGCGGACTTCAACGCCCTCGTTTACGTCCTTGCCGGATCCGGCACCGTTGGCGCCGAGCACCGGCCAGTGCGGATGGGCCAGCTCGCGGTGTTCGGGCCCGGTGACGTGATCACCGTGGCGGCGGGCCAGCACCAGGAGGGCCCTAGCTCCCAGCTCGACGTGCTGCTGCTGGGCGGCCAGCCGATCCGTGAGCCGGTCGCCGCCTACGGGCCGTTCGTGATGAACACAAGGGCCGAGCTGGTGCAGGCATTCGAGGACTTCCAGGCGGGCCGGCTCGGTACGATCCCGGCGGAGCCCACCGTCATCCCCACCGAGCCACACCCCGGCCACGACGTGCTCTGAGCGACTCGCAGGCACTGCGGCGGGCTTATGCGGCGTCCCGGTTCGGGGGCGCCGCCGCGGGTGCCGCACCGCGCGGCACGCGACGAACGCCGGCACCGGGATGGCCGTCAGGCATGCGGGTGAGGCGCAGCGCCAGGGCCGGGCAACCGCTCACGGCGCGGCGGGCCTGCCGCTCCAGCGAGGGCGGCACGGCCTGCGGGTCGAGCAGCGGGTAGCCCCACTCGTCGAGGGTGATCATCTCGGGTAGCAGCTCGGCGCAGACGCCATGGCCCGAGCACTCTATGGGATTGACGTGCAGCCACTTGTTGATGGCGCTGCCTCCTTTTCTTCATCGGCCACCCCGGTCTTCATCGGCCATCCCGGGGAACGCTTGGCTTGCTGATCTCAGCTCCAGTCTTCGTCGCTGGTCGCCGTCCCCGGCGGCAGCGGCAGGAAAGGGGCGCGGGTAGTGGCCGAGCAGACGCCCCGCCGGTGGCGGCCAATCTCCGCGGCGAAAACGGTCAAGGCGCTGCCGATAAAGCGGGTGGCGCCGTCCGGGTGCCGGCACGCACCACGGCCGCTGACCAGCCCGGCCCAGCGCTCGATGTTGGCAAGGGCCCGCGAGCCGGGCCGGGGGCCCGCCAGCTCGGCGAGCGCAGCTGCGATCCTCGGCAGCCCGTTGAGGCACGGGCCGCACTGGCCGGCTGACTCGAGGACGAGATAGCTGGCCACCCGCGCCGTCTCGGCGAGACCGCACCGGTCGGCCGGCAGCGCGGCGATGATGCCGGCGCCGAGAGCGGCGCCGGCATTGCGCAGCGCGGCATTGTCCAGCGTCAGCTGCGCCGCGCGGGCCGCGGGAATCCACGTACCGTGATAGCCGCCGACCAGGACAGCCTGGGTGCGCTGGGCCGTTCCGTCGCCGCGCAGGTCGTCGTGGAGTAGGCCGCTCAGCGGCGTCCCGATGGCCGCCTCGACGATGTGCGGGCCGCCATCCGCGTGGCGGACCGTGCACAGCATGCTTCCCGGCTCTTCGCGCGTGCCCACGCCGCGGAACCAGGCCGCGCCGTACCGCGCGATCAGGGCGATGTGCGCGAGCGTCTCAACATTCTGAACGAGGGTGGGTGCGCCCCCGACACCGCGCTCGAAGATTCTCGGCGGTGTGTACGTCGGCAGAGCCAGCCCACCGTTGAGAACATTGACCAGTGCCGTTTCCTGGCCGGCCAGGAACCTGGGCGGGGCAAAGGCGAGGTGGACGGCCACCCGGTCAATCCGTGCGTTCCAGCGCTGCGCCAGGGCACGCTGGAGCGCTCCCGCGACGTGATTATCAGGACCAGCGTGGAGGTACAGGCAGGCTTCGGCCGCGCCGACCGCCTCCGCGGCCAGCTGAATCCCGTCCAGCACCAGATGCGGTGCCAGCCACAGCAGGGACACGTCCTTGCTGCTGGCTGACTCGCTTTCCGCACCGTTGGCGACGACGAACGGCCGGCGGCCCGCGCCAGCGACCGCGGCCAGCTTGCGGTGCACCGGGAAGGATGCGCCACCCCGGCCGGTCAGCCCGGCCGCTTCGATGTCGGGGATCAGCCGCAAGCACCCGCCCCGATACGGAAGGGCACCGTGCCGCGCCAGGTGATCACGAAGTCCCTCGGGGACGTGGCCGCCGGGGGGCAGCAGGCGCGGGAGGCCAACGGGCGGGCCCTGCGGTACGGCATCGGGCCCGGCACCCCGCATGGGCAAGGTGGTCACGCTCATCAAGAGACCTGCTTTCAGGAGACGGCGGTCGGCTTCCGTGAGCCGGCAGAGGGGCCGGCGCCGACGGCCGTACGGCCGCTGGCCGCGGGACGGCCGGACCCGGCCCGGCCGGCATGCCCGGACATCAGGGCGCTGACTCGCCGTGCCCGCGGCACTTCCCGCGCCGCGGCCGCCAGCCGCCAGATCACCGCAGCGGCGACGAGGAACGCGCAGCAGGCAGCGAGGCCGAGCAGCGGGCCCCGCTGCAGGTCCCGGCTGGCACCAACGCCGTGCAGGAATGCGACCGGCCAGCTGACGTAGGCCAGCCAGTGCACGCCACGCCATAGCTTCCGGCTGAGATGCCGCCTGACCAGGCTGGTCACGATCAGCGCGGCCATCAGGTCGAGGGCGACGGCGCCGAGGCCGAGCCAGAACCGCTCATAGCCGGATGTGAACGGGACTACCGCGGACGTCACCGGGATGCTCACGTAGGTGTCCATGATGGCGGTCACGACGTGGATGGCGATGAAGGTCACCGCCAGTAGCGAGATATTGCGGTGCAGGCCGGTGACCGCGAACTGGGGCAGACCCGGAAGCCGCCCCTGCCTGTTGATGAGAACACCGAGCACCATCACGCCGGTGAGCAGCACCAGAGCGACCACACCGATCGCCCTGCTTGCGTACCAGGGCGCGGTAGATGCAGTGATCCCGTTCATGTGACGTCCTCCCCAGTACGCGATGCGGCTGGCATCAGGAGGCACCCGACGTCGCGTGGCTGGAACCCGAGCTTGACGACGGCACCGACGACGGGCTGCTGAGGCTGCCCGAGCCGGAGCTGCTTGACGTACCAGAGTGTGACGAGCCCGAGCCGGGGGAGCCGGATCCCGAGGAGCCCCCGGCCTGGGAGGAGCTCGAGGAGGATGCGGTGCTGCTGTGCGTGGAACCGGGCAGCGTCAGCGCCACGGTCCCCGCCGCAACCAGGCTGGCGAAGCCGACCCCGGCGGTCATCGTCTGGATTCTGCTCAGGCCGCGCTC
Organism: Streptosporangiaceae bacterium; assembly: GCA_035640715.1. Lineage (GTDB taxonomy): Bacteria > Actinomycetota > Actinomycetes > Streptosporangiales > Streptosporangiaceae > DASQVO01. Next base: position 37,020 of record DASQVO010000282.1, read on the forward strand.
CCGCGCCGCTACGGCACGGGCGACCGTGTCCCGCTTCGTATTTCTCATGGCACGCAGTCTCGGGCCCCTGTTGTTGCCTCATCTCAACGCGGCTTCTGAGCGACCTATGAGCCGTGGCTTCCTGCCGTGCGGCAGTGCCCGCGGTAACCCGCACACCATGACGCCGGTGCCTGCCGACTGCCGCACTCGTTATGTTAGAACAAACATTCGATAATCGCCAACGACGTATTTCGTGGCTGTTAATAACCGTTTGATCCCCTCATGCGCGGGTAGGCGGTAGCGGCGAAATCGTGACGAAGGAGGCAAGCGCATGTCAACACCATCGGTCGGCCAGCCGCCGCCGGAACAGGAGCAGGAATACCCTGGCCGGACCGCTGAGATGCAGCCGAAGCCGAACGATGAGATGCGCGACTACGAGGGCAGGAACCTGCTGTCTGGCGCCCGGGCGCTGATCACCGGCGGGGACTCGGGAATCGGCCGGGCGGTCGCGGTCGCCTTCGCCAAGGAGGGGGCCGATATCTCGATCACCTACCTGTCCGAGCAGGAAGACGAGGACGCGGCGCACACCGCGAAGCTGGTCGAGCAGGCAGGGCACCGGTGCGTGACGATCCGGGGGGATCTCGCGGTGGAGGAGAACTGCCAGCGCGCGGTCGAGCGCACCGTGTCTGAACTCGGTGGCCTCGAGGTGCTGGTCAATAACGTCGCCACCCAGCGGCCGGTCAGCGACCTCACCGAGCTGAGCACCGAGCAGTGGGAGCGGACCTTCCGTGTCAATGTCTTCAGCTACTTCTGGACGACGAAGGCCTCCTTGCCGCACCTGCCCGACGGGAGCGCCATCATCAACACCGCCTCCATCAACGGGCTGCGCGGCAACAAGAGCCTGATCGACTATTCAGCCACGAAGGGCGCCATCCTGGCATTCACCTATTCGCTCGCCCAGGCCCTGCAGGAGCGGGGGATCCGGGTGAACTCGGTCGCCCCGGGACCGGTGTGGACTCCGCTGATCCCGTCGACATTCGAAGGAGAGAGGGTGAGCAAGTTCGGCTCGCAGGTGCCGATGGGGCGCGCCGCCCAGCCGGATGAGATCGCGCCGTCCTATGTGTTCTTCGCCGCGAACCGTCTTTCCAGCTACTACTCTGGCGAGGTCCTCGCCCCCATCGGCGGCGAGACCCTCCCGGGCTGAGGCTCACCGCCGCCGCCCGTCGCGGGCGGCGGCGATCCGGTAACGGGCGGGGAACCCTGTGCCTTCACTCCTTCGTCGCGCCCGCGAGCATGCCCGGCACGAGTGCGGCTCAGCTGGTGACGTCGGCGGTGGTGAAGCGGGCCCACGCGAACGAGCTGAAGATCACCAGGTACACCCCGAACGACAGCAGGCCACGCAGCAGGACCCCGGTGTCGATCGGCGCGCGGAGCAGGGAATCGAACGAGTTCCACCAGTGCGTCGGCAGGTACGGGTGGATCACCGCGAACTGTGGCACCGTGTCCGCCACCTGGCTGGCCACCACGATGATCGCGAGCGCTGCGATCGCGCCGATCGCGTGCTCGGTGAGCGTGGAGATAGCCAGGCCGATCGCGCCGAGCGAGGCCATCGCGGCGGCCACGAACAGGGTGACGAACACCAGCCGCAGCATCCCCTCGGCCAGCGGCACGGTTGTGCCGGACAGCAGTGTCACCGGCCCGATCGGGAACAGGGCGGCGCCCGTGGCCAGCGCTACCGCCGCCACCACGAACGCGACCGCGATCGCGAACACCACGACGACCGCATACTTCACGGCGAGGATGCGCATGCGCCCGGCCGGCACCGCCAGCAGGTAGCGCAGCGTGCCGTAGCCGGCCTCGCCGGCGATCGAGTCCCCGGCGACCACGGCCACGGCCAACGGCATCACGAGCGTGAGCAGCAAGGTCAGCGCGATAAAGCTGAGGAAGACCCCATTGCCGGCGAGCTGGTCGACAAATGCCAGGCCACCACCGCCACCACCGCCCCCGCCGCTTCTGTCATGCACCGCGATCCGCAGCCCGATGCCGATGACGATCGGGAACGCACCGACGACGGCGAGGAGCGCCTGGTTCCGGCGGCGGCCGAAGACGAGCCGCAACTCCGACCGGAAGAAACGGAGCCAGGCCCGGACGGGACGGTCATGGCCCAAGCCGGCGGCCGTCCCGGCGCCCGCGGGAACGGCCTGAGCCGCCGGCGCCCCCGCCATCGGCGCCCCGGCAACCGATGCCCGGGGCACTGACGACTCAGCCATCGACGTCGAACCCCTCTCCGGTCAGACCGACGAAAAGCTCCTCCAGGCTCGGCGAAACCACGGCCAGCCCGCGGACCCCGACGCCGGCCTTGACCAGCTCCGCGCAGACTCGTTCGGGCTGGTCGTCGGCGAGCTGTGCCGATACCTCGTTCCCGGCCACCTGCGGGTCAGCCAGGCCGAGCCGCTCCAGCACGGCCGCTGCCGCGGCCGGTTCCGCGGTCTCGATCCGGATGCGGGCGGCTCCGGTCCTGCGCAGTTCCTCCAGCCGGCCCTGGAAGACCAGCCGGCCGGTTCGCATCACGCCAACGTGCGAGCAGACCTGCTCGACCTCGGCAAGAAGGTGCGAGGAGACGAACACGGTAATGCCGCTCGCGGCGATCTCGCGAATGAGCCCCCGCACCTCGCGGGTGCCCTGCGGGTCGAGCCCGTTGGTCGGCTCATCCAGAACGATCAGCTCCCGCGGCACCAGCAGGCCCGCGGCGATGGCGAGCCGCTGCTTCATGCCGAGCGAGTAGTTCCGGTAGCGCTTCTTCGCCGCCGCCAGCAGGCCGACCCGCTCAAGCGCCTGGTTGATCCGCGCCGGAGCGGTCCGCGGGTCGGCGGTCCGGTCGGCCGCGTCGCAGCGGGCGAGGTTGTCCCGGCCGTTCAGGAAGGGATAGAACGCCGGCCCCTCGATGAGGGAGCCGACGCGGGGCAGCACCCGGACCGCGCCGGCGGGCATCGGAACGCCGAGCAGCTCGGCGCTGCCGCTGGTCGGGAAGGCCAGGCCGAGCAGCATCCTGATCGTGGTCGTCTTGCCGGAGCCGTTCGGGCCGAGGAAGCCGTACACCGAGCCGCGCGGGACGGCCAGGTCGATGTGGTCGACGGCGACCTGCCCGCCGCGGAACCGCTTGGTCAGGCCGCTGGAGGCCACCGCGAGCGAGGACGGCGCGGTGGGCTCGGCAGGCTCGGCGGGCACCGAAGCCCCGGCGTGGACTCCCGCCGGGGCGGGCCCAGCAGATACGCCCGCCGGGTCAGCGCGGACCTCGGTCACTTCGCCTTCGAGGTGGGCGCGTGCTGCGACTGAGCCGCCTGTGCGGCGGCCTGGTAGAGCACGTCCGGCGTGACGGCCCCGGCCAGGACCCGGCCGTTGTCGGTGATCAGCAGCGAGACCAGGCTCGTCCGCAGCAGCCGGCCGCTGCCCCACGAGCCGCTGACCCGCGTGGCGGACCTGAGCAGCGCGTTGATGACCGCGCTGGTGCTGCCGCCGAGCGCCGAACCGCCGGAGTTGGTCGAGGGCGCGGGTGCCGTGGCGGACGAAAGCACCGACGACGGCAGGTCGGCGACGGCCAGCCAGCCCTTGCCGATCGTGCTGGGCCCGCCCGTGCTGTCCTTACCGCCGGGGGCCTGATTGCCGAACCCGGAGCTGTCCTGCGTGACCTTCGCCCCGGCGGGCGGCCTGAACGTGAAGTTGGCCGGGGCCGGCTTGACGAACGACAGGGAGGTGAAGCCGATCTGGATCGCCGGGCTCTTCGCGCCCTTCGCGAACACCTGCACCCGCAGCGGCACGTTCCGCGTGCCGTCGAGGGCGATCCGGACCTGGCCGATCAGGGAGCCGGAGCTCTTGGGCGCGAGCACGAGCTGGTAGGAGTCCTCGCCGGCGACGATCACGTTGCTGTCGACGCGGACCGTCGTGGTCGGCCCGACCTTGGCGAGGATCTGGCTGGCGGCCTGCTGCGGCGTCAGCGGCGGCTCGGACGCGCGCTTCGGGGCCAGCTTGGCCGCCCTGGCCGGGATCGCGATGTGCGTCACCGTGTTCTTCGTGCTCTCCCAGAGCCATGCGCTGCTGCCGTTCCTGATGAGGTCACTCTCGCTCATGCTCTGCGGCGCCGCGAGCCGGTAGTGCGCCGGATCCGAATACCAGATCCGGATCGTGTGCGACCCGGTGAGCAGCGACGACAAGGACGTCGGGTTGCCCGTCTCGGGCAGCGAGGGCAGCCCGAGCGAGGACGTCTCCACCACGGTCCCGGTCATCGGCGGTGCCGACGTCGTCCCAGCCGCCGCCGCGAGCAACTGCGCAGGCGTCCGCGACGGCAGCGGCGGCGCCGCCTGGGCCACGGAGATCATCGACCCCGCCATCACGCCCCCGGCCACCACCACGGTCCCGATGGGAACCGCCCACCTGGCACCACGGGACATGTTCGCCAACTGCCTCATCGCGTCTCGCCTGTCCTCTGCTCTTCTGCTCTTCGTGACCGCTGCTCTGCCTTCCGGCCTTCACGTCCACATTGCCCCATAGACGCTGTGATGACCCTGAGAGTTCTTGAGAGCGTCCTTAACGCCTGCTCTGCGGGCCGGCCATGGCGCGGTGTAAGCCAGACTGTGTTCAGAATAGGCGCAGGCTTCGCGGAAAAGCAGGGCGAAGGAGCGGATGTGCGCGTGCTCGTGGTGGAAGATGAACGACGGCTCGCCGGGGCGGTGCAGCGGGGCCTCCAGGCCGAGGGGTTCGCCGTCGACCTGGCCTATGACGGCGCCGACGGCCTGCACCTCGCCCGGGAAGGCGCCTACGACGCGGTCGTTCTGGATCTGATGCTGCCCCGGCTGTCCGGCTACCAGGTCTGCGAGAAGCTGCGGGCCGAGGAGAACTGGGTGCCCGTGCTCATCCTTTCCGCCAAGGACGGTGAGTACGACCAAGCCGACGGGCTCGACCTGGGCGCCGACGACTACCTCACCAAGCCGTTCTCCTACGTCGTGCTGGCGGCGAGGCTCCGTGCGCTGCTCCGCCGCGGGGCCGTGCCGAGACCCGCCGTGCTCCGGGCGGGAGACCTGTCACTCGACCCAGCCAGCCGCATCGTGCGCCGGGGCGAGACGGAGATCGACCTGACCGCACGCGAGTTCGCCATGCTGGAGTACCTCATCCGGCGGGCCGGCCAGGTGGTGCCGAAGTCCGAGCTGCTGGACCACGTCTGGGATACCTCCGACAGCGCCGACCTGAACGTCGTCGAGGTCTATGCCGGCTACCTCCGGCGGAAGATCGACGTGCCGTTCGGACGCGCGGCGCTGCAAACGCTGCGGGGAGCGGGGTACCGGCTCGCCGCCGACGGCGGAGCGGCAGCCGCACCGCGATGAGCAGGCCGGCCGTTCCAGCGGGCGCGGGGGAGGAAGCCGCCACCAGCGCGAGGCTCGTCCGGCCAGAAAGTGACCTGATTCCTGGCCTGACGCAGCGCGATGGGCGCCGCCGCCCGCCCGGGCTCGCCGTCTGGTGGCGCCGCCGCAGCCTGCGCGCACGGCTCACGCTGACCGCTGCGGCGGGCCTGGCCGTCGCGCTGGCCGGGGTGGCGATCCTGCTGATCGTCACGCTCGGCCTCGCGCTCAACCGGGGGCTGGACGATTCGGCGCGGCAGACGGCGCAGGAGGTGGCCGTGCTGCTGGACGCCAACCGGCTGCCCAACCCGGTACCCGTCGCGGCCGGGACGGCAGTCGTGCAGGTCGTGGACGCCCAGGGCCGGATCGTGGCCGCCTCGGCGGGGGCGGACAGGCTCGTCCCGCTGCTCTCACCAGCGCAGGCGGCCTCGGCGGCGCGAACCAGCAGCGGGGTGATGCTCAACGGGCCGCCCTACGGCATGCCCGAGGTACTGCGTGTCGTCGCGGTTCCCGGCCGGCACGGGGAGACCGTCATCGCCGCCGTGCCCTACAGCGCGGTCAGGAACAGCCTGGTGACGGTGGCGCACTCGCTGCTGGTCGGGACGCCGGCGCTGCTGCTGCTCATGACGTGGGTGATCTGGCTCATCACCGGATCCACGCTGCGTCCCATCGCGGCCCTGCGCCGGGGCGCCGAGGAGGTCACCGCCACCGGGGTGCCACGCGGCCTTCCCGTTCCCGAGGCACGCGACGAGGTTCACAGCCTCGCCGTGACGCTGAACGACATGCTGTCCAGGCTGGACGCGGCCCAGCAGCGGCAGCGCCAGTTCGTCTCGGACACGGCCCACGAGCTGCGCAGCCCCATCGCGAGTATCCGTGCCCAGCTCGAGGTTGCGCTGGATCACCCGGACAGCCAGGAATGGGAGCAGACAGGGCGTGACGTGCTCGCCGATACGCTCCGGCTTTCCCGTCTGGCCGAGGACCTTCTCGTGCTCGCCCGGCTGGAGGAGCAGGCTGGCCAGGCGGGTGACCGCGGCCTGGCGGCCGCGCGGGCCGCGGCACCCGCCGCCGGCGCCGCAGCACCTGCCGACG
>DASQVO010000283.1:0-8845 GCA_035640715.1 Streptosporangiaceae bacterium
AGACCGGTGACATCGCATGCGCCGCGTCCCCGATGCACAGCAGGCCCGGGCGGTGCCACCGCCGCAGCCGGTCGAGCCGCACGTCGAGCAGCTTCACCTCGTCCCACGAGCGCAGCGCCCCGGCGCGCTCGCCCAGCCAGGGGGCGGCGGCCGCGATCTGGGAGGCGAAGCGCGGAAGGCCACCTGCGCGCCGCTGGGCATCCGTCCCCTTGGGGATCAGGGCGGCGCACTGCCAGTACCCGCCTCGGTCGATCATGACCGAGATGAACCCGTCGCCTACATTCCCCACAAGCCCCACCGGGTCGCCGTCACGTCTCGGCAGCCGGAACCACCAGGCGTCCATCGGGCACGGGAACCGGCGCAGCCCCAGTTCGGGCAGCTCCCGGGCGAGAGAGCCCCGTCCGTCGCACGCCACCGTGACCGCGGCCCGCAGCTCCCCGGTACTGCCGTCCGCCGTGCGGTAGCACACCCCGCACACCCGGCCCCGCTCCCGCAGGAAGGAGGTCGCCTCGGTGCTGAGCCGCAGCTGGAACCCGGGCTCGCGCCCGGCCTCGTCCGCCAGCAGATTGAGCAGATCCCACTGCGGCACCATCGCGATGTAGTTGTGCTTCACCGGCAGCGCGCTCATGTCGGCCACGGTGCGCAGCTCCCCGCCCGGGCCGACCGGCAGCTGGACGGTGCTGACGTGTCGTTGCGGCAGAGCGGCGAACCGTTCGCCGAGGCCAAGGTCGTCCAGGAGCGACAGGGTGGAGGGGTGCACGGTGTCGCCACGGAAATCACGCAGGAAATCCCCGTGCTTCTCCAGGACGGTGACCCCGGCACCGGCCCGGGCCAGCAGCAGGGCGAGGACCATTCCGGCGGGGCCGCCGCCCACCACGCAGCACGTAGTACGCTCCATCGGCTTTGCTCCTCCCGTGTGATCAGGCCTGCCCCCGGCGCCCTCGGCCTTGGACGCCGCACCAAGTGCGCCCTCCCCACCGCCTGGAACGCACCGATCTTCTCAGATCCAGCGCTGGGTCAAGGTTCACCGAGTCGGCGCGCGGTCCGGGTCATATGCCCCACCTCGGCTTCACGAATCACGAAGAAAGGGCTCTGCCAGCGAACCCGCCAGCAAGGGTTGCCTGCCACCTGGCCTGCAGAAAGGCCGGCACTGCGCGCCAGCCGTCCTCGATGGCACAGCTTGCGCCTAACCTCCTGTGCGGAAATCGGCGCTAGGCAGGGAGCTGACGGCGGGGGGCGGCGAGGCTGCCGCATCCCGCGGGTCGTTCAACAGAAACCAACATCACGCTGATATTGCGCAGGTTGTCGCACGGGCTTAGTGTCTGGACTGTCTAAGTCTGTTGTTTTTCGGCCTCAGCGGGTGGAGGCAGGATGCGCGAGCAGCACACCGGCATGGTTCGGATCGGGACGCGCACCGCGCGCCAGCTCTGGAAAGCGCTGGTGACTGCTGCCGCGCTGGCCGTCGCCCTGGGCCTGATGACCCGCCCGGCCGTCGCGCAGCCAGCAGCGAGCGCCCCGGCGGCAACGGCCGGCGGGACCGCGCACACCGTCACCTACGACGGCTACTCGTTCAAGATCGACGGCAAGCGCGTCTACATCTGGTCGGGCGAGTTCCACTACTTCCGGCTGCCCAGCCCGGATCTGTGGCTCGACATCTTCCAGAAGATGAAGGCAGCCGGCTTCAACGCGGTGTCGCTGTACTTCGACTGGGACTATCACTCGCCGGCGCCGGGCGTCTACGACTTCACCGGCGTCCGCGATCTCGACAAGCTGCTCGACGAGGCACAGCAGGCCGGCCTCTATGTGATCGCGCGCCCCGCGCCGTACATCAACGCCGAGGTCGACAGCGGCGGCCTGCCCGGCTGGCTGACGACCAAGCAGGAGAACAACCGCAGCGCCGACCCGAACTTCCTGAAGTACTCCGACGAGTGGATGACGCAGATCGACCGCATCCTCGCCCGGCACCAGCTCACCAACGGCACCGGCCCGGTGATCGCGTACCAGGTCGAGAACGAGTACTACAACGGTTCGGCGGCGGGCCGCGCCTACATGCAGCACCTGGAGGACAAGGCGCGCTCCGACGGCATCACCGTGCCGCTCACCGGCAACAACAACGGCACGTTCAACTCCGGCACCGGCGCGCTCGACGTCGACGGCCCGGACTCTTACCCGCAGGGCTTCAACTGCTCGAACCCGGCGAAGTGGAACGGCGTCCCGGACATCAGCTACGACCACCCGGCCGGCAAGCCCCTGTACTCGCCGGAATTCCAGGGCGGGGCGTTCGACCCGTGGGGCGGGCCGGGCTACGACAAGTGCGCGCAGCTCATCAACGACCAGTTCGCCAACGTGTTCTACAAGCAGAACATCGCCGTCGGCGCCACCGCGCAGAGCTTCTACATGACCTACGGCGGGACGAACTGGGGCTGGCTCGGCATGCCGGAGAACTACACGTCCTACGACTACGGCGCCGCGATCCGCGAGACCCGCCAGCTCGACCCGAAGTACTACGAGGACAAGCTGATCGGCTACATGACGCAGTCGGTCGCGCCGCTGACCAAGACGGACCGGATCAACGTGACGCCGCCGGACAACTCCGCGATCGTCGACACCGCGCGGATGAACCCGGACACCAAGACGCAGTTCCACGTGCTGCGGCACAGCAACTCGACGTCCAACTCGGCCGACAAGACGCACATCTCGATCGACTTCAACGCCCAGCCCGCCGGCAACGTCAGCTATACCTACGACGACACGGACATCCCGCCGCTGCAGTACGACGGGACCGGCTGGTCCCACGTGGCGAACCAGAGCTACACCGGCGGCGACTACAAGAACACCGAGTCGTTCTCCAACCACGCGGGTGACTCGCTGACCGTCCCGTTCACCGGAACGGCCATCCGCTGGATCGGCTCGCAGACGGGCAACCACGGCTACGCCGACGTCTACCTCGACGGCGTCAAGCAGGCCACCGTCGACTGCTCGGGCAGCCAGAACCAGGCGGTCCTCTTCTCGAAGACCGGGCTCACCGGCGGCCCGCACACGCTGAAGATCGTCGTCGACGGCAGCCACGCCTCGGGATCCACCGACAACTTCGTCTCGATCGACGCCATTGACGTCCCCACCGGCGCCGCGGCCGCGAACTCCACGTACCCGACCGTGCCGCAGCAGCCGGGCACCGCGATCACGCTGGACGGGCGCGACTCGCACATCATCGTGGCGAACTACAAGCTCGGCGACTCGCAGCTGCAGTACTCGACGTCGGAGATCATGACGAACGCGACGATCGGCAACCGCGACGTCGCGGTGCTCTACGGCGACAAGGGCAGTGACGGCGAGACCGTCCTGAACTACTCGTCGCGGCCGACCGTGCAGTCGACCGGCGGCGCGGTCACCACGACATGGGACGCCTCCACCGGGGATCTGCGGCTGAACTACCAGCACGACGGCCTGACCCGGGTCCTGATCTCCGGCGGCGGCTCGCGCCCGCTGCTGCTCCTGCTCGCGGACAAGGCGACCGCGGAGACGTTCTGGCGGCAGGACACCGCCGCCGGCCCGGTGCTGGTGCGCGGCACGCACCTGCTGCGCACCGCGACGAGCAGCCCGGACGGCAGCACGGTTGCGCTCACCGGTGACAACGGCACCGACCCGGACATCGAGGTCTTCACGTCCGCGTCGGCCGTTACCTGGAACGGCAAGGCCGTGCACACGTCGCCGACGAGCACCGGCAGCCTGGCCGGCCCGATCCCGACCGCCGCGCCGATCACGCTGCCCGCGCTCACTACCTGGAAGCATCAGGAGGAGTCGCCCGAGGCGCAACCGGGTTTCGACGACTCGGGCTGGCAGGTCGCCGACAAGATGACCACCAACAGCTCCAGCGGCGTCAACACGCTGCCCGTGCTGTACGCCGACGACTACGGCTTCCACACCGGCAACACCTGGTACCGCGGCCGGTTCCGCGCGAGCGGTAAGGAGACCGGAATCCACCTGGTCTCCGACTCGGGCGGGGGAGCGCAGGCGTTCTCGGCGTGGCTGAACGGAACGTTCCTCGGCAGCTCCACGACGGGCAGCGCCGACTTCACGTTCCCGGCCGGGGCACTGAAGCAGAGCGGTGACAACGTCATCTCCGTCCTCACGGTGAACATGGGGCACGAGGAGGACTACAACTCGACCAACGCGAACAAGAGCGCGCGCGGGCTGACCAGCGCCTCGCTCACCGGTGCGCCGCTCACGTCGATAACCTGGCGGATCCAGGGGGTGCGCGGCGGGGAGAACGAGATCGACCCGGTCCGCGGCCCGCTGTCGACCGGCGGCCTGTACGGCGAGCGGGCGGGCTGGTCACTGCCCGGTTACCCCGACGAGAGCTGGCCGGCCGTCACGCTGCCGACGACCGACACCCGGCCGGGCGTCTCGTGGTACCGCACCGAGGTGCCGCTCGACCTGCCCAAGGGCCAGGACACCTCACTGGGCCTCACGATCAGCGACAATCCGTCCCGCAAGTACCGGGCGATGCTGTTCGTGAACGGCTGGATGATCGGCAACTACGTCAACTACCTGGGGCCGGAGCACAGCTTCCCGGTGCCGAACGGGATCCTGAACCCGAACGGGACCAACACCATCGCGATCGCGGTATGGAACCTCGACGGCTCGACGGGCGGGCTCGGCACGGTCTCGCTGACCAACTACGGCAGCTACGCCTCGTCGCTGCAGGTGTCGCAGAACGACAGCCCGGCCTATGACCCGCATAAGTACGCGATGCCGAAGCGGCCCGGCACCACCGTCGACCTGCAGGTGCCGGACGCCGCCCAGGCCGGGCAGACGTTCACCGCGACGGCGACCGTGGCGGTCCCCTCCGATGCCGCGAACGCGACCGATCTGTCCGCGTCGCTGAAGGTGCCGGACGGCTGGACGGCCGGGCCGTCCAGCCCGGCGTCGGTCGATGCGGTGCACCCCGGCGACTCGGCGACGTTCAGCTGGCAGGTCCAGGCACCGTCGGGCCAGTTGCCGCAGGCATCGCCGCTCACCGCGGTCGTGAACTACACCCAGTCCGCTCAGCCGGCGAGCAACTCCGACGAGCGGATCGTCCGCTCGGTGCCGCCGCCACCCCCGCCGGGCAACGACTACGTCAGCGACCTGCCGTTCCTGTCCGCCACGAACGGCTGGGGCCCGGTCGAGCGGGACACCAGCAACGGTGAGCAGGCCGCCGGCGACGGCCACACCATCACGATCGACGGGGTGCAATACGCCAAGGGCCTCGGGACGAACTCGGTCAGCGACGTCGAGGTCTACCTCGGCGGCAAGTGCACCAACTTCACCGCGCAGGTCGGCGTCGACGACGAGCAGAACGGAGCGGGCACGGTGACGTTCAGCGTGGTCGCGGACGGCAAGACGCTCGTTACGACGCCGACGATCCGCGGGCACCAGCCCGCGACGCCGATCGATGTGGACGTCACCGGCGCGCAGGTGCTTGACCTGATCGTCGGCGATGCCGGCGACGGCAACGGCAACGACCACGCCGACTGGGCGGTTCCGGTGGTGAGCTGCACCTGATCCCGCCGAGTGGGCAGCGCCCCACTCAGCATGCGGTCATCGACGTGAGCGGGCGGAGCCGCAAGCGAGATCGCGGCCGCGAATGCGTGAACCACAGGCGCGCTCAGCGCAGCTGGCGGAGCTTGTCTGCGGCGGCCCTGGACGGCAGCTTCTGCCGCGCGGAAGACAGGTACGGGCGCTTGGGTCACGCAGCTGCTCGATCCGGCGGCACATGTGTCGATAACAGATTCGATACGCTGCCGATCGAGACGCCCCCGGGTTACCCTGTACATATGGTCACCACACCGGCTGCCTTGGCGCAGGCGCCTCGTCAGGCGCGCCCGGGGCGCGGCGTGCTCGTCATCCATGATCTGGCCGACCTTCGCGGGCCCACAGAGGGGACCGTTGAGCTCCCCCTGGAGCTGTTCTGGTCATCCCCCGATCGTACGTTCGATCTGGGCGACCCAGCGATGCTGCGGTCCATGTACCGGAAAGTGTTGCGCGAGGCGATCCGCGCAGATGAGCTCACGGCCTACCTGAACGGCGACATGCTGGTCGCCGTCTGGCCGGACCTGTTCCTGCCCAGAGGCGTCCGGCAGGCCTGGGAAAAAGCCCACCCGGTTCTGGCCGCTGCCCGCGCCACCGCGGCCGCCTAATGCCGGTCAGCGAGCTTCACCGCCAAGTCGCCGCCGTCGCGCTCAGGGCGGCCGCCAGGTACGGGTTTGTGCTGGGTGGCGGCAACGCCTTGATGCTGCACGGCCTCGTTGAAAGGCCAACAGACGACGTGGACCTCGTCACCAATCTGGATGATGGGGTCAAAGATGCTACTGAGGCGGTGGAGGATGCGCTGCGCGCTGCCGGGTTCACTGTGCATCGGCGGGACAAGGAAACCGGTGACCTGGCAGAAGTCTTTTACGGGTTGGAAGCAGTTCCCTGGCTGGTTGGTCATCGCTGGCCATTCCGGGACAGGTTGCCAGGGGTGGATCAGGGGATGGTGCCGGCGAGGTCCGCCGCGACGATGCTGGCCCCCGGAAGCGGGGCATGGTCAGAAGGAGCGGCGCGGGGTAACCGCGGATGCGGGAGCGGTTCCTGCCCGAGTGCGCGTTCCGTGGCCGGGAGAAGCGCAAGCTCGCGTTCGCTGTGCTGGTGGCGGCGGCGCACCACGGAGGAGCCGAACCTGACCTGCTCGACGAGGTCGCCTGGTGGCAGACCGACGACTTCTGGCAGTACGCCTTGTTCGCAGCGGTTGCCTACATCCGCATCGCCGCTGATCGGGCGGGTGTGCCCGTCCGCCAGGTATGCCAGGAGCTGACCCAGCGCCGAGCCAGGTAGCGTGGCAGGAACTGACGGTACCGGAGACACGAAATTGGCGCGAACCTGGTTGTCGATCCGCGTGGACCTCATCGAAGGCCACGGCGAGCATTACTGGCCACGGCCAGGGCGGATCTTCGCGGCCGCGCGCAGTCACACCTTCAAGGAACTCGCCGACGCTATCGATGACGCCTTCGCCCGCTGGGACCGCTCGCACCTGCAGGAGTTCACCCTCTCCGGCCAGACCCGGCTCTGCCTTCCCGACTCTGACTGGGAGATTGAGGGGGAGGTCACCGAGGACTACCGGCGCGTCAGGCTGTCGCGGCTGCGCCCGGGCGAGCAGTTCGTGTACGTGTTCGATCTCGGCGACGACTGGGCCCACCTGTGCACGGTCGGCACGGAAAGGATCGACCCGATCGACGCCCTGGGAATTTTGCCCGCCAGGCCGCTGCCCTACTGGGGCTGGGGTGACATTCCCGACCAGTACCGGCGCCGCTGGGACGGCGACGACGGAGAGTCACCCCCGCCGCAGAATCCCGGGCTCGCCGATCTTCCGCCCCTCCGGCATCACTGGGGGCCAGGCAGCCGGGCGAGGCGAAGGTTCACAGCACGGTAGCCCAGCGTCGCTGGCGGGAGTCCTCGATGACCACCTGGCCGCGGAGTTCGCGACCAGGGAACTGGACGCCACCATGGTGGCCATGACCGACGAAGCGTAACGGAAGGCCGCGCCGACCGCTGCGCGGCCCTTGGGGATCGCCTGCCTTCGTCTGGGCCGCGGATCATCTGTGCGGAAGTCCCGCGGTTTCAGTCTGTGAGTGTCCGGGGGAGCCCGAATCGTGGCAGTACGGCGTTGTCGAAACGGGTGATCACGCTGACGCGGTCGCCCCTGAGGGTGATGACCAGCAGGCCGGACGAGTGAGCGACGTCGGTGAGCGGATCTTTGAGATAGACGCCGAAGGCGGGCTGCCCGTTCGCCCGGGTAGGGACCAGCCGGTAGCGGCGGCCCTGGCGGAAGGCCACGGTGGCGAAGAAGCGCCCGGCCAGTTCCCGGCCCTGGTATTCCAGTGGAACCGGTGGCATGCGCATCCAGGCATCCTCGGTCATCAGGGCCACGATCCCGTCCACGTCACCATCTTCGAACGCTTGGACCAGCCGGTTCATGAGTTGCTGCTCGGCGCGTGAGCCTGCCGTTGCTGGCTGCTCGGAGGATGGCAGCTCCCGGGCCAGCGTGGCGCGGGCACGCTTGAGCGCGCTGGTGACCGACTGCTCGGTCACTTCGAGCAGGTCGGCGACCTCCCGGGCGGAAAAGCTGAGGACGTCGCGCAGGATAAGGACAGCGCGCTGGCGCGGCGGCAGCAGCTGCAGCGCGGTAACGAAGGCCAGCGAGATGGCTTCGTGGGTCTCGTAGCGGGCCTCGGGACCGGCCGCAGTGTCCGGCAGGCCGGCGAGGAGGACGTCAGGGTAGGGCTCGAGCCAGAGGACCTCGCCCAGGCGGGTCGGCTCGGGCGGGTCGAAGTTCGGTGCCGACAGGCTCCCCGGTGGCCGCCGGGTGGCCGAGCGCAGCATGTTCAGGCACCGGTTGGTGGCGATGCGGTACAGCCAGGTGCGGATCGCCGCCCGTTCCTGGAAGCCGCCGAGCCCTTGCCAGGCGGCCGTGAGGGTCTCCTGCACGGCGTCCTCGGCGTCGGCCGCCGAGCCGAGAATCCGGTAGCAGTGCACCTGCATCTCCCGCCGGTAGGGACCCACTAGCTGCTCGAAGGCGGCCTCGTCCCCTGACCTGGCCCGGTCGATCAGCTCCATGGTCATGGCCTCATCCTTGTCTCACCGTGCCTCCCGTGCCGGGCGATGTCTCCGCTCGTACTGACACCACCGGCCTGGAAAAGTGGGCGGCCCGGGGCCGCCCACTTCGGTGGCCGGCCGGGGTCCATTCCTGTGATGGCCGGACCGATACCGGCCCCTCACCGCAGGAGGATCGATGCCAACATTCGTTCTGGTCTACCGCGGCCCG
>DASQVO010000284.1:0-19187 GCA_035640715.1 Streptosporangiaceae bacterium
ATCGTGCGTGCCAACAGTTCAGGGCGAAAAGGCCGCCGGTTCAAATCCGGCCACCCCGGCCACGAAAGTCCAGGGCATGGCGCATCGCCGGGATCACCGAGATCACCCGCACCCTCCAGCGAATCGCCCGCGACCGGACCCGCGCACTCCTTGTTCTCCCATTGCGCGACGTAGATCACAAACGACTTTACCGGTCCCGTGATTGACCCCTGAAGCTGAAGGTAGACAACCTGGCGGAAAGACTGCCGGCGCCGCGGCTATGCCAGCGGGGCACCGGCCGCTGTGTGCGGTGACGTGGTGATGGCGGCGGGCCGATGGCGTGCCGCCTTCTCCGTTCCTCCTAGATAGGGAGTGCCTTATGCACGGCATGCTCAAACGCGCCGCGGCCAGCGCGATCCCCGCCCTGCTCGGCCTGGCGGTTTGCCCGGCCAGCGCCATGGCCGCACCTCACACCGGCCGGGCAGCCGCACGGGCCACGAAAGCGGCCTCCCGCATGATGCATACCACCGGCACCGCAAACACCCACCGGCTCAAAAGCACCGGCGCCGAATTCGCCGCCACCCCGGCGAACCCGGACATCCCGATGTTCATGCCCGCCTTCATTGCCGTCCCGGTCTACCCCGGCGGCGGCATCGCCCAGCTCGCTCACTTTTCCCGGGTCCCCGGCTCCGCGAACGTTTTCCGGACCGGCTCCGTGAACGGCGCGCCCGCTGACGGGGTCATCGCCTACGGCAGCAATGAAAAGATTTTCGGCAACCATATCGCCGCCAGCGCCGGTAGCGGCATTAACACATACCAGAACCTTGGTAACGGCGCGGGGATCGGAGCCGTGTCATCTCCCTGAAGGGACATGCCGTTACGGCCGACGGGGCCACAGTCAAGGGCCTCACAGTGATAGTGCACAACTCCGCCTAAGGCTTCCGGTTTGTGCCGCTGACCGTGCCGGTCACCGTCAACGGTGCCATCGGGGACATCACCGCCACCCTGCTCACCCCGGACATCACCCGCCGCCGAATGGGCGGCTACCAGGCCGTGGCCTGGGTTTGTGGTCCGCGTGGGATCCCGCAGGAGACCGCGCCGGAACAGCGCGATCCTGTGCTGTGCCTAGCCTGCTGGACTGGACACTGCTAGCGCGTCGCGTCCGTCAGCGGCTCTCGAAGAGCGTGACCAGGTCGTCTTTGCCGAACATCCGAGCGGTCTCGACGGCCGACGGGGTGCCCGCGGTCGGGTCGGCGCCACCGTCGAGGAGCGCCTCGATCACCGCCCGTTCCCCTTTGAAGACGGCGCCCGCGAGCGGGGTCTGGCCGCGATCGTTGGGTCGGTCGGGGTCGGCGCCGCGCTCCAGCAGCGCCGCGACCGTCTGCGGGTGGCCGTGATAGGCGGCGAGCATGATGAGGGTGTCGCCCTTGTCGTTGCAGAGGTTGGCCGGAACGCCGGCGTCCACATAGGCGGCCAGAGTGTCGGTGCCGCCCTGGCGGGCAAGGTTGAAGACCTTCGCCGCGAGCTGGAGCACCTCGGGGTCGTGCGCGGGCTCCTGCTCGTGGTGCGCGGCGTGGTCGGGGCGGTGAGTGGGATCGGACATACGGCGTCGGCTCCTGCCTCGGTCTCCAGGTCCTTTCGGCTGCCTGCAGTTTCACCCTACGTACGGTCAGCCCTTGGCACATCCCGCCGTCCGGGAGTTGCTGCACGCGGAGTCAGGTGCGCTGATCGTCGCCCGGTCGGTAATCGTGCTGTTGGGTTTGTTCAAGTTTCAGGCAGGCCAGGCTGAGGAGAAGATCCCGGCGACTGGCAGGGAGCCTGCTTACGGGCGATGATGGCTGGGGGCTGATCAGGGGACTGCGGGTAGCACAGGATTGAACAATGACCCGGACGACAGCGGCGGGATGCGGGACCCGGCTGACCGGCGCGACCCGCAGAATAAAGTTGGGTCGGCCATATTGGCACCCAGCGTTCTGCTGAGTTGTCGACCAGTCCTGCTGAGCTGTCCACCAAGGAGATCAGGATGACCGAAGACTGGCCGCAGAACGAGAAAAACATCATTACCAAGGTCAGCCCACGATCAGTGGCTGACACTGTCACGCGTCTCGCTGACATGGTCCTTGCGAGGGGAATGAAGCTCTTCGCCGTGATCGACCAGAGCGCTGAGGCTCACCAGGCCGGGCTTCAGTTGCGCGATACCACACTGGTGATCTTCGGCGACCCGATCGCGGGCACGCCGGTGATGGCGGCTTCGCCATTGGCCGCGCTCGACCTGCCGCTCAAGGTCCTGGTGTGGGACGACGCGTTGGAGACAAAGGTCTCCTACTACTCGCCCGCGGCGCTCGCCGCCCGCTATCATCTCAGCGCTGACCTGGCGGTAAATCTGGCCGGCATCGATGCGCTCACCGATGCGCTCATTGCCCCGTAGCCGCGACGGCGAGGGCTTTTCGGGCGGCAGCGGCTCGCCTGCGGGTCCTCGCTAAGGTCAGTCTGCAGTGCTGAAGCCGCGCCGGAAGGCCCGTGCGGTGGCGACCGCCTCCTGGCGGAGTCTAGCTTTCTCTTCCTCGTCCTCTGGGGTAGCGAGAAACGAGGCGTAAGCGTTCGGCCCGTCCTGGCCGATATCCCGGAACCGCTCGCCGAGCAGCACTAGGGCGCTGGTGACCTGCGCTTGCCGGGCGATGGGACTCGTTGCGGTGGCCGGGACGGCCTGCGACGCTACGCACATGGCGGTGCCGTCGACTTTTGAGGAACTGGTAGCCGAAGGTGAGCGGCCTGTGGCGTTTTGCCCAGCAGGCATGGACCGCTACGCCGTGATCTGCCTCGGTCCTGCGGGTCCGCCGCTTCTTCCAGGCCCGCCAATCAGCGCGGTCCGTCCTACTGGCATTGGAAGCGGCACCGGAGCTGACTGCCTCGTCCTATTCGGCGCACTGCTGAGCCGTAGCGCCAGCGCGGGGCACATGTCGACGGCCTGCTGCGCGTCCTTCGCCAGCCAGTCGGGCACCGGGATATCAAGCATCACCGGGTAGCCGTGGCTGTCCAGGTGCACGATTTCCGGGATGAGGTGAGCGCATAGGCCATGGCCCTCACAGCGTGTCCAGTCGACGACCAGCCGCTTCTGCTGTTGCTGCTCCGGCCCGGACGGCAGCGGCAGAATGCCGCGCACCGGACGGCCGCAGGAGGAGTGGAAGACGTGCGCGGCGAGATCTTCTGTGAACACGTCCAGTGCGGACAGGACGAACCGGGTGACGCCGTCCGGGTGAGCGCACGCGCCACGTCCTGACACGGCCGCCGCCGATCGCCGGGCCACGTCAAGGGCCTCGATCCCGCCCGAGCCGTCGATCAGCGCGGCGAGTGCCCGCGCGATGCGGGGCAGGCCCAGCTTGCACGGGCCGCACTGCCCGGCGGACTCGCCGGCCAGGTAGCTCGCTATCCGGGACACCTCGCCCAGCGGGCAGGTGCCGTCGCCGAGCGGCAGGACGATGCCGGCTCCGAGCATCCCGGCAACCGCGTCAAGGCCCGCGCGCGACACCGGCACGACATACGCGCTCTCGGCCGGCAGCCACATCCCGTGGTACCCGCCGACGAGCACGCCGTCTCCCGCTGGGGCCTGGCAGATATCCAGGACGGAGCCAAGGGGCACCCCGGTGGGCACCTCGACGACCGCCGGACGTGAGGCGGAACCGCTGACACTCAGCAGGACGGTGCCCGGCTCCTCCGGCGTTCCGACCGAGGCGTACCGCTCGGGTCCCAGCAGCGCAAGCACGGCGAGCTGGGCGAACGTTTCGGCATTGGACAGCAGTGTCGGCAGGCCGTGCACGCCGCTCTCGCTCGCGAGCCTCTTCCGGCCCGGCGGGATGGGGGTCTTCCCGTTGATGGCGCGGACGAGGGCACCGCTCTCACCGGAGATGAACCTCTCCGGCACCTCCACGACGCGGACCAGCTTACGCAGGCCTGGCTCCGCGGCGATCGCCGCCTCCAGCGAACGGTTGGCGAGCTCGTTGCCGGCTACCCCGACAATGATTTCCTCCGAACCGATCGCCTCGGCCGCCAGTGCCGCGCCGCTGAGGATCAGGTACGGCGATCGCATCAGGAGCATCTTGTCCTTGAAGCTCCCCGGCTCGCCTTCCGTGGCATTGACTACCACGATCGTCGGCTGGTCGGCCTTGCGCGCAGAATCGACGACGGCCTTCAGCTTGCGCGCGAACGGGAACGCCGCGCCGCCGTGCCCACGCAAGTCCACCTGCTGGGCCATCGTGATGAGCTCGGCACCCGAGAGCCTGGGCAGCCTGCCGAACAGGTCCCGGTGCGCCTCAAGATCCAGCCGGGGAAACCGGTCGAGCCCCGCGGTCAGCCGGGCTGCCCCTATTCGCATGATGGCCGGGGCAGCGGTTCCCACCGCGGAATCCGCGTGCATCGCTGAATTGGAGATCATCGTCATTCGTCACCGCCGTATGAGGGGACGCGGGGAATGGGTCCGGTGCGTTCGTGCGGGCGCATCACGGACGGCCGCTGCCACCGGGGGCGACCGGGCTGAGTCCCCTGAGTCCGGTCATTCCCGCCGCCGTGAGCCGACGATGGCAGGCCTCCGTATCCGTCCTGCGGCCGCCGCGGCACCGCTTCGTAACCGGGATCCGGCCCGTAGCCTGTGTCGCGCCCGTAGCCAGGCTCCTGTCCGTAACGGGAATCCGGTCCGTATCCCGGGTTCTGGCCGTAGCGGGGATCCGTCCCGTAACCGGACTCGGGCCGGTACGAGGGCTGAGGCCCGGTCCCGTCCACCGCGGGCTGCGGCCCGGTCCGGTACGAGGGCTGAGGCCCCGTCCCGTGCACGGGCTGAGGCCCGGTTCCGTCTACCGCAGGCTGGGGTCCGGTCTGGTAGCCGGCCCGGCGCGACGGCACAGACCGGCCAGACGGCGGCTGGCTGGGCATGGGCTGGCTGGAAGGCGCGGCATTCCACTGTACGGTCGGCGTATCGTAGTCCGGATATTCCGGTTGCTGCCGTGCTGCCAGTGCGTCGTATTCCGGCTGGCGCCGCGCCGGGGCGCCCTCGTACCGGGGTGGCCCGTCGTAGCCGGGCTCGTACCGCGGCATCCGGCCAGCGCCCGCCGGATCCGGGGGAGTCGCGATCGCCTGCTGGGCCTGCGGCCGCTCGTCGGCCATCCCGTACTGGGGCGGAAGCGACACGGCCGACCCAGGGCCCGCCGCCTGGAGCGCCGGCATGGCCCAGGTAGCGCCGCCGAGTGGCATCGCCCCGCTGACCTGTCCCATCAGGCCGAGCGCCGCTGCGCGCGTCGGCATCGACTGCATCGGTCCTGTGCCGCCGCGCCGCGACGTGGCCGCGGCGGACTCGACGATGTCCTTGGATCGCAGGGACGCCGCGAGGTACCGCACCAGGACACCCAGCGCGACGAGGGCAATGACGGCCCCGTAGCTCCAGTACACGTAGGAGCCTATTGCCTTCCGGCCTGCCAGCAGCCCGTGCACGACTCCGAGCAGGAGTGCCGCATAGGACGTGTAGTGAATCGCCCGCCATTTCCACGCATTGCCGCTGGCGGTAAAGCGCCGCCGGACGATGCCGGTGGCCACAATCAGCACAATGAGGTCCGAGGATATTGTTCCGAGCCCCATATAAAATGTGCGGTACTGTGAAAGGAACGGCACGAACGCGTCAAGGAGGTGGACGTGCAGGGTAGCCGATTCCTCTAGCTTCTTCGCCGTTATCTCCAGCACGATGTGGATGATCAGGAACGCCAGCGCGCCGAACGACACGGCCCGGTGCACGGCCTGCGCGAGTACCCTGCGACCTGGCGACATGATGATCCGGTCCGTGGCCACGAGGCCTATCCCGACCGATGCGGTGAGCGCGATGAGCGCGAACACGCCACCATATTTCAGGAGGAAATGCTGTGAAGCGGCTACCACCGCACGGCCGGCCGATGTCGTTATCGCAGCGAATATGAGCGCGATCGCGATGACCGCTACGGACACCAGGATGACCGGCTTGCGTTCTGCGCCTTCACGCGCAGCCGAGGAACGAACGTCCACATGGCCCCGCGAGCGGATGCGAGTCGTTGTCACGACATACCTCCTCAAGATCGTGACGATCCAGAGAGATCTGAGAGCGCACATTCCGTATGATCAAAAATGGACAATAAGTGTCAACTATCATGTTTCAGCGTTACATGGGCAACGCTAGCATGTTGGGTCACGGTCCGGTGACGAAACGATATATAAACTCCGTAGATCCGGTATCTCGCCGCGTTCGCCCGGAACGTCCGCGCGGTGGCGGCGGCACCAGCACGAGCGGCACCGGTAACAGCGGGGCCGCATCCGGGGGAAGCTCAGTCAGTGACGGCGCAGCCACGAACCTGCTGCTCAGCAGCGGGCAGCAGCCACGAACGGCGGCGCATGGGCACGGCGATCACCTGGGCAGCCGCGCTCCGCGGCGGAAGGCACCCACCTCCGCCCGGTGCGCGCAGATGCGCCGCCGAGGAAGTACGGGAACACGTCCCTCCTCGGCAGATTTACATGCCCGTTATACCGGCAGGAGCGCACAAATCCGCTAAATCCACGATTTCCGGAGTCTCAGAAATCCGGCAAATATGAGTGATTCCGGCAAAAAATTCTTCTGGGATAAATCGGGCATATCGTCAGACGGCAAGCACTCCACGACCACCGGCATGGAGGCCGGCTGGTGCTCCGCGCGGCCACCGCCGCGTCCGGGCAGCCCTGGTTGGCTTTGTCAACCTCATTCGGGACCACATGACGGCTCGGCTCGGACCCACCCGGCCCGTCGGCGCGCTTCTGTCGCGTAACGGGATCAGCTAGCGGGCGGCGTCGGAACTCCGGGCAGCAGAAGGAGTTTGCCGCGGGCGTGCCCGCTTTCCTGATGTTCAGTGTGGTACGCCAGTTTCTAGCGTGAAGGTTTGGGCGATCGCGATGCTGACCGTGCCGTTGGCTGCGTTCCGTGCCGACATCAGCCCCAAGTACCTCCTGCACGCCGTCGCCAATCTGTGCCTGCCCGTGGCGGACGAGGGAGTCGCGTACAGCCAGCGCATGGTCGCGCTCCTCATCGACGGGCTGCGCTACGGCGCCGATACGAGCCAGTCTCGCTCCTGAAGTCGTGCACGGACCGGTTCATTCCTTCCCGAGGTATGGCCGGTCCGCCTCGATGAACGACAACGGCAATCCTGGGCCCATAGTCCACGAGTGCCAGCGTCCAGCCGTCCCACGCTGAAGGTAACGATCTACTACTGGAGCACCAGAAGCTAGCGACAAGGATCGCTAGGCGCCTGCGGACACGAGTTCCGCGGCGACCAGCTCAGCGATCTGTGCCGTGTTAAGCGCGGCGCCCTTGCGCAGGTTGTCGCCGCAGATGAACAGATCAAGCGCGTGCGGGTCGTCCAGCGACTGACGGACCCGGCCTACCCAGGTCGGGTCCGTGCCGACGGCGTCCGCCGGCGTCGGGAACTCGCCCCGCTCTGGTTCGTCGGTAAGCACCACGCCCGGCGCACCCCGCAGCACGCTTTGCGCGTCGGCTCGTCCGACCTCGCAGGAGAAGACAGCGTGCACCGCCACCGAATGCGTCGTCACGACCGGCACCCGGACGCAGGTCGCTGACACGCGCAGGTCCGGCATCCCCAGGATCTTGCGGGATTCGTTGCGGATCTTCAGTTCCTCCGATGACCAGCCGTCGTCCTTGAGCGACCCGGCCCAGGGCACCACGTTCAGCGCGAGCGGCGCGGGGAAGGGCCCGAGATCACCGACCACGCCACGTACGTCACCGGCCCGCTGCCCGAGCGCGCGGGTCCCCGCGACCTTGTCCAGCTGCGCGTAAAGCGTGTCGATGCCCGCCTGACCGGCCCCGGAGGCGGCCTGGTAGGACGCCACGATCATCTCGCGCAAGCCGAACGCCCTGTGCAGCGCGGCGACGGCGACGATAAGTGACAGCGTGGTGCAGTTCGCGTTCGCGATGATCCCCTTCGGCCGGTTGGCCGCCTGCTCGGGATTGATCTCCGGCACCACGAGCGGGACGTCTGGGTCCATGCGGAACGCACCGGAGTTGTCCACGACGACGGCGCCCCGCGCAGCGGCTACCGGGGCCCATTCGGCGGAGACCTCGTCCGGGACATCGAACATAGCCACGTCGACCCCGTCGAAAACCTCTTCCGCCAGCGGCAGGACCTCGGTCTCGCGGCCACGGACACGCAGCGTGCGCCCGGCCGAACGTGGCGAGGCGACCAGCCGGATCTCGCCCCAGATGTCCTCCCGGGTCGAGAGGATGTCGAGCATCACCGTGCCGACGGCGCCGGTGGCGCCGACGACGGCCAGGGTTGGCTTCGCGGTCATCGTCCCGTCCCTCCGTAGACAACGGCCTCGACCTCGTCCGCGTCCAGGTCGAACGCCTTATGCGCGGCGTTGACGGCCTCGTCCACGTCCTTCTGGTCCACCACCACGGAAATACGGATCTCGGAGGTCGAGATCATCTCGATGTTCACGTCGGCGCCGGCCAGCGCGCCGAAGAACGTGGCGGTGACGCCGGGATGGGAACGCATGCCGGCCCCGATCAGCGACACCTTCCCGATCCTGTCGTCATAGAGCAGCGATTCGAAGCCGATCTGGTCCTGAAGCCGGCGCAGCGCGGACATGGCGGCCTGCCCGTCGTCGCGCGGAAGCGTGAACGAGATGTCGGTGCGGCCAGTGGCCACGGCAGAGACGTTCTGCACGATCATGTCGATGTTGATGCCAGCGTCCGCGATGACACGGAAGATCCCCGCCGCCTCGCCGACCCGGTCGGGAACGCCGACGACTGTGATCTTCGCCTCGCTCCGGTCGTGCGCGACCCCGGAGATAATCGCCTGCTCCACCTCGGAATCCTCCGCATCCTGCCCGGCGCCAGCCAATGCCGTGCTTAGTTGCCCCGAATCCATCTTCTGCCCCGCGTGACCGCTGACCCAGGTGCCCTCCTTGTTGCTGAAGGAGGAGCGGACGTGAATCGGCATGTCATAGCGGCGCGCGTACTCGACGCAGCGCAGCATGAGCACCTTGGCGCCGCAGGCGGCCATCTCGAGCATTTCCTCATACGACAGCCGCGGGATCTGCCGCGCGGTGGCGACGATCCTCGGGTCGGCGGTGAAGACACCGTCGACGTCAGTGTAGATCTCACACACGTCCGCGTTCAGCGCGGCGGCCAACGCGACGGCCGTGGTGTCGGATCCGCCCCGGCCAAGCGTGGTGATGTCCTTGCTGGTCTGCGACACGCCCTGGAAGCCAGCCACAATGGGGATCGCGCCGCCGTTGAGCGCCGTGGCGATCCGGCCTGGCGTCACGTCAATAATGCGCGCCTTCCCGTGGGACGAGTCGGTGATGACACCGGCTTGCGATCCGGTGAACGACTGGGCCTCCAGGCCGAGGTTGGCGATCGCCATCGCCAGCAGCGCCATGGAGATCCGCTCGCCGGCCGTGAGCAGCATATCCAGCTCGCGAGCCGGCGGCAGTGGGCTTACCTGGTTGGCCAGGTCAATGAGTTCGTCCGTCGAGTCGCCCATCGCCGAGACCACCACGACGACCTGGTCGCCGGCCTTGCGCGTCGCGACGATCCGCTGGGCCACCCGCTTTATCCCGTCTGCGTTGGCTACCGAGGAGCCACCGTATTTCTGCACGACAAGGGCCACGGACAGCCGCTCCTCCCGATTGCTGGCAGACAGACGTATTGCTGGCAGACAGACGTTGAGTGTATCCAGGGCCGCCACGAGGCTGGAAATTTATTACCGTGCTGGCCCGGGGACGACCCCCCGGAACCCCCCGTCAGTTTGCTGCGGTGCTGTCCGATACACCGGCCGCTCACCCGGGCCTTCGGCCCGGGGTCGCTGGGCCGGTTGTGCCACTACGCTCTCGATCGGCTAACTGGCCTTGGGTTTCCTTTACAGGGCCGTGCCTTCCTCGGCCACGTCCAGGCGCGCGTGCGCCACCACCGCGTGCAGGGCCCGAAGCGCGGCACCGGCATGCGTTCCCCAGTGGTTGAAGTAGGAATACTGCCACCACCACAGCGCCTCTAGCTTGCGGCCCGCCTGGTAATGCTTGAGCCCGTGAATAAGGTCGGCCGCGACGGCCGCGATGTCGTCGGAGATGCGGAACGGCATTCCCTGCGTATCCGCATACGGGTCGAAAAGCTCCGCGTAGTCATCCCAGATCGGCAGCTGCCGGGCCAGGCCCGCGCGGAGCGCGTCCATGTCCGGGTCCTCGCCTACCTCCGGCTCCCGGTTGCCTTGCAGTATCACGTCCGTGCTGGCACCGAGCTGTGCTCCCGCCAGCAGGATCTGGGAGACCTCGAGCAGCAGCAGCGGGATTGCCTTGGCGCTGCCGTCAGCGCCTGCCAGCGCCTCCACCCCGTCGAGGAAATCTCTGACGTTCCCGGCGATCCGGTCCGCGAGCGGGCTCCACTCGCCTTCCGGCTCATCGCTCTGCTGAGCTCTCGGAGCCCTCCGGCCTTCACCCGCTGCCGTGTCAGACATCAAGCAATCTCCGTCCTTCAAACGCGCGCCCGAGAGTGACCTCGTCCGCGTACTCCAGGTCACCGCCCACTGGCAGGCCGCTGGCCGGCCGGGTGACACGCACCCCCATCGGCTTGACCAGCCTGGCGAGGTAGGTTGCCGTCGCCTCGCCTTCAAGGTTCGGATCGGTGGCGAGGATCAGCTCGGTGACCGTACCGTCGGAGAGCCGCGTCATCAGCTCCCTGATCCGCAGCTCCTCCGGGCCGATCCCGTCGATCGGGCTGATCGCGCCGCCCAGCACGTGGTAGCGCCCGCGGTACTCGCGGATCTTCTCGACGGCCGCGACATCCTTCGGCTCCTCAACCACGCAGATCACCGAAGGATCGCGGCGCGGGTCAAGGCAGATCTGGCACTCGTCCTCTTCCGCCACGTTCCCGCAGGTCCGGCAGAATTTCACTCGCTCGGTGACCTCGACCAGCGCTGACGCGAGCTTCCGCACATCCTCCGGATCGGCAGCGAGCAGGTGGAAGGCGATCCGCTGCGCTCCCTTCGGCCCGACGCCGGGCAGCCGCCCAAGCTCGTCGATGAGGTTCTGTATGACCCCTTCGTACACGTCAGATCCTGATTCGCTAGGTCACCGGGTGCCCGGACTCGCGCTTACTGCTGATGGCGCTGCCGATCTTGGCGCTGCTCTCATCCGGGGCCGACGGCGGGGTGGTACGGACATGGTTCGGTGAAAGCTACTCGCCGCGCGGTTCGTCGCCGGCGCCGGGCAGGCCCGGGCTCCCCGGCTGCCCGGGCGCTCCCGGGACTCCGGGTACTCCCGGCATTCCGGGCATCTCTGGCATGCCAGGCATACCGCCGCCGAGAGCAGCCGCGAACGGGCCCATTTTCTCCTGCTGCAAGTCACCGGCTCTCGTGTACGCGTCGCGCACGGCGGCAAGCACGAGGTCGGCGATGGTCTGAGCAGTCTCTTCCAGGTCATCCGGGTCGATGGCGGCCGGGGCAATGCTGAGATCCACCAACTCGCCCTGGCCATTGACCCGGGCCGTGACAAGACCGCCGCCCGCGGTGCCCGACACTTCGGTGTCGGCAAGTTCCCGCTGGGCATTCATGAGCTGTTCCTGCATCTGCTGCGCCGCGGCGAGCAGTTGCTGCATATCCAGCTGGCCGTCAGGTTCCACTTCGCCCCCAATAGGTGTCATTATCAGCGTGCGGTTGCACGAGACCCGACTGAACGCGGCCGGGGCGGCGTCTGACCCGCCGGCTAGTCCGAGCCCGGCGGGCGGGCCCGCGCGATCGCTGTCACTGGAGAGCCTACGGCCTGAGGCTTCTCCGGAAAACAGGGCACGGCCGTCCGGGACGCGAGCGCGAGCGACCGCTACCGAGTCAGTCCTCGATCTCGCCGATGACCTGCCCGCCAAGCTCACGCTGGATAAGGTCCATGCCGGTGATTTCAGCCTGACCGGGCGACGCCATGTCATCGGCATCGGGGGTCTCGATCGCGTCCACGATATCCGGGCCGAAGCGCTGGCCCTGGTTTCCTGGGCTGCCGGGACCCGCTGAAGCGGCCAGCCAGCCCTGACCACCGGAGCCACCGAACGCCCCGGATCCCACCCGGGCCAGCCCGCCGACCAGGCCTGGGCTGCCGGCGGCCGGCGTAATTGCCGACTCGCTCCCGGGGGCGTCTCGCAGGCCACCTCCTGGAATGCCGCCTGCCTGTCCGCCGTGGCCTTCCCGGCCGTCCTGGCCTGACTGGCCACCCCAGTCCCGAGAGCCTGCCTGGCCTTCGGAATCGTCAGCAGCTCCCCGGCCTCGCCCATCACCGCCGCTGCGTCCTGCCTGATCCCCGGGCGAGGCCGCGGGCGCAGCCGGGCGTTCCGGGGCGGCGTGCAGCCCGCCCCGGCGATTACGGCTAGCCACCCCCTCAGCGGGGTCGTTCGGCGACACCGCCTTGATCCTGACGTCCAGGCCGAACCGGGAGCTGAGGACCCGCTTCAGATCCGCGTCGCAGCCGCTGGTGGTAAAGCCCTTGACGTCGCCGTCCCGGGCAAACCGGAGAGTGAGGACGCCATCCTCAAGCGATACGACGGTCGCGTTTCTGAGCAAAATCCACGCGACCTTGCGCTCGCGCATCATGGCCTCGAGAACCGCGTCCCAGTTCCGACTGAACGACTCGGTGTCCGCTGGCCCTGGGCCGGCCGGATCCATCTGTCGTGATGGCTGCCCCGGCTCAGATGACGTCCCCGGGCCGGACGGTTCCGGGCCAGACGACTCCGGGCCGGATGACACCCGCGGGCCAGACGGCTCCGGTGGCTCGGGCGCCAGTGAGCCAGCGGGACCTGGCGCCGGCCCGGCCTGGCCCGATCCAGGCTGGATCGGGCCAGGTGAGTCAGCGAGGCCGGCCGGTGATTCCGGGGCGGCGGCAGACGGATGCGGCCTCACCGGCACCGCTGCCCGGCGTGCCTGAGCGGACGGCGCGGCAGCCCGCGGCGGCCCGGAGATGCCGCTCCCGTGTTCGAGCCGCTCCAGCCTGGCGAGGAGAGCCTTCTCGTCGGTGCTGGCCGACGGCAGCAGGACCTGCGCGCACATCAGCTCCAGAAGCAGCCTCGGCGATGCAGCACCCCGCATCTGGTCCAGGCCAGTGCTCACGATCTCGGCGGCGCGGGTCAGGCTCGCCAGGCCGAACCGTGCCGCCTGCCCGCTCATCAGCTCCAGCCGGTCCGGCGGCGCGTCGATCAGGCCGGTCTGGCCGGCATCGGGCACGGAGGCGAGCACGATCAGGTCGCGGAACCGGTCAAGCATGTCGGCCGCGAACCGGCGCGGCTCGTGGCCGCCCTCGATCACGCGGTTCACCACGCGGAAGACGGATGCGCCATCCGCCGCCGCGAATGCGTCGACCATCTCGTCGAGCAGGGTCGCGTCGGTGTAGCCGAGCAGGGCGATGGCGTGCTCGTAGCTGAGCCCAGACTCGTCGGAGCCCGCAACGAGCTGATCGAGAACCGACAGCGAGTCCCGGACGGAACCGGCACCCGCGCGTACCACGAGCGGCAGCACATCGGGCTCGAAGGTGACGCCCTCCCTAACGAGGATGTCCTCGAGAAGCTGGCGCAGGACGGCCGGCGGGACTAGCCGGAACGGGTAGTGGTGCGTCCGGGACCGGATAGTCGGGATGACCTTTTCCGGCTCCGTGGTGGCGAAGATGAACTTCAGGTGCGGCGGCGGTTCCTCAACGAGCTTGAGCAGGGCGTTGAAGCCCTGCTGCGTCACCATGTGCGCCTCGTCGATGACGTAGACCTTGAAGCGCCCGGCGACGGGCGCATAGAAGGCCCGCTCCCGGAGTTCGCGTGCGTCGTCGACGCCGCCGTGGGAGGCCGCGTCGATCTCGATCACGTCGATGCTCCCCGGGCCGGACGGCGCGAGCGCAACGCAGGACTCGCACTCCCCGCAGGGATCCGGAGTGGGCCCCCGCACGCAGTTCAGCGAGCGGGCCAGGATGCGCGCGCTCGACGTCTTCCCGCACCCGCGCGGCCCGCTGAAGAGATAGGCGTGATTGATCCGCCCGCTGCGCAGCGCCTGCCGCAGCGGCTCCGTAACCTGTTCCTGCCCCTTTACCTCAGCGAATGTCGCCGGCCGGTATTTGCGGTACAGGGCCAGGCCCGCCTGGGCCCGGGCAGCAGCCGCCAGGCGCATCCCAGCCGTTCCCGGCTGCGCCGGATCCGAAGGAGCTTCTGCCATGACTCCATCCTCGCCAGGACGGGACTCCCTTGGACGGGAAAGGACCCCCCGCGCACCCGTCAGAGCCCGCGTACCCTTGCTGCCTTCCGGCCCTGGGGGGGTTGGCGGGGTGGACGCCGCGCGGGGGGCCTTGAGCAAGTCTAGTCACGCCGCAGACCGCCCTTGTCCCCGATGCGCATCCCTCGCTGCGGGCAGTGCGCGGCCTCGGGTACACCGCCGCGGCCGCCAACTGAGCGCCGCACCATCAGCACCAGGTCTGCGTCACCGGCTGCACTCCGAAGGCCGGGCCGCCTCAGCCGCAGACAGAGCACTTCAAGTACGGTGTTGCCTACCGTAGACCCGGACCTACCGCCCTCGTCCTCACGATAAGCTTGCCGCGGAGGATTCGCCTAGTGGCCTAGGGCGCACGCTTGGAAAGCGTGTTGGGGGCAACCCCTCAAGGGTTCGAATCCCTTATCCTCCGCCACCTCTGACCAGGAAGTATGCCGGAGCGGGCATGCGCCCGGTGTGGCTGGGCATGCCCGCTAGTCTCATTCCTAGTCTCATTCGGCCTTCAGACAGGCATGCTCACACGCTCTGCCGCACGCCTCGTGCCGGGCGACCGCCTCTCCCCTTGGCATCCCGGCTCCCGGATGCTGGATAGCTCGGTTGCGAGTCGTCGGGCCCGGAATGAGCCATCCGTCCTATACCGCGAAGAGCAGTAGTGAGTGTTTCACGCTGTGCTAGCGAAGAAACGGCGCCGTCGGTGCTCCCTCTTGCAGGCACATGCGCAGCGATCAGATCGCTCTCGTTTCCGAGCAGGTTGATCGTTGGAGCACCAGGCAATTCGATCCAGATTCTGGAGAACTGTACTAATAGTGTGGGATTGTTTCTGATGTGGTAATGGGCGGGGATCCAGGCAGCAGGTGGGACTTCTTCGTCTCCTATACGCAGGCGGACCGGGCCTGGGCGGAGTGGATCGCCTGGATACTGGAGGAAGACGGTCACCGGGTCTTGATCCAGGCATGGGATTTTGTGCCAGGGAGCAACTGGATTCAGGGGATGCAGTCTGGGGTGCGCGACTCGGCCCGCACGATCGCCGTTTTGTCCGACGCCTACCTACAGTCGGTTTATGGCAGCGCCGAATGGGGGGCTGCCTGGGCCAGCGACCCGGATGGCGCGGGCCGCAAGCTCCTGCCCGTGCGGGTGAGTGACTGTGACCGGCCTGGGCTGCTCGCGGGGGTGGTGGGGGTGGACCTGTTCGGCCGCACCGAGGCCGAAGCTAGGGCCCGGTTGCGGACGATGGTCTCGGCGGCGCTGGCCGACCGGGCCAAACCTTCTGCACCGCCCAGTTTCCCAGGAGCGGGCCGGGCCATGCCGCGTGAGCTCCGGGCCATGCCGCGTGAGCCCCGTTTCCCGGGGGCGCTACCGCGAGTATGGAATATTCACGCGCGCAACCCGAACTTCACGGGCCGGGGCTCGGAACTGGACGCGGTTGCTCGTGGCCTGAGTGCTGGGTCGACGGTGACGGTGCATTCCGTGCGCGGAATGGGCGGGGTCGGCAAGTCGCAGTTGGCCACGGAATACGCATACGCCCACGCCAGTGACTATGACGTGGTGTGGTGGATCGCTGCGGAAGAGCCAGCCGCGATTCCGGACCAGTTCACCGCACTGGCCACCAAACTGGGCCTCGACCCACCCACCGAACCTGAGGCACTGCAAACCCAGCTCCACGAACAGCTGCGCGACGTACCGGGATGGCTGCTGATCTTCGACAACGTCGACGCGGCCGAAGATATTCAGCCGTGGCTGCCTACCGGGCCGCTGCCAGCGGGCATCCCTGGCCACGTGCTCACCACAACCCGCCGCCGGGGCGGCTTTGCCGCACTAGGGCAGGTACTGGACCTGGACGTGATTGACCTGCCGGACGCGGTACAGATGCTGCGCTCCCGCGTGCCTAGCCTGGGTCAGGACGTCGGGGAGCAGATCGCCGAGGAACTTGGCCGGTTGCCGCTGGCGCTGGAACAGGCCGCCGCCTTCCTGGACCTCACTCAGATGCCCGCCCCCGAGTACCTGGAGTTGCTGCGCAGCCGTGCCGCCGACCTGTACACGCGCGGTATGGTCGCCGCCCGTAACGACACGATCGCAAGTCTGTGGGACATCAGCCTTGAACGCATCACCGGGGAGAGCCTGGCAGCGGTGCAACTGCTGAGCGTATGTGCCTACCTGGCCCCCGAACCGATCCCGCTGGACCTGTTTACCTCCCATCCCAGCCTGCTGCCCGAACCTCTCTCGTCTAAAGCCACAGATCAACTCGCCTTCATCGAGACTGTCGCCGTCCTGGTGGACTACTCCCTAGCCAAACGCACCTCCGCCGGACTTCAACTTCACCGGCTCATCCAGGCCACCATCCGGGCCCGTCGCAACGGCACGGCCCCCTCTGCCAGCACCTTCGAGGACACCCCTGATGCCTGATCGGATATCGGGGCAGGCTACGGGGCTAGCAGTCGACCCGCTAGCGGTGGCGCTGGGGTTGCTGCGCGCTGACGCGCCCAGGCAAATCATGAGTGCCCCGCAGGACTGGCCGAGGTGGGCGGTGCTGCTGCCACACGTGCTGGCCGCAACCGGTCACCTCGACTCCGCCGCCGGGCAGCCCGGCACCGAAGTGATGACGGATGCCTCCTGGCTGCTCGACCGGGCCGGGACATACCTGCAGGTGCAAGCACGGTTCACCGACGCACAACCCCTGCTGGAACGCGCCCTGGCCATCACCGAGGCCGCCCACGGCCCAGACCATCCCACCGTCGCCACCGCCCTGAACAACCTCGCCTCAATCCTGCAGGACCTGGGCCAGCCGCACGACGCCCAGCCCCTGCTGGAACGCGCCCTGGCCATCGACGAAGCCGCCCACGGGCCCAGCCACCCCACCGTCGCCACCGACCTGGACAACCTCGCCATGACGCTGCGGGCCCTCGGCCAGCCGCAGGACGCCCGGCCACTGCAAGAACGCGCCCTGGCCATCACCGAGGCCGCCTACGGGCCCAGCCACCCCGACGTCGCCCGCGACCTGAACAACCTCGCCCAGATCCTGCAGGACCTGGGCCAGCCGCACGACGCCCGGCCGCTGCAGGAACGGGCCCTGGCCATCACCGAGGCCGCGCAGGCCGCCCGGGCTGGCCTCGGCAGAGACGAAGACAGGTGAGCCCTCCCGTTGGCCATCACTCAGGCTGGCTGGCGCCCGCTCCTCTGTCCTCCAAAGCGTGTTGGGTGCAAGCCCTCGCGAGTTCGAAATCTCGCATCCTCCGCCACCTCTCACCAGCGGAAACGTCAGGGCCAGCCGTGCGGCGCGGCTGGCCCTTTGGCTGTCTAGTCTCAGTTGCCGTCTAATCAGGCCGGAATCGGCACCCCGGCGGCCCCGTCGTCACCGTCGTCGTCCCGGTCGTCGTCGCCATCGGCGGGGGTGATCTCGATACCCTCCCACAACAGTCCGCCGACCTGGCTGGCCACGTCCTTACGGATGGCGTCGAGCACGTGCTGATAGCGCTTGGCCATGGCGGGGCTTGACCAGCCCATGATGGACATCGCCGTGGGGGTCGGCACCTGGAGGAGCAGGAGCACCGTGCCCGCGGTGTGCCGGGCGTCATGCAACCGTCCGTCCCGTAGCCCGGCTTCATCGAGCAGGGCTTTCCACTCGTGGTAGTCGGTGTTCGGGATGAGGGGGCGGCCGTCCGGCTTGGCGAACACCCATCCTTCGTCGTGCCAGAGCTGGCGGGCGGCGATGCGCTCGGCTTCCTGGCGTTCCCGGTGGGTGCGCAGCAGCTTGATTAGCGGGTCCGGTAGCCCGATCGTGCGGCGTCCGGCGCGTGATTTGGTGGGGCCGGTGTCGGCGCGAACCTGCTTGCGTTCGGGGCAGTATCCGGCCTTACGGCCGCACGTGTCCCCGCATCCGTGCTCGTACTTGGGGCGTAGCCGGTTCCGGCGGATTCGCATCATGCCGGTTTCGAGGTCTACGTGTTCCCATTTCAGCCCGAGCGCTTCGCCCTGCCGTAGCCCGAGTGCCAGGGCCACCACCCAGCGTCGCCTCCCCAGGTTCGGACCCTGGACCTGCCACACCAGCCAAACTGGCCCCTGAACAGGTAAAACTCAACCCAGTACACTCGGTGTGATGTCTGCCTTGCCGGGGCGAGCCCGCGACCACCGGATCACCGGGGAGCAGGCGGCGCTGCGGCGGGTGGCGACGCTGGTGGCCCGCGCCGCGCCGCCGGGCGAGGTGTTCGCCGCGGTCACTGCGGAGGCCGGGAGGCTGCTGCACGCCCATCACGCGACGATGGTCCAGTACGGCCCCGACGGCGCCTTGACTCTGGTGGCGGCCCACGACCCTGCGGCCATCGGCGTTCGTTTCCCCTCCGGGGGGCGGACCGTGTCCATGCTGGTGTTCGAGACGGGCCGACCGGCGCGGCTCGACGACTACGCCGACGCCTCGGGCCCGGCCGTCGACACCGCCCGCAAGTGGGACCTCCGCTCGGTGGCCGGGGCGCCGGTCAGCGTCGAGGGCCGACTGTGGGGCGCCATGTTCGCGTCGTCCAGGCGGGAGCCGCTGCCCGCCGATACCGAGGCGCGGCTGGCTGGTTTCACTGAGCTGGTGGCGACCGCGATCGCGAATGCGCAGGCGCGGATGGAGCTGCGCGGGTTCGCCGACGAGCAGGCCGCGCTGCGGCGGGTGGCGACGCTGGTGGCCCGCGCCGCGCCGCCGGGCGAGGTGTTCGCCGCGGTCACTGCGGAGGCCGGGAGGCTGCTGCACGCCCATCACGCGACGATGGTCCAGTACGGCCCCGACGGCGCGGTAAGGGTCGCCGCATGGAGCAGCACCAGCGCGGCCGTGGTGCCCCCCGTCGGCGCCCGGGTAAGCCTCGGCGGGCGGAACGTGGCCACGCTGGTATTCCAGACGGGCCAGCCGGCGCGGATCGACGACTACGCCGGCGCCTCGGGCCCGGCCGCCGA
>DASQVO010000285.1:0-3032 GCA_035640715.1 Streptosporangiaceae bacterium
AGACCTGCTGCGCCCGGACCGCCCGGTCGATCTGCCGCTGATCATGCTGGCGGGTCTTGCGGAACACGGTCAACAACACGATCACGCCGTCGGGCCTGCACCAATACGTTACCCTGACGGCCACCGGACGCGGAGTTCCCACACCGCGCCCTCCAGGTGATCTGACCACGGCCCGCCCAGCCCGGTGCCCTTCTCGGCGAGCATGCCGGCGACCTCGTCGACCCGTTTGAAGTCGCTATTGCTGAGGCTGTCCAGCCAGTCGCGGACTTCGGGCTCCAGCTCGAAGTCATGCAGCACCCAGTTCCTGTCGCTCACGCCGGTCACGGTACTGACAACCGCCGACAGTGCGCCCAGTCTTACGCAGGGGACACGGCGGCAGGAGCGTAGCTGCCAGGCCGCCTGGCCTGTCCCGCGGGCATGCCAGGCAGACGGCCAGCATGAGTACCTCGTTTACCGGGCAGCTCCGGCGACGTATGCGACGATGTAGGTGGCGTGGCGGTCCAATGAGGCCCTTGCCCTGTCATAGCGCATCGTGGTGCGCGGATCGGCATGTGAGGCTGCCTCCTGCACGTCCCGCAGCGGAATCCCCGCATCCAGCGCCGCCGTGATGAACGCGTGTCTGAGCGTATGCGGTCCGACCAGCTTGGTGATCCCGGCACGGCGTGCGGCGCGGCGGACGATCCGAGCGGCGCCGTGCCGGTCCAGCCGCCGGCCATCAGAGGCGAGGAAGACCGGGCCTTCGCACCGTTCGCCGATGGCCAGGTCGATCGCCCGGGCGGTACGCGGTGCCAGCGGGATGGTGACAACCTTTCCGCTCTTGCGGGTAACGACCAGAGTCCGGTGGCCACGCTCGATGCCCAGGTTCTCGATGTCGGCACCAGCCGCTTCGGAGACCCGCAGCCCATTGAGGGCCAGCAGCGAGATCAACGCGTGCTCGGCCGCTGTACCGAGGCCGGCGGCGACCAGCATTGAGCCGAGCTCGTTGCGGTCCAAGCCCGCGGCTCCGGTGGCGTCCGCGCCAAATAATCAGGTCAGCGCGGTCACAGTCGGCAGGAAGCGTGTGTCCAACCTGGTGAGAGCAGATTTCACGAGGAAGGACGGCATCATGGCCACCGTAGAGGTACTCGATTCGTTCATGAGCTATCGCGACGCCGGCGCCGGCGACATCCCGGTCGCGGCAGGCGGCCCATGCCTGGCACGTTTGGCGGGGGTGAGTGAGGTTTTTCAGCGGACGGGGCAACTGAGACTGCGCAGGTAAGCGGCTGTGCTGTTCACGGACGGGCCGGGCCCGCCCGCGTCCCGGGCGGTCTTGCCCGGATGTGGTCCGGCTTGCGGTGATCGCCGGGCAGGTGCCAGGAGCACGGGATCTTCGGGCTCGTGACGGTCAAGTGACGCGGTCCGGCCAGCCAACAGGGTGAGCAGACCGTCCCTATCGGGTCGGTGAATGCCTGCCGCCCGCCGCTCAACTGCGCAGCTGCGCGTTGAGCCGTGCGGCCTGTCGCGTGAGGTGGTCGCGTTCAGGGAGGTTGGGCGCTGATCGGGCGGCTTCGGCGTAGAGCCGTGCTGCGGTGACTGGGTCACCGTCACGCTCGTGTAGGTACGCCGCGGCGGCGGCGTGGCGGGGCAGGGCGGGGTCGAGCCCCGCCAGGGCGGCCAGGCCGGCCCGCGGGCCGTCGGCCTCGCCGACCGCGACGGCCCGGTTGAGGCGGGCCACCGGGTTGCCGGTGAGGCGCACCAGTTCGTCGTACCACTCGACGATCTGCACCCAGTCGGTCTCCTCGGCCGTCTGGGCGTCGGCGTGGAGCGCGGCGATGGCGGCCTGGGCCTGGAACTCGCCCAGGCGGTCGCGGGTGAGGGCTGTCTGGAGTACGTCGACGCCCTCGGCGATCAGGCGGGTGTTCCACAGGCTGCGGTCCTGCTCGGCGAGGGGCACGAGCCTGCCGTCGGGGCCGGTCCGTACCGGGCGCCGTGCGTGGTGGAGCAGCATGAGCGCGAGCAGGCCCGCGACCTCCTCATGGTTGGTCTTGGCCGCCAGTTGGCGAGTGAGCCGGATCGCCTCGGCGGCGAGGTCGACGTCGCCGGAGTAGCCCTCGTTGAAGACCAGGTAGAGCACGCGCAGCACCGTGGCGACGTCACCGGGCTGGTTGAACCGGACGCCCGAGACGGTCCGCTTGGCCCTGCTGATGCGCTGGGCCATGGTCGCCTCCGGCACGAGGTAGGCCTGCGCGATCTGACGCGTGGTCAGGCCGCCGACCGCGCGCAGCGTGAGTGCGACGGCCGAGGCCGGTGTCAGGGACGGGTGCGCGCACAGGAAGTACAGCTGGAGCGTGTCGTCCGCCGCCGCGCCCGGGCCGGGCATGGGCTCGCCCTCGGCGCGTACCTCACGGTGCCGTCGGGAGGTATCGGCGCGGGCGGCGTCGAGGAGCTTACGCCAGGCCACGGTGACCAGCCAGCCCTTGGGGTCCCGCGGCGGGTCGTCCGGCCACACGCGCACGGCCTCGACCAGGGCGTCCTGCACGGCATCCTCGGCCGCCGCGAAGCCGGCTCCGCGGCGGCCGAGGATCCCGATCACGGTGGGGGTGAGGGTCCGCAGCAAGGCCTCGTCCACCGTGCGTCACTCCGTGATGGCCGGGGGCGCGGCCAGGAACGGGCGCACCTCGAGCCACTCGTGGATTGGCTTCCCACCCGCACCCGGAGCCGCGGACAGCTCACCGGCCAGCTCGAGCGCCCGCTCGTAGGTCTCGACGTCGATCACCATCCAGCCGGCGATCAGGTCCTTGGTCTCCGCGAACGGGCCGTCGGTGACCGGCGGCCGCCCCTCGCCGTCGTAGCGGACGAACGTGCCCTCCGGGGAGAGCGCCTGACCGTCGACGAACTCGCCGGTGCCCTCGAGCCGAGCGGCGAAGTCCTGCATGTACTGCACGTGGGCCGAGATCTCCTCCGGCGTCCACTGGTCCATCGGCACGTCGTTGACCGGTGCCGGCGCGCCCCGGTAGTGCTTGAGCAGCAGGTACTTGGCCATCATGTTCTCC
>DASQVO010000286.1:0-27115 GCA_035640715.1 Streptosporangiaceae bacterium
CATCACATGAGCCCCGAGCTTGCATTCGAGGCGCTGCGCCAGTACCGCCGCGAGTTCACTGCGCGCGCGGGGGGCGGGTCGCCGTACTCGGCGATGTCGGTGCTCGCCTTCGCCAGCGACGACGATGAGGCGGTTCTCGACTTCGAAGCA
Organism: Streptosporangiaceae bacterium; assembly: GCA_035640715.1. Taxonomy (GTDB): domain Bacteria; phylum Actinomycetota; class Actinomycetes; order Streptosporangiales; family Streptosporangiaceae; genus DASQVO01. The sequence continues at coordinate 151 of DASQVO010000286.1, forward strand.
GCGTGGACGCTGACCATCCAGAACATCCGCCGAGGGATACGTGAGCCCCTGCGGCCGGAACAGGTACGCGACGTCGCCCGATCGGAGGAGTTCCGCGCTGGCCGGCACGACGACGGCCGGATGGTGACCGGTGAGCCGAAGGCCGTCGCCGAGCGGCTCCTGGAGATGAAGCAGCTCGCCCACGTCGACGAGATCGTCGTCGTTACCCCGAGCCTGGACCGTGAGCGGCGCCGTGACAGCTACGTTGCGATTGCGGACGCCTGGCGCCGCGCCGCCTGAATCCGGGCCTCCTGAATCCGGGCCGGCGGAAGCGACGGCTGCCGTCACAGGCTAGTCCTTAGATCTCCGGCCGCGCCTGCCGCCGGCCCGCCCGCATCACCTCGTGCCCGAGGCCGCTACTCGGCGCGGCTGCCCTTCCCGCATGTGGCCCACAGCACTGCGCGACCATGATCCAATTGAATCGTGGTACGATATGGAAAGAAGCCCGGCGGGGAACTGGCGCTCCCGGCCAGTGATGACCATGTGCCCATAGAGATGCGGCGGCCATACGAAGCTCCGCACCAGGGATCGTTCGGACCTGCCTAGATGGGACGGTGGGGAAGATGAAGCGCTACAAGTACTGCGCCCTCGTCAAGCTGAACCCGGCCGCCAGCGCCCAGGGAGCCGATGCGCCGTTGCCCGAGTCAGGCGGCCGCGTCGTGGTGCGGGCACACCATCACGCAACCCACCGCGACAAGATCTTCAGCGCCCTCATCACCCCCACCCGCGGCGAGCCGCTGCGGGCGGCGGTAGATCACAGCACTCAGCTGACCATGACCGTGCTCGGTGACGACGCCTGCGACTATCTCGAAGCCGGAGACACGTTCGTGCTCTGGCGCGGCCATGACATCGGGCAGGGCGTGATCACCCGCCGCCTGGTCCTGTGGGCGGATGCGCCGTAGAACGGTCCTTCCGTAAACATGTGGCGACGGTCAGGGCGTGCCGGGCGCCGTGACGGCCGCGTTGACGGTGACCTGGCCGGCGTGCCTGAACGTGAGGGTCAGCGGCACGCTGGCGTCCGTCTCGAACGCCATCGGATCTATCAGGATCACATCGTTGCCGAACGGGGTCAGGGTGACACTGGCCCCCGCTGGGATCGTCAGCCCCGGGATCACGGAACCGGGGCTCTCAGGGCCGGTGCGGCGTTCCAGCACGATCCGGCGCGCGACCGGGCTGCGGACCGAGAGCAGCTCATCCGGCTTGCTGCTCAGGTTGCGGATGGTGAGGTAGGTGCTCGCACTGGTCACGGCGGAGGCCGTGGCGGCCGTGTAGCCCCGCATCGGAACGGCAGCCAGGCTGATCTGGATCCGCACCGGCGTGATGGTGCCCGCCCCGCCGGTGGCGACCCAGACAGACAGCAGCCCGATCAGGACGGCCGCGCAGGCCACGGGTCCCGCGGCGGCCCGCACCAGGTCACGCAGCCAGTTCCGGGCGCCGGACCGCAACGTGCCGCCGACCGTGGCCACAGCGCTCAGGAGACGGGCGGCGGCCTCCCGGGCGATGGCCTGGCCGATCGGGTGCTCGGACGCGTCTTCCACTGCCCCGGCCAGCGACAGCGCCTCATTCTCGCCGGTCCCCGGCGAAGTGGTGATGGCGTGCAGCCGCATCGTTCCGGTGGTCATGGTGCCCGTCTTGTCGAGGACGGCGACCTGGACCCGGCGGGCCGCCTCCAGTGCACGTGCGCTCTTGACCAGGATGCCGAGCTGGGCGCCCCGGCCGACCGCCGCCAGCAGCGCCGTGGGAGTCGCCAGGCCCAGCGCGCACGGACACGCGACCACCAGGACCGCGACCGCCGCGCTCCCGGCGGCGGCCCCGGACAGGCCGGCGCCCAGCCAGAACCCAAGGGTGGCGACCGCGAGGCTGATCACGCACGGCACGAAGACCGCGGCGATCCGGTCGGCCAGCCGCTGCGCGGACGCCTTGGAGCTCTGCGCCTCGCTGACCAGCCGGGTGATCTGCGCCAGCAGCGTGTCCCCGCCGACCCGGGTGGCGTGCACCACCAGCCGGCCGCTCATGTTGAGTGTCGCGCCGGTCACCTCGTCTCCCGGCCCGACCTCGGCCGGCATGGACTCCCCGGTGATCAGCGACGCGTCAATGGCCGAGCTGCCCTCGGTGACGACGCCGTCGGTGGCGATCTTCTCGCCGGGCCGGACCACGAACAGCTCGCCGGCCATCAGGGCATCGACGGTTACCCGCTGCTCCGTGCCGTCGCGCAGCACGGCCACGGTCTTGGCGCCGAGCCCGGCCAGGGCGGTGAGCGCGGCGCCGGACTGCGCCCTGGTCCGCGCCTCCAGGAAACGGCCGGTCAGTACTGCGGCGGTGACGCCGGCGGCCGCGTCCAGGTACAGCGGATGCCCGCTCACCGAGGTGAACGTGAACGCAAACGACATCCGCATGCCGGGGCCGCCGGCCGCGCTGAACAGCAGCTCGTATACCGACCAGCTGAATGAGACGGCCACCGCGGCGCTGACCAGCGTGTCCATCGTCGCCGCGCCGTGGCCCAGGCCCAGCCAGGCGCTGCGGTGCAGCGGCCAGGCGCCCCACACCGCCACCGGGCCGGCCAGCAACAGGCTCAGCCACTGCCAGCCGCTGAACTGCGCGGCCGGGACCATCGCGATCGCGATGACCGCGGCGGCCAGCGGGATGCAGATGGCGACGCGCCGGCCCAGCGTGCGGGTCGCCAGGTCGTCGGGCGGGGTCTGCGCCGCGGCGGCGGGAGCCGGGAACGTGGCTGAGTATCCGCACGACTCGATCACGCCGATCAGCTCGGCGGGCCCACGCCCGCCGGTGCTGGCGAAGCAGGCCCGGCCCGTGGCGTAATTGACGCTCGCCGCCACGCCGTCCAGCCGGTTCAGCCGCCGCTCGATCCGCGCCGCGCACGCGCCGCAGCTCATCCCGCCGACGACCAGTTCGGCCTGTACACTGGCGCCCGTTCCGGGCTTACCCGTCGCCGTGTCGTTCATGGCCGGCCGCTTCTGCCCGGCGCGACAGGGGAGTGACCGCCCATGTTCATGGAGCCGGAACCGCCCATGTTCATCGAGCCCGAACCGCCGCCCCCCGATTGGGACACGCCGATGGTGACCGGGCCGAGATGTGCCCCGGCCGCGTGCGCTCCGGCGAAGATCGCCGCGAGCAGCAGCAGGAAGCCGCACAGCTTCGCCGCCGGACTCACCGGGTTATCGCCTTCCTTCGGCCCTGCGCTCTTCATGCGGCCGTGCCCGCGGAACAACGTGGCCAGCGTATAACTACGGGTCGTAGTATGTGGCACGGGCACGGAGTTTATTATGTTGCTGAAGCCGCCCACGACGCGCGTAAGCATGCTTACGGACATCGAGCCGGGCGGCGAGCGGCCCACCGGGAGGCGGATGCGGGAGGTGCTTTCGCCATTGCGCGCTGAGGCGGCCACGCCGGCCATGCGGGATGTCGAGCGTCCGATCGAGGGGATGAGCTGCGCGGCGTGCGCTGGCGCGCGGCACGTTCCGGCACCATCCGGAAAACAGCCAGCCCGTCACCATATTTACTGGTGAGTGAGGCGCTGGACGCGCAACGAACCGGAGGGCGGCATGTACGGGTACAGCCACGACAAAGACAGCTATCTCAAGCGGCTGCGCCGCATCGAGGGCCAGGTCCGCGGCCTGCAGCGGATGATCGACGAGGACAAGTACTGCATCGACATCCTCACTCAGGTGGCGGCCGCGACCAAGGCCCTGCAATCGGTCGCCCTCGGCCTGCTCGAGGAGCATCTGAGCCACTGCGTCACCCAGGCGGTGGCTGAAGGCGGAGACAGCGCGGCCGAGAAGGTCCGCGAAGCCTCCGACGCGATCGCGCGTCTCGTCCGGTCATGACCGGCAGCCAAGATCACAGAAAGGGCTCCTGATGCCGACAACGACCTACCCGGTGACCGGCATGACCTGCGGGCACTGCGTGCAGGCGGTGACCAGCGAGCTGACCAGCCTCGCCGGAGTGTCCGGCGTGACGGTCGACCTCGCGCCCGACGGCGTCTCCCGCGTGACCGTCACCAGCGACGGGCCGCTGCCCGAGCACGTGGTCAGCGAGGCGCTCGACGAGGCCGGCGGTTATCTCCTGGCCACGACCTGACTTGCCGGGAGCTGTCGCGGCTGCGCCGCCTCAGGCCGCCCGGAGAAATCACCGTGTTCCGGCTCGTGGGCCGGTACTCCCCACCGCTCCGCCCATCGCTGCGCGGTTCAGCGGGCCATCAGGCCGGCCACCGCCTCATCCAGGCGCCCGGAACGGGCCTCCTCGACGAGCACCTGGAACTGGTCCGCGCTCATCTGAACTCGCTGGCCGAAATCATCGGTGATGGCGATCTTCCGCTCCGGCGGTGCCTGGTGATCAACGGGCGTCAATCATTTACTGCCCGGGTAATGCACAAGTTGCCCTCCCGAGGGCCGTCATCTATACCTCCAGAGGGTTTGGTTAATACCCCCGGCGGGTTTTTCAAATACCCAGCCATGGTTCCGGTAATACTTCCGGAGGGTTTATCCATCATGCCTGCCCGGTTGGTTCGTGCGGCTTTCCCTGCCGTCTCTGGACGGTATCGTCCAAGGTAGCTTGCGTTTGATGGCGTACTGTTCGGTATATATTGCATTGTCCACTAACGCCATCTACTATTCTTTGCAGAGATGAGCATGCTCGGAAATCGCCCTGGCCTGGCCCATTCCGGCCCGGTGCCGAAACCGCATTCCTCTGGCAGGCGCCGGGTCCTGGGTGAACGAGCGAGGAGCGCCGGATGAGCGACATCGCCACCGCGGGAAGCCGCGCCACCTGGCGGGGGGCGCGGAGCACGGCGGCGAATGCTACCTGGGAAGTGCCGGACATCAGGAGGGTGCTCCAGCTGGTCCTGGCCGCCGTGTGGCTGCTCGACGGCGTGCTCCAGTACCAGTCCTTCATGTTCACCAAGGCGTTCGGGCAGATGCTCGCGGCGACCGCACTGGGCAACCCCGCCGTCGTCGCCCGCCCGATCACCTGGAACGCCGGCCTCATCGAGCATCACGGCGTGCCGCTGAACACGATCTTCGCTACCGTCCAGTTGCTGCTGGCGCTCGGGATCGCCTGGCGGCCGACGGTCCGGCCCGCCCTGGCCGCCTCGATCGCCTGGTCGCTCGGCGTGTGGTGGTTCGGCGAAGGGCTCGGGGGAGTTCTGAATGGGGCGGCAAACCCGGTCAGCGGCGCTCCCGGCGCGGTGATTCTCTACGCGCTGCTCGCGGTGCTCTTGTGGCCCGCGGACCGCGGCGGCAGGCCGGCGCTCTTCACGGCGGCGCGGCCGCTGGGGGCGCGGGCCGCGCGGGCGCTGTGGCTCGTGCTATGGGCCAGCCTGGCCTACTTCGCTCTCCTGCCCGCGAACCGGGCACCCCAAGCGCTGCACGACATGATCGCCGGCATGGCGGACGGTGAGCCCGGCTGGCTCGCGGCCATCGACAGGCATGCGGCCTCACTCCTCGCCCACCAGGGCCTGGCCGCCTCGATCGTGCTGGCCATCGCGCTCGCAGTGATCGCGGCCGGCGTCTACCTGCCGGCCCCGGCCGCCCGGGCCACCCTGATCCTGGCCATCGTGGTGGCCGCGCTCATCTGGGTTGTCGGGGAGGCGTTCGGGATGATCTTCACCGGCGGGGGCACCGACCCCAACTCGGGCCCGCTGCTCGCCCTGCTCGCGCTCGCCTACTGGCCGGCCAGGACCATGGCCGCACCACCGCCACCGGCCGCCGGTCATTCCCCGGCTGGTGGGGAAGAAGGGGTGACAGCATGACGATCCCCGGCTGGATCCTGGACATATTCGCGGCGGTCATGCTCCTGGTCGCGGTGGTGAGCGCCGCCCGGCTGATCGTGTCGCGCTCGTTGCGCGGCGGAGACGTAGACGCGGATATCGACGTTATCGACGTCGCGCACCTGCTGATGGGCATCGCGATGGCGGGAATGCTGACGGCGGGACTGAGCACGCTGCCGGACGGCGCGTGGGAGGTGATCTTCGGCGTGCTGACGGCCTGGTTCGCCTGGCGCGTCTACCAGGAGACGCGCGCAAGCGGCGCCCGCGTCCTGGTGCGCGGCTGCCACGCGCCGCACCTGGTGCACAGCGCGGCCATGGTCTACATGCTCCTCGCCCTCACGGCGCCGACGGCCGCGAGCGGCGGCCCGGGGATGAGCGGCATGGGCGGCGCATCCGGATCGGCGATGCAGACACTGCGCCTGCCCACCCTGGCGCTCCTTTTCGCGCTCCTGCTGGCCGGCTATGCGGTCCGGGACCTCGACCTGCTCTCCGGCCCCGCCGCTGACAAGCGCTACAACCTCGCAGGCACGGGCATCGCACCCGCCGGCGCTGCGCTGGCGACCGCTTCAGCCCTGGCCGCGGCCCCGTCCACGGCCGTTACCGCTGCTGGCCCGGTTACGGCCGGCGGCGGCCAGGGCCCGGCCGCGTGGCCAGAGCCGGCCGAGACAGAGCCAGCGGCTTCGGGTAGCCGTGGTGCCTCCGGCGGCGGCCCCGGCGCGGCACGCAGGCTCGCCCTCGCTCCCGGGCTGGAGACAGGCTGCCGGATCGCGATGGGCGTCACCATGGCTTTCATGCTGATCATCATGATCTAGCGCCTCCCTGTGCCATACCAGAACCACGATCAGCGTCCGGCAGTTCCTCGACGACCGGACCGCCATCGGGCGAGTTTGACAGCATGAACCCGCTTCTGGGCGGCAAATCCTGGGACGGCCGGTAGCCCGCCACACTGGCGTCCGTAGGGACGGGAGGCCCGGAGATGCGGCCGGCGCCTGGGAGGGGACCGGCATGGTGGGGTTTGAGCACGGCTGACCGGTGCGGTGGCCATGTACCGCAGGCTGATCCCGGTGCGGGAAGCGACCTGCTGCGTGGTGAGCCTCAGCTCCGCGCGCCGCAGGTCTGGTACCGGCCCCGGGTATCTGGCTTCTGACACTACGGGTAGTTACGCTAGGCATGCCGGTTCACCGTGGAATGACGGATCAAAGTGAGCATGCCGGACCGCACTGCCTGAAAGGGTCGCCTGGTGAAACCTGACGCCGGTAGCCGGCCCGACGTGCTGCACCTCCGGCTGGAGGAGCTGCTGGCTGAGTTGCAGGCACGGCTGCAGGCGGTTCTCGCGACGCGTGACCGGATGCACAGCCTGCTTGAGGCGGTTGTCGCCGTCGGCTCGGGCCTTGATCTTGAGACCACGCTGAAGCGGATTGTCGAGGCAGCCGTCGGGCTGGTGGATGCCAGATACGGTGCGCTCGGGGTGATCGGGGAGGGGCAGCGGCTGGCCGGGCTTGTGCCCGTGGGCCTGGATGAGGCCGCCATCAAGAAGATCGATCACTGGCCGGAAGGCCGGGGGCTGCTCGGCCTTCTCATCCGTGATCCGAGGCCGCTGCGGCTGGCGGACATCGGGGCGCACCCGGAGTCATCGGGATTCCCCGCCGGCCACCCGCCGATGGAGAGTTTCCTCGGCGTTCCGGTGCGGGTCCGCGACGAGGTGTTCGGCAACTTGTATCTCACCGGGAAGCGTGGCGGCGGTGAGTTTACCGAAGATGACGAAGCGGTGCTGGTGGCGCTGGGGGCGGCGGCTGGCGTGGCGATCGAGAACGCCCGGCTGTATGAGGCGTCGCGCAGGCAGCAACGGTGGCTGCAGGCCAGCGCCGAGGTCACCACGAGCCTGCTGTCGGGCGCCGACTCCGGCGAGGTGCTCGCTGTGGTGACGAGGCAGGTGCGTGAGCTGTCCCGCGCCGACCTGGTCGTGCTTGCGCTGCCGGAGCAGGAGGGCAGGCTGCTGACGATCAGGTTCGCAGAGGGGGAGGGTGCTGCGGACGTGCGCGGCCTCGTACTCCCGGCTGAGCAGTCGCTGTCCGGTCATGTACTGAGCAATGGGTCGCCGATAATGGTCAGTGACTTCGCCGGTGACCGGCGCACGGCCGAGTCCGTGCGCGGGCCGATGGGGCATATCGGGCCGGCGGTCCTGTTCCCGCTGGGCGGGGCGGATGAGGTGCGCGGTGTGCTCACCGTGGGCCGCCATCGCGGCGGAATGCCGTTCCCGGAGGAAACGGCGAATGTCGTGGGCTCCTTTGCGGCGCAGGCGGGTATCGCGCTGGAACTGGCCGCGCGCCGTAGCGACGCGGAGCGCCTGTCGCTGTTTGAGGACAGGGACCGGATAGCCAGGGACCTGCACGACTTGGTGATCCAGCGGCTGTATGCGACCGGGATGTCCCTGGCAGGCACGGTGCCGATGATCGGCAGGCCCGAAGTGGCCATCCGGGTACAGCACGCCGTGGACGCGATGGACGAGACCATCAAAGACATCCGCGCGGCGATCTACGCACTGCAGTCCCGGGCGGAGAAGCGGCCTGACCTGCGGGAAGCAATTGCCGGTGTTGTTGAGGAAATGTCGGCTACGCCAGGTTTCGCGCCGTCCCTGCGCCTGGGCGGGAGACTCAATGAGCAGATCTCGCCAGAGGTCGCGGAGGAGATGCTCACGGCACTGCGGGAGGCCCTTTCCAATGCCGCCAGGCACGCCAGAGCCAGCCGCGTCGATGTGAGCGTGGATGTGGACACCGATGGCTGTCTCACCGTGCGGGTCACCGACGATGGGATCGGGATTCCGGCCGATGGCCGCCGCAGCGGGCTGCGCAACCTCAGCCGCCGCGCCGAGAAGCTGGGCGGCGAGCTGCGCCTAGGGGCAGCCGGGACCGACGGGACGGGCACCGAACTGGTATGGCGAGCGCCGTGTGCCGGGCCGGCTGAGGCCACCTAGCGGCCTGCTGTCCGGAGAGAGCGGGCGTATCCGCCGAAGCGCCGCAGGCGGGGGGAACGTCGCCTGGTACCGGTTCGATTCGGCGGGCGCAACGCGTCGGCGGCGGGCATCGAGGTGCTCAGCAACCCCGACCCGCAGGCCGGTAACACTCTGGCGGCCCCGGCCGCCGTGGTGCCGAGCCGCGCCACCCTGCAGGGCTCGAACGGCGTCTTCAGCTACCAGGTGCCCGCCAACTCGGTGACCGTGGTCACAGTAGCCCGCCGGGGCCATCCATAACATGCCGGGACCGCGTCTGGGCGCGGATCCATCAGCCGATGGTGATGGCGGGCAGGCCAGGGTCTGGTACGGCCTCCGGGTGGGTGAGGTGGCCGAGCTGGGCGATCCCGTCGGCGATGCGGGGTGAGGGGCGGGAGAAATAGGCGTTCGCGTCGACGGCGACGACGGGGCAGCCTAGTGGCGGAACCTGTGCGGTGCGTGCGGTGCGCTCGGCGTCGAACCCGCAGGGCGCGAGGACCACCAGCTCGGGCTGTGCCTGCCGGACCTCAGCCCATGTGGTGGGGAACGAGGGCTCGCCTGCCCGCCCGAGGACCGGTGTGCCGCCGGCGGCCTCCACCATCTCCGGGACCCAGTGCCCGGCGGCGAAGGGAGGGTCGGGCCATTCGCATACGAACACGGCTCGCCGTGGCCGGCCGCGGACACGATCGCGGGTCTGGCTGATCCGCGCGTCCATGGCCTCAGCGACCGCCCGCCCGCGCTCGGGGACACCGAGCCGGCTGGCCAGTTTCAGCACGCACGCTCCGATGCCGGCGATCGATCTCGCGTCAGCCGTGATCGTCTCGGCTGCTACCGTGCCCAGCGTGCTCAGCTCTCCGCTGGAGACGGCGCAGACTGCGCACAGATCCTGGGTGATGATGAGATCTGGGTTCAGCCGCTCGATCAGCTCGGCGTCCACGGCGTACAGGGAATGCCCGGAGGCGACCGCACGGCGTACCGCTTCATCAATCTGGCGGGGGGAGAGCGTGCTGGTGTCGATTCGGGAGGCGGAGACAACCGGGAGGCCGCGCACCTGGCCGGGCCAGTCACATTCGGCGGAGACGCCGACGAGGCAGTCCGCCATTCCGAGCATGGCGACGATTTCGGTGGCACTTGGCAGCAGCGAGCAGACCCGCAGCGGCCTGGGCTCGTTACGCTGGCTTGTCATGGCATTCTCACTCCCAGGTGAGCCCCGCAAGGCGCCTGCTGCGCTCGCTGCCGTCCGGGCAGGCTTCCCATCCGGCTGCGGAAGTGGCTCCGATCACCGTTGCCGAGAAGGCGCATGTCAGACGTCGCCATATCCACGCTACCCGCGCAATGCGGGGGCCGTCAGCCCGGTAAGTGTTCACCCTCTGCTCACCCTGGATGGCAGCTGTTCACTTGCGCCGGTGGCCATGCTGACGCCAGGGTAGGGAGGTGGCTCAGATCGTCGATCACGTCGTGGTGTTCACCCAGGAGAACCACACGACCGACAATTACTTCTCGTCCATGCGGGCGTGGGGAGCGAACGTGGCGACCGGCTGGCCGGTACAGGTCAACCCGCCCGCGCACGATCAGCCCCACAACCGTGCGGCGTATGCCAAGTGGCTGCATGCGCAGCAGAACGGCCTGCCCACACCGGCCACGCACACCCAGTTCAACACTGAAGCGGTGCTGCCGTACTACGCTTACCTGGCCGCGACCGGCGCGTTTCTGGAAAATCATTGCTCGGGATTCGGCACCAACTCGACGCCGAATCACCTGCTGATCGTCGGCGGCCAGTCACCTACGCTGCGCAATCCGCCCCGATCCCAGGCGCAACCGGAATGGGACATGCCGTCGTTGCCGGGCCATGCCCAGGACCATGGGCTGACCTGGAAGGTCTACGCGGGCAGCAGCGGTTATCCGGTCAGCTTCTATACGCAGATCAAGGGATCGGCGAATATCGTCGGCTCTGATCAGATCGTCGCCGACGCCAAGGCGGGCGCGCTGCCCGCACTCGGCATGGTCTGGCATGACAGCCCGTATGACGAGCACCCGGTCGCCGATGTCAGCCTCGGGCAGGACAAGATATGGCAGGCGGTGGACGCGATCGTTGCGGCCGGGCTGTGGCAGCGTACGGTATTCCTGCTGACCTGGGACGACTGGGGCGGGTGGGACGATCACGTCGTCACGCCCAACGTCGAGTTCACCCCGGACGGCGTCCAGCTTGCCTATGGACCCCGCGTTCCGCTGCTGATGTTCGGCGGCCCGGTCAAGGCAGGCATCGACTCCCGCTGGAACTCTCACGTGTCCATCGGCAAGACCGTGCTCGACCTGCTCGGCCTCCCGCCCCTCGGCGTGCCGCGCCTGGACAATGCTCCCAGCCTGGCCGACCTCGTCAACACCTCGGTCAGCAACCCACCGCCGCCTGCGTACGGCACCACGATCACCCAGCCCACGCCGCCCAGCCCGGCGCCCACCCCCGCACCCGTGCCGCCACCGCCGGCCGGCGGTTCCGTCGCCGTCGGACCGGTGCTGCTGCGCGACGGCAGCACCCTGCCACCCCCCAACGACCAGCCGGTTCATCCGTAGCCCGGTAAGTGGGCCGGGCAGGGCGTTTCAGACGCCCCGCGCCCAACGCCCTGGGTCAGGGTGAGCTCGGAAGTGTTCGAGGGTGTGTTGAATCTCCCATGTCCGCGACCTGCGGATTTGTTTGTCCGGTCCAGCGCGAAGGATGCAGACCCCAGGTCAGCGCGAGATAACGCGAGCGGGGGGATCCCCAGAGGGATCCCCCCGCTAAGGTCTCAGTGGCCGGCTAGTGCCGGGATCAGCGTGGCGGCGTTAGGAGTTCCAAGGCCAGTGACCGGGTCCCAGCCAGTGGTGGCCGGATACCCCGGGATGGCGGGGTCGGCCTGGTTGTTGCCGGTGGTCACGTCGTAGAAGTAGTGGCTGTAGTCCGGCCCGGAGGCCAGCGAGTACAGGGCCGGGTTGATCAGGCCAAGACCGTGCCCGGCTATCTGGTCGGCGATTGCGACCAGCCCCGCCCACTGCGGGGAGGACGCGGATGTCCCGCCGACCACGTACCAGCCCGCGCTGCACGGATTGCCGCTCGGGCAGTGCAGGCCGCTCTGGGCATCACCGGGAGCGGTGTCGTAGACCAGCACCCCGGTGCGGGAACCCGCGTTGTATGCGACGTCAGGGACGCCGCGCATGGAGCCGATCGCGGTGGAGCCGGCTGGGAGTGCGTCCTGGTAGGACGGCCGGGCGAAGACGTGGCTGAAGCCGCCTCCGGAGTCGATCCAGCCGACCTCGCGGACTCCGGGGTTCGACTGGCAGTTCACTGGCGGGTCCGTGGAGTCGATGCCGGTCCCAGTGGTGGGGTCAGTGCATAGGTAGGTGCCGCCGGTCCCGGTCACCAGCGGGTCGGAGGCTGGCCATTCAACGGTCGGGTAGGGCACCGTGGTGGGATTCTTGACCGGCGTCTTCGCCGAGTTCGCCGAACCGCCGTCGCCGGAGCTTCCCAGCACGGTGACGCCGTTGGCCGCGGCTGAGAGGAAGGCATGCCGCAAGTTCAGCAACGATTGCACGCTCGGGAAGGTTTCCTCGGCTGCGGCGAAGCTCTGCGAGATGACGGTCGCCTCGTGGTGGTCGACGATGTACTGCTCCGCGTCCATCATCGCGGGGAAGCCCTGCACGCCCAGCGTCTCCGCGGGATTCGTCGTGACGTTGAGGATGTTGGCTTCCGGCGCGATGGCATGTGCCCATTCGACATCGAGGCTGGTCTCGAGGGCCCAGATATTGCGGGTCTGCTGCCCGGTGCCATTGCTGTTCGGCGGCGGCGCCTTCACTTGGGTGGTGCCGTTCCAATAGACGTGCTGGAACGCTGGGGCACCTGGAGCGCAGGTTGTGCCCGCTTCACCGCACATGTGCGGCAAGCCCATCTGGGTGTCGAAGTTGGCGAGGTCGGATGCGATGTTCGGGTTGCCGAAGGAGTCGATGATGGCGATGGTCATGCCCTGGCCTTTGTTCCCTGCCGCATACAGCGGCGCCAGGTTGTAAGAGGCCTGCATGGAGGCGGGGGTGAAGCAGCGCCGGCTCACCGAGAAGCAGTTTGGCTCGCCCGGCGGCGTCGTGCTCGCGCTGAGGTACTGGTACTCGCCCACGGTAGGCATTGGCTGCGGCAGGCTCCCGCCGGCCACCACCGCCCCTGCAGGCCCCAGCCCAAGCGCCAGCACGCTAGCGAAGACGGGACATGCCAGTCGGCGGCCCCTCTGACGAAGACGCACATGGAACACGTTGTTCCTCCAACCACCCTGATGGCTATGGCGGTTCACATGCTTGCTCAAATATGAAACCCAAGGCAAGACTTCGCGATGGCATTCTGCGCTTAATCTTCGGGCTCACCTCCCGCAAGCCTCCGGCCTGCAGCGCGGCCATGGCGACTGGGGGCGCCGGTTTTGCGGCCTGGCCATTGCCGCGAACCGTGCCGGGAGGCCGTTTGGCTAGGTTCGGTAACGGATCGTGTCGGCGCCTGGCTCGCCTACCGCGGAACGGCTCGTGGCACGAGCATCGGTGGCATCGCCGTGCGTTGCGTGCCTTTCCGGACAGGCGGACAGGACCTTGGTACGCCGACGGCGATGCCCTGGGTCCGCTGCGGCAGTTACGCTCGATTGGCGGCGGCCCGTCATCTTCACCCAGGAAGTGATCACTGTTGAGAAACCTTCGGTCTGCTGACGGAGCACGCTCTGCGGATGCACCTACTGCGGCGATGCGGTTCGGGCGGGCGCCGGGAGCCTGGCCGTTCCTCGGCCATGTCATCGCGTTGCGGCACCGGCCGCTGAGGCTGCTCGACTCCCTGCCGGCCTACGGGGACCTGGTGGAGATCAGGCTCGGCCCCCGGCCGGCGTTCGTTCTGTGCCATCCGGATCTGGCTCGCCAGGTACTGACCGATTTTCACGGCTTCGATCGGACTGGCTTGGTTTATGAACGGGTGCGGATGGCGATGGGCAGTGGCCTGGCGACGGCCACGCACCAGGACCACCGGCGCCAGCGCCTAGTCATGCAGCCCGCCTTCGGGCATGAGTACCTGCGCGGATACGTCGCCGTGATGCGGCAGGAGGTCACGGCCGTCATGGATAAGTGGCAGGACGGCGACCTCGTCGACATGGTGGATGAGATGTTCAAGCTCACCACCACCGTTGCGCTGAGGGCGCTGTTTTCTTCGCAGCTCGGCTCCGGGGAGGCCGAACAGTTGCGCCAGGCATTCGACGCCTTCCTCCGCGGCATTTACGCGCGAGCGGTGCTCCCCATGGGGGGCAGGCTGCCGACGCCCAGCAACCGGCACTACGCCAGGGCCGTCGCTCACTGGCGCGGCCAGGTCAACAAGCTCATTAACGGTTACCGGCAGGCGGGGGCCGGGCGCGGCGACCTGATGTCCCGGCTGCTGGCGGCCCGCGACGAGCAGGGCCAGGGCATGTCGGACAAGGAGCTGGCCGACCAGGTCGCCGTCCTCATGCTCGCCGGAGGCGAGACCACCTCCGCGGCGGTGGTGTGGTCGTTGCACCTCCTCAGCGGCCACCCGCAGGTCCTGGACGCGCTGCACGCTGAGACCGACGCGGTACTGGGCCGGGACGTCGCCGGATGGGAACACCTGCCCCGGCTCGACCTGGCAGCCCGGGTGGTGCGGGAAGCGCTCCGCTTGTACCCGCCCGCCTGGGCCATCCCGCGGATCTCCGTCCGAGAGACCATCCTCGCCGGCCGGACCCTCCCGGCCGGGAGCATGGTGATCTTCAGCCCCTACATCCTGCACCGCCGGCCCGACCTCTATCCCCGCCCGCGCCGCTTTGATCCCGGCCGCTGGCTCGCCCCGGCACAAGGCGCCGCGGCGGCACACCGTGCTTCCTTCCTCCCCTTCGGCGCGGGGGCAACCAAGTGCATCGGCGAAGAGTTCGGCTTCGCGGAGGCCACGCTCGTCCTGGCCTCCATAGTCGCGCGCTGGGACCTGTACCCCGAAGCCGGCACCACGGTGTCCCCGGCGGCCAGAGCAGTACTGGTTCCCAAAGCATTCCCGGTCCGCCTGTCAGGCCGCTAGCTGGTTGTACTACATGTTGACGCTGGCTGGACCACGATGGCGAGTTCTCCCACACGGGACCCAGACTGCAACCAGCCATGCTCCAGCATGTGGCACCGTAGCCATGAATCCCAGGTCAGAACGGGTGGGGCGCCAGGGGGCCAGCGCAGCCTGCGGTGGCTGCTTAGGAGCCGGTGAAGGTGTCGATGTTCTCGATCTTCCACCGGCCCGCCTGGCGGACCGCGGTGACCGCGAACATGGCGCCGCCGTAGGTCGTCTGGCTGGTGCCGGCCCGGGTGTCCTGCTGGTTGGCGAAGATCAGCACCCGGGCCCGGTTGCCGGTCAGCAGTTCCACTCCGCTGTTGGTCACGGTGGTGGTCACCACGAGTTTCTCCGCCGGGGCCTCCCGTTGCACGAGCGCGAACAGGCTGTTGTACTGCCGGATCGCCGGCCCGGCCAGCAGTTGCTGCGCGGCCTGCCTGGTCGCCCCGGTATTGGCGTAGCTGTAGGAGAAGATCGTCTGCACGGCGCTGTCGATCTGATGGCGAACCGCGCCGGTGGCAGCCGGGTCGGTGAGGGCGGTGTTCTGCTGCGCGGACTGTGCCCGCAGGCTGCTGGCGTGCACCGTGGCCCAGACGCCGAAGCCACCGAGGATGACGGTAACCGCCCCGAGAATCAGCAGCACGAACGGGCGGTGGGGGCCGCTGGGGCTGGCGGTAGCGTCCGTGCTGGCGGTGCCGGCGGTAGCGTCGGTGCTGACGGGGCTGTCAGCGGCTTCCGCGGGTGCGGGGTCTGCCTGTGCGGTGGCTGGTGGCCCTGGCTGGTGATCAGGGGGCATGGCGTGTCCTCTCAGGCTCATCCGGCGGGCTGCTTTGTGGCGGGTGCGCCGCTGCCGACCGGCGCCTGGCCGAGCGCGGTGAGCTTCCACCCCGACGCTGTCCGGGTGAGCTGGCCTTCCAGCCGGTTCTGCTTGCTGACCTGTGCCCCGTGCGGCGGGATGACGTTGATCTGCACGGCGGCGATGATGCTGGCCGTCCCCGCCCGGGTGTTCAGCGCGGTAAGTGCCGCGTCGAGGATCTTGGCGGTGGTGATGGTCTTGGCCTGCTTAACTTGCTGCTCGAACTGTGCCCGGCCCGCGGTGATCTGCGCCCGCAGCGGGCCGGCCGACGACTGCTCCCACAGGTTCAGGCCCTGGCTGACGTGGCGGTAGTCGAGGGTGCTGAAGTTCTGCACCGCCTGCTCGCCTGCCTGCAGGACCTGATCGCGGGTCTGGGCGAGGGCAGGCGGCCCGGCCTGGGCCGCGCTGTACCAGGACCAGCCCGACCAGGCAGCGAAGGCTGCAGCGGCGGCGGCCAGCACGGCCGCGACGGCCAGCACCGGGTCCCGGGACAGCATGCGGGCGGCTGCCTTCACGGGGTCACCCCCAGCAGCTGGGCCATTCCCGGCTGTGCCGCTGGTGGCACCCCCCCGCCGGACGGGGCGTGCGCGGAGCCGCGGACATCCACCCCGCTGCTAGCCGGCAGGGTGCAGCCGGCGGAGGTGTTCAGTGGCGGTGGCGGGGACGTATTCAGCCCGTTGCGGTACACGGTGCCGCCGTACCCGGCGGTACAGGGCAGCGGGCTGAAAAAGGTGAGTGCCATCCCGAAGTTGGCGCCCTTCTGGGTGATGACCGTGGACCCGGCCGCGATGTCAGCCGGCAGTGCGGACAGCAGTTCGTCCAGCGCCTGGCCCCGGGTGAGCGTCACCTCGGAGGTGGTTAGCAGGTTGGCGATCAGCACGGCGAGCCCTGGGTTGGTGCTGGCCAGCAGGTCGGCCACCTGCGCGCCCGCCTGCGGGGCGGCGGTGATGAGCCGGCGCAGGTCCGGGCTGGACGCCTTGAGCTGGCGGGCGAGCAGCCGGGCGCTGGCGGCGAAGGAGTTGAGTGCCCCTGACTCCGCGATCTGGGTGGCCATCACCGTGCGGCTGTCGTTGATCAGCGAGCTGGTCTGGGGAACGGTGGCGGACAAGGCCCGGACCAGTGCGTGGTTGCCGTCCAGCATCGCCGCCAGGTTGGCGCCCTGCCCCTGGAAACCGGTGGCCATCTCGTTCAGCAGGTTGCGGAGCGTGCCCAGCGGCAGCGACGTGGCCAGCGTGTTGATGCTGGTCAGCAAGCTGGTCACGGGCAGGGGCAGCTGGGTGTCGCGCTGCGGGATCACGCTTCCGGCGGTCAGGTAGGGGCCGGACGTGGTGTCCGGGCGCAGGTCCACGTACTGCTCGCCGACCGCAGACAGGTCCGCCACGGCGGCCTGGAGATGGGCGGGGATCGGCGGGGCGGAGTCGCTGATGTTCAGGTCTGCTTCGACGCCGGTGGCGGTCAGCCGGATGGTGCCTACCCGCCCGACGGAAACCCCGCGGTAGGTCACGTTGGCGTTGGGGAAGATCCCGCCGGCCTGGGCGAGATCCAGCCGGACCACGTAGTACCCGGGCAGGCCAACGTACCGGCCCAGGGCAGAGTAATGGATTCCGGTAAAGGCCACTACGCCCGCGCCGAGCAGCGCGAACGCGGCCAGCCTTATTCTCGTCGCCCTGGTGAGCATCAGCCCTTGCCCTTTCCGCTGCCCGGCTGCACCGGTGGGATGACCACCGTCCCATCGGCCGCCCGCACCTTCAGGTAGACGTTCAGGTAGTCGCCTTTCACATCATTGAGCACCTGGTCCGTGAACGGGTAGGTCAGCAGCACCTGGAGCGCCAGCGGCAGTGACTGCCCGGCGTTGGCGAGTTCCCGGAGCGTCGGCGCCAGCAGCTGGAGGTCAGTGACCATGCTGGCCTGGCTGGCCTGGATGGTGCTGACCGCCACCCCGGAGAGCGCGTGCAGCGAGTTCAGCATGGTGACCAGCTGGTTGCGCTCGTCGGCGAGCACCTGCAGCCCGGGCGTGAGGTGATCGAGGACGTTGCCGATCTGGCGGTCGCGCGCGGCCAGGGTCGCCGAGAGCGCGTTCAGCCCGTCGAGCGCTGTCATGATGTCGCCGCGGTGGGCGTTGAAGTTCGCGAGCAGCGTGTGCAACCGGGTCAGCAGCGAGCGGATCTGCGGCTCGTTGCCGTTCAGCGCGGTGGCCAGCTGGGTGGTGATCGTGTGCAGCTGGTTGATGCCACCCCCGTTGAGCAGCAGCGACAGCGCCCCCAGCACCTGCTCCACGGTGGTGTTGGTGGTGGTGCGGTACTCGGG
The DNA here is from genome assembly GCA_035640715.1 of Streptosporangiaceae bacterium. Classification (GTDB taxonomy): domain Bacteria; phylum Actinomycetota; class Actinomycetes; order Streptosporangiales; family Streptosporangiaceae; genus DASQVO01. Next base: position 18,218 of record DASQVO010000286.1, read on the forward strand.
TATCACCGCGCCGTTCGCCAGCTTGCCGGTGGCCGGGATGCCGGGTGGTGCGGACAGGGCGATGTACTGCTCGCCGAGCAGGCTGGACTGCTCCACCTGGGCGATGGCGTTGGCGGGCAGGTGGACGCTGCCATTGATGAGCATGGTGACGCTCGCCGTCCAGGACCTCTGCGGGAGGTAGATGTTGGTCACCCGGCCGACGCTGACGTCGTTCACCTTCACCGCTGACTGCGGCACCAGGTCGAGCACATCGGCGAAACGGGCGATGACCTGGTACGAGTGGCTGCCCAGATTGGCGCCCCCAGGCAGCGGGATGCTGTAGATGCCGTTGAACCCGCTGGAACTGCAGCCCGCCAGGGCCAGTGCCATCACCGCCGCCGCGGCGGCGATCGCTCCCCGCCGCGGCAGCGCCTGCCGCAGCACCCGCGCCCGCATCAGCACCCCTTCCCGCACGCGTGCACCGCTGCCAGCAGGGCCTGCGGCGTGCTGTACTCCGTCCCGGCTGTGGGCAGCGGCAGCGGCGGCAGGCCGGCGGTTTCGGTGGCTGGCACCGCGACCGAGCCGGCTGGTGCGGCGGTGGCTGCGCCCCCGGACACAGCCGCCGTGGTCCCTGCCGAGGTCATGCTGAATTCGTTGAGGTTGGCGCGGCCGTCCAGGGTCTTGCGGGTGGCGTCGTAGGCGTTGAGGAGGTTGTCCGCCGCGAGCGGGGCGGTGTCCAGGGCTTGCGCCAGCGACGCCCGCTCGCTGGACAGGATGCCGGTGATCGACGCCAGCTTGTTCACGTTGGACGTGAGCAGGCTGCGGTTGCTGGCGATGAACTGCTGCACTTGGCCGAGCGCGGTGGCCAGCGTGGACATGGCCGCTGCGAGCTGCTGCCGGTCACCCGAGAGGAACCCGGTCACCTGCGCGAGCTGCTGCTCGGCCTGCCGTACCTGGCCGTCGTTGCGTTTGAGCATGCTGGTGAACTGCTGCAGGCTGGTGATGGTCGCCGCGATGTTGTCCGCGGAGCCGCCCAGAGTCTTGGACAGCCCGCTGTACTGCGTGATCATGCTGTTCAGGTAGCTGCCGTTGCCTGCCAGGTTGGCCGCCCCGGTTTTGATCAGGTTGCTGAGCGCGCCGTGCTTATTGACGCCGGCCGGGCCGAGCGCGGTGGCGAGTTTACTCAGCCCCGCGTAGATCTGGTCGACCTCGACCGGGACCGCGGTGCGGGTGACCGGGATGACGGCGCCGCCCGCGAGCTGCGGGCCGCCCGTGTAGGCGGGGGTGAGCTGGACGTACCGGTCGGAGACCACGCTCGCCGCCACCACGGCCGCCCGCACGCCGGCGGGCACCGCGACGCCGTGGTCGACCGTCAGGCTGACCTTCACCTGGTGGCCGTCCGGCTGCACCGCGTCGACCGTGCCCACCCGCACCCCGAGCACCCGGACGTCGGAGCCGGGGTAGATGCCAATGGACTCGCTGAAGTAGGCGGTGAGCTGCGTGCCCTGATGGGTGGCCTGATACAGCAGCACCCCGCCGGCGATCAGTGCGGCCGCGACGGCCAGGGCGCCGGCCCCGGTGGCTATCCGCTGCCGCCGGGAGCCCAGCAGCCTGCGCCGCAGGGCGCCGGGCCGCCTGGCACGCCCGGCCGCCCGTTCCTGGCCAGCTTTCAGCAGGCTGGCGAGTGTGGCCAGCCCGCCTTCCTTCCTGGTGGTCATCGTAGTGACACCTCAGCCTTTCGGGGGCTGGCAACCGTGGGTGGGACCGGTGCCCGGCGGCAGGTACGAGCTGGGGATGAGGCCGCACAGGTACACGTCGAACCAGCGGCCGTTGCCGAGCGCGTTCCCGAGCAGCCGGTAGTAGGGGCCGGCCAGCGCCATCGCGCGGTTCAGGTTGGCCTGGTTCTGTTGCAGCACGCTAGTGACCTGGTTGAGCGCCTGCAGCGCCGGGCCGAGCTGGGCCTGGTTGTCGGTAACCAGCCCGGAGAGCTGGGTGGCCAGGGCCTGGGTGGTGACCAGCATCGAGTTGATGGCGGCCTGCCGCTGCTCCAGTTCCGACAGCAGCAGGTTCCCGTCGCCCAGCAGTGCCTGGAACCGGGCGTCCTCGCTGGCGAGTGTCCCGGTCACCGTGCGGGTGCCCGCCAGCACGCTGGCCACCTGGGCCTCCCGGGACGCGACCGATGACGACAGTGCGGCCAGCCCGTGCAGGGCCGAGCGCACGTAGGGCGGGGTGGAGGCGAACGCATCGGACAGCACCTGGAGGCTGCGGGCCAGCTGTGCGGTGTTGATCTGGCCGAGTTGCTGCCCAAGGCCGCTGAACGCCTGCTGCACGTCATAAGGCGAGGTGGTGCGGCTGAGCGGGATCGGCTGGCCTGGGTTCAGCGGGGCGGTGCCCTGCGGGCCGAGCGCCAGGTACTTATCGCCCAGCAGGGTCTTGATCTTGATTGCGGCGGTGGTGGTGTTGCCCAGCCAGGCGCCTTTCTCCTGGAACGTCACCGCCACCTTGTTGCCGTCCAGCGACACCCCGGTGACGTGGCCGACCACGATCCCCGCCACCCGCACCTCGTTGCCTGGCCGCAGGCCGCCCGCCTCAGCGAAATACGCGGTGTAGGTGGTGCCGCCGCCGATGACCGGCAGGTCCCCGGAAAAGAACGTGAGCGAGGCGATCGCGGCGAGAATCGCCAGCCCCACGAAGGCGACCCCGATCGGGTTGCGCTGCGAGATCGGCTTCATGACGTGCACCTCGCTGCCGTGACGGGGACGCCGGACGGGCCGCCGCCGAGGGCGCTGCGCACCCCGGTCACCGTCGCGGCGCACAGATAGAAGTTGAGCCAGGACCCGTACGAGGCCAGCCGGGCGATGTCGGCCATCTTGACCGGCAGGTTCTGCAGGAAGGTGTTGACCGTGCCCGAGCTGGCGGCCAGGTTCCCGGCCAGCCGCCCGAGCTGGGTGATGTCCTGGCGCAGGGGGGAGCGGCCCACCTGGAGCAGGCCGGCGGTGGCGCTGTTCAGGCTGGAGATGGCGGAGATGGCGCTGCCGATCGGCTGCCGGTCTGCCGCCAGGCCGGAGACCAGTTGCTGCAGGGTGGTGACCAGCCCGGCGAGCTCGTTGCCGCGGGAGGTGATCGTGTGCAGCACTGAGTTCAGGTTGCCGATCACGTCGTCGATGACCTGGTCCTTGGTCGCCAGGGCGGTGGTCAGCGACCCGATGGTGAGGACCAGGGCGTCGATGTTCGGGCTCTCGCCCTGGAACACCTGAATGATCTCGCTGGCCAGCTTGTTGACGTCACCGGGTGAGAGGGCCGCCAGCAGCGGCTGGAAGCCGTTGAACAGGGCGGTGAGATCCAGCGCGGGGGTGGTCTGCGCGAGCGGGATGGTCCCCCCGGGGGGGACGATCCGGCCGGGCGGCCCGGTGCCCTGGCCCAGTTCGATGTAGCGCTGACCGACGAGGTTGAGGTATTTGATGGTGGCGGTCACCGAGGCGGGCAGCTGCCGGCCCGCCTGCACGGCGAAGCCGACCAGCGCCAGGTCCCGGTGGTAGACGCTGATCGAGGTGACGTCCCCCACCCGCACCCCGGCGATGTCCACGTCATCGCCCACGGCCAGCCCGGTGACGTCGGAGAACACTGCCCGGTAGCCGGTGGTCGCGGAAACCCCGGTGTTGGCGATGCTGATCCCGAGCACCGCGGTCAGGGTGGCGGTAACCACGATGAAGATGACCGATTTGATCAGCGGCCCGGCGATGGATGCCCGCTTCATGCCTGTCTCACCTCAGGGTCACGTTGGTGCCCCGGTACAGCGGGCCCACCAGGAGGCCGCTCCAGCCGGGGACGGCTGCCGGGGGCCGGCCGAGTGCCAGCCCCGCGAGTTCCCTGATCAGTTCGCTGTCCTGCGGGGCCCCGCCCGGACCGGTGACGGCGGCCATGGTGGCGGCCGTCCCGCGCGGGGCCCCACCCTGCGTGGCAGGGCCCCGGGTGGCTGCCCGGGTGGTCGCGCCGGACGCGGACGCGCGCGGCGCGGACGTGCCGTCGTGCAGGGTGACACCGGGGAACGGGACCGGGTAGCAGCGGGCGCCGGTGTTGTCCCCGTACACCGGTGTGTCCCGGCCGGGCTGGTACCGGCCGGGCGAGGGCACCACGTTCACGTTGACATGCAGGCCCGGCTGGCTGGTGCCCTGCCCGAGCACCTTGTTCATGGCCGGCTCGAAGCTGACCAGGTCCTGCAGCGTGCACGGGAACTCGGGGGAGTACCTGGCCAGGATGCTCAGCGTGGCCGGTGAGTCCGTGGACAGCGCGATGATGTTCTGCTCGTTGGCGGCCAGGAAGGAGCGCAGGTCGGTGGCCGCGGTGGTCAGGTTGACCAGCAGCGCGGCCACGTTGGCACGCTCGCTTGCGACGACCTGGCTGACGGCGGTGAAGTCGTTCATCGCGGACAGGATTCCGGGGGCCGCCTGGTTGTAGGTCCTGGCCAGCCCGGCCAGTTCCTTGATGTCGGTGTCCAGGGCGGGCAGGCGCGGGTTCATTTGCCCCAGGTAGGAGTTGAGCGTGGTCAGTGTCTGGCCAAGTTCGGCGCCTCGCCCCTGCAGGCCCTGGGCAATCGCGTTCAGGGTGACCGCAAGCTTGTCCGGCTCCATCGCGCTGAGCATCGGGAGCAGGTTGTTCAGCACCCGCTCCAGTTCCAGGGCGTCGCCGGACCGGTCCTGGGTGATGACGCTGCCGTTGGCCAGCTTCTGCAGGCTGGGCCTAGCCGGCGGGATGAGGTCCACGTACCGCTCGCCGAACAAGGTGGTGGGCAGCATCTCGGCGGAGGTGTTCGCGGGCAGCTCACCCGCCACCCCCGGGTCGATCGCCAGCTCCAGCCGGGCACCGCTGCCGTTGGCGGTGATCTGCCGTACCTCGCCGACCTGGACGCCGCGGACCATGACCTCGGCTCCGGGGTTCATCTCGTTGCCGGCGCTGCCGGTGTAGAGGGTCACCATCGCCACCGGGGTGAACTGCTTCTGGTACAGCGCCACCGACAGCCAGGCCAGCAGAGCGAGCACCAGCAGGACCACCACGCCGGTGGCCCGGCGCCTGAGCTTGGCCAGCGCGGGCGGGCTCATCCGGCCACCCGCACGGTGGTGGTCGCACCCCAGATGGCCAGGCTCATGAAGAAGTCGATGATGTTGATCATCACGATGGCGGTGCGCACGGCGCGGCCGACCGCGACGCCCACCCCCGCGGGGCCGCCGCTGGCCCGGTAGCCGTAGTAGCAGTGCACCAGGATGACGACCACGCTGAAGAGCAGCACCTTCAGGAACGACCAGAGCACGTCGACCGGCGACAGGAACAGACCGAAGTAGTGGTCGTAGGTGCCGGGTGACTGGCCGTTGAACACCACCGTGACCAGGCGGGATGAGTAGTACGAACTCACCAGGCCGAGGGCGTACAGCGGGATGACCGCGATCGCGGCCGCCAGGATGCGGGTGGTGACCAGGTAGGGCAGGCTCGGCACGCCCATGCCCTCCAGCGCGTCAACTTCCTCGTTGATGCGCATGGAGCCGAGTTGCGCGGTGAAGCCGGCCCCGACGGTGGCGGACAGTGCCAGCCCCGCGACCAGCGGGGCGATCTCGCGGGTGTTGAAGTAGGCGGACACGAAGCCGGTGAACGCGGACGCGCCGATCTGGTTCAGCGCGGCGTACCCCTGCAGGCCCACGACGGTGCCGGTGAACAGCGTCATGCAGATCATCACCCCGACGGTCCCGCCGACCAAGGCGAGCGCGCCGCTGCCGAAGCTGACCTCGGCGAGCAGCCGCAGCACTTCCCGCAGGTAACGCCGGATCGCCCGGGGTGTCCAGGTGAGCGCGCGGACGTAGAACAGAAGCTGGTCGCCCAGCAGGTCCAGCCAGGACAGCCAGCTGTCCACACGCGCGGCGGCACGGGCCGGCCACCGGTCCGGGCCGGTGCCGGTGAGTTCGCGTTCCCTTGCCACCATGCGCATGGCTCACGAGCCCTTCGGAGGGACGATCTGCAGGTAGATCGCGGTCAGTATCAAGTTGACGAAGAACAGCAGCAGGAACGCGATGACCACCGACTGGTTGACCGCATCGCCGACGCCTTTCGGGCCTGGCCGTGGGTTCAGGCCCCGGTGTGCGGCGATCACCCCGGCGATGAAGCCGAAGATCAGCGCCTTGATCTCGCTGATGTACAGGTCGGGGAGCTGGGCCAGGGAGGAGAAGCTGGACAGGTAGGCGCCCGGCGTGCCGTGCTGCATGATCACGTTGAAGAAGTAGCCGCCCAGCACGCCGACGACCGACACCAGCCCGTTCAGCAGGACCGCGACGCCCATCGCGGCCAGCACCCGGGGGACGATCAGGCGGTGGACCGGCGAGATGCCCATCACCTCCATCGCGTCCATCTCCTCGCGGATGGTGCGGGCCCCGATGTCCGCGCAGATCGCTGAACCGCCCGCACCCGCGATGAGCAGCGCCACGATCAGCGGGCTGGCCTGCTGGACCACGGCGAGCACGCTGGCGGCACCGGTGAACGACTCGGCGCCCAGCTGCCGGGTCAGCGAGCCGACCTGGAGCGCGATCACCGCCCCGAACGGGATGGAGACCAGCGCCGAGGGCAGGATCGTGACACTGGCGATGAACCAGAACTGCTCAATGAGCTCACGCACCTGAAAGGGGCGCTTGAACGTCAGTCGCAGGACCTGGGCTGCCAGGACGAACAGTTTCCCGGTCTGGCGCAGCGCGCCGGCCCCGGGGAACGTCATGTCCTGGCTGCTCATGGCCGGTTTCCTGACTGCTGTGGCGGCCATTGCGCGGTGTGGGGCGCCTGGCCTGGCGGGCCCGCTGGGCCCGCCAGGCCAAAGCTGGCCTTGATCGCTTCCTGGGCCGCTGGCGGCAGGGTGTGCAGCATGTTCAGCGTCCGGGCGCGGCGTCGGTGCACTGCCTGCCGTTCCGGCAGCCCCGGGCTGGGTTCGAGTTGCGGGATAAGCGCCAGCGCCTGCTGCGGCGCGCTGGGCCGCCCGCCCAGGCTGGCCTGCTCGGCGGCCATGGTGGCTTCGTCCTTTTCCTCGGACATGCCGATCGGGCCGATCCTGCGCCCGTTCACGAACTGAGTGATGACCGGGTTATCACTGGTCAGCAGCACCTCGCGGGGACCGAACATAACCAGGCCGCCGCGGTACAGCATGCCGATGTTGTCCGGCACGGTGCGGGCGATCTGGATGTCGTGGGTGACGATCAGGATCGTGGCGTCGATCTCCGCGTTGAGGTCGATCAGCAGCTGCGACAGGTACGCGGTGCGCACCGGGTCCAGGCCGGAGTCCGGCTCGTCGCACAGGATGATCTGGGGGTCCATCACCAGGGCGCGGGCCAGCCCGGCGCGCTTGCGCATCCCGCCGGAGATCTCCCCGGGAAACTTGTGCTCCTCCCCGGCCAGGCCGACCATCTCCATCTTGGTGAGCACGATCTGGCGGATCTGCGCCTCGGTCATCCGGGTGTGCTCGCGCAGCGGGAAGGCGATGTTGTCGTACAGGTTCAGCGAGCCGAACAGAGCGCCGTCCTGGAACATCAGGCCGAAGAGCTTGCGGACCTGGTACAGCTGGCGTTCCGGGCAGGTCACGGTGTCCACGCCGTCCACCATCACGCTCCCCGCGTCGGGCTTGACCAGCCCGACGAGCGACTTGAGGAACACCGTCTTGCCCGTGCCCGAGGGGCCGAGCATCACGCTCACCTCGCCGGCTGGCAGCGTGAGCGTGACATCCCGCCACACGGCGTGGCGGCCGAAGGACTTGGTCAGCCCTTCGACGACCACCTCAATCCCCACCGGGCATCCCCGAGGCTGTCGGTTGCGGACATCCTGCCGCACTTGGTGTCATCTCGTCCGTACTCCTGGTGATCCGGTCCTGGGCGCCGGTCAGCGCAGTGGCCTCGGGATCTTTGGCGGGCAGCCCAGGCCGCCGATGAGGCTGCACAGAGGACCCTGGGTGAGCTTGGTGTAGTTACCTGGCCCTGACACCGTCCCGGTGAACAGGGGATCGAGGTTTTCGGTCACCCCGCAGCCGGTGAACGGCGGAATGGTGATCGGCCCGGTCAGCGGGCCCCCTCCCTGAAGCGAATAGGGTGGCCGGCTGTTGCTGTAACCGGTGAGCTTGATCAGCACCGGCCGTACGGTCTGGCAATGCGGGCCTACTGTCAGCGTGTGCCCGTTGACCTTGACGTTGTAGATGCGCAGCGCCATCAGTGACCACGCGGTGTTGTACGACAAGGCCGACGTTGTGCCCACGCTGATGACGTTGATCGTGCCTATCTCGGTGAGCTGCATCGTTGCCGATACCGGCATAAAACCAAATCCCAGGAAGGTGGCATGCGCCGGTGGCAGTGCGTGAACAATCCGGCAGGTACGGCAGGCCTGATAGTCGAGCTGGCCGGCCGAGTCCTCCTCGAAGTAGCCGTTGCCGAGGTTGTACACCACCCGGTCGCCGATCGCCAGGTTGGTGAGGCCCGGCCCCACCAGTGAGGCGCCATTCAGTTTGCGGACGTCGGCGTAGCCCACGATGTAGGCGCAGCCCGGCTCCGCCCCCGGGTGGGTAACCGTGGAGCCGTGCGGCGGGCGCGGCAGCGGGAACCGCGGGTTCAGCTTGAGCCCGCCTTTGGGCAACGGGGGGCAGTAGGGGCGATGCTGCGCCGCCCGGTTTGCCGTGGCGTTCCGGACCGCGATGGTCGCCAGTGCCGCATCCTGCCCCGGCTTGAGCGTGCAGGCGGCAGCCACCGTCGCCGCCTGCGCCGAGCTGGGGCTCGGAGTGCCGCCCGCGCCCGGGATGGCGGTCGCGCCCGGGATGGCGGTCGCGCCCGGGATGGCGGTCGCGCCCGGGATGGCGGTCGCGCTGGGGCTGGCGGCCACCGCGCTGGAGGTGGCGCCGGTCGCGGCGGG
>DASQVO010000287.1:0-11280 GCA_035640715.1 Streptosporangiaceae bacterium
CCACGGGAGAGGTGGCTCCACCCGCCGGCCCGGCGGCCGAACGGATGGCCGTCAAAGGCACCGCCCGGTCCGCGCTGGCCGGCCTGGCCGGCGATTCCGGCCAGGCGGGGCAGTCCGGGAGCGCAGCAGGGCCCGCGGGCAGCGCGCCCGCACCGGCCGGCCCCGCGCCGGGGCCAGCGGACAGTGCGCCCGGGGATACCGTCCCCGCACTCTCCGCTCCGGCCAGCGGGGATGCCGCCGGCCAGGCTGCCGCGGCGAGGACCGCGGGGGCTGCGCACCTCGCCGCGGTCGAGCGGGGACGGATCGCCTCCATGGGCGGCGTGGTCAGCATCATCTGGCTGGTGACACTCGTATTGATGGTCTGGAATTCCTAAGCGAGTGCCTGGCGGAGGTCGTCGAGCAGGTCATCGCAATCCTCGAGCCCGACGGAAAGCCTTACCAGGTCCGGGGGGACCTCCAGCGCTGAGCCTGCCGCCGACGCGTGCGTCATGCGGCCCGGATGCTCGATCAGGGACTCCACGCCGCCGAGCGACTCGCCGAGGATGAACAGCCGGGTCCGGCCGCAGACGGCCACCGCGGCTTCCTCGCCGGCTCGCAGCCGGAACGACACCATGCCGCCGAACCCGCTCATCTGCCTGGCCGCGACCGCATGGCCGGGATGCGACGCCAGGCCCGGATACAGCACTTCCGCCACCGCAGGGTGCCCCGCGAGCATCTCGGCGACGCGCATGGCACTGCAGCAGTGCCGGTCCATCCGCACGGCGAGTGTCTTGATCCCGCGCAGCGTCAGCCATGAGTCGAACGGTCCGGGTACCGCACCCGTTGCGTTCCGCAGGAAGGCGGCACGCTCGGCGATCTCGGGGTCCGTGGTGACCAGGGCGCCGCCCACGACATCGGAGTGCCCGCCCAGATACTTCGTCGTGGAGTGCACGACGACGTCGGCGCCCAGCGCCAGCGGGCGTTGCAGGCGGGGCGAGGCGAACGTGTTATCCACTACGAGCAGGGAGCCCGCCTCGTGGGCGGCCTTGGACAAGGCTGCAATGTCGGCGATGCCCAGCAGCGGATTGGTGGGAGTCTCCGCCCAGACGGCACGGGCAGGGCGCTCGGCCAGGCAGCGGCGGACGGCGGCCACGTCGGATAGCCGCACGGGCGCATAACTCAGCCCCCAGCGGTGCAGCACCGAGGCGAACAGCCGGTAAGTCCCGCCGTAAGCATCGTCGGGAATGATGACATGATCGCCCGGGGAGCAGATCGTCCGGATGACGCAGTCCTCGGCGGCCATGCCCGACGCGAACGCGAGGGCCCAGGTACCGCCCTCAAGCGCTGCCAGGCACTCTTCCAGCGCGCTCCGCGTCGGGTTGGCGGTGCGGGAGTACTCGAAACCGCCGCGCAGGCCGCCCACGCCGTCCTGCTTGAACGTCGAGACCTGGTAGATCGGCGGGACAACCGCCCCGGTGAGCGGGTCGGGGTCCTGGCCCGCATGGATCGCCAGCGTCTCGAAGCCGTGGGGCCGTGCAGGCCCATCCGGCTCAGCGGGCCCGCAGGCCCCGTTCGGCATTGTCATGTCAGGAGCCGCCGGCCAAGAATGTGAGCAAGTCCTGCCGTGTGAGCATGCCCGCCGGCTTGCCGTCCACGTAGACGACGGCCGCGCCGGCCCGTTCCAGCGCGGCCACCGCCTTGCTGACCGTCTCGCCGGAGCCAACCCCCGGCAGGGGCGCCGACATATGTCCGGTCAGCGGGTCATCGGGCCGGGCCCGGCCGGTCACCAGGGCGTCCAGCAGGTCCCGCTCGACGACGGAGCCGACCACCTCCGCCGCCATCACCGGCGGTTCGGAATTCACGACCGGTAGCTGTGACACGTCGTACTCGCGCAGCAGCGCGATGGCCTGTGCCACCGTCTCCCCCGGATGGGCGTGCACGAACTCGGGCAGCCCGCGCTCCTTTTTCGCCAGCACGTCACCGACGAGCGGCTCGCTCGTCTGCGCGGAGAGGAAGCCGTAGTCGGCCATCCACTCGTCATTGAAGATCTTCGAAAGGTAGCCGCGGCCGCCGTCGGGGAGCAGCACCACGATCACGCCGTCCGGCCCCGCGGTCCGCGCGGCCCGCAGCGCGGCGACTACCGCGAGGCCGCTGGAGCCGCCGACAAGAAGCGCTTCCTCGCGGGCGAGCCTGCGGGTCATGACGAACGACTCGGCATCGGTGACCGCGATCACCTCGTCACATATCGCGCGGTCGTACGTCTCGGGCCAGATGTCCTCTCCGACCCCCTCGACGAGATACGGCCGGCCCGAGCCGCCTGAATAGACCGAGCCCTCCGGGTCCGCGCCGATCACGCTGACCCGGCCGCCGGAGACGTCCTTGAGATAACGGCCCGCGCCGCTGATCGTCCCGCCCGTGCCGATCCCGGCGACGAAGTGCGTGATCCTTCCCTCGGTCTGGGACCAGATCTCCGGGCCGGTCGAGTGGTAGTGCGACGCCGGGTTTTCCGGGTTGGCGTACTGGTCGGGCTGCCAGCCGCCGGGAAGCTCGCCCGCCATGCGGCGAGCGACGCTGTAGTAGGACTCCGGGTGGGCGGGCGGGACGGAGCTCGGGCAGATGACGACGTCGGCTCCGTATGCACGCAGGACGTTGATCTTGTCCTGCGCGACCTTGTCGGGGCAGACGAAGACGCACCGGTACCCGCGTTCGGCCGCCACGATAGCCAAGCCGACGCCGGTGTTCCCCGACGTCGGCTCTACGATCGTGCCGCCCGGCTTCAGCGCTCCCGACGCCTCCGCCGCCTGAATCATGCGCAGCGCAATCCGGTCCTTGACCGAGCCACCCGGGTTGAAATACTCGACCTTCGCGAGCACGGCCGGCCCGGCACCAGCCCCCCTTAGGTCACGCGTGACCGCGCGCAGCCTGACGAGCGGCGTGTTCCCCACCGTCCCCGTCAGGGAATCGTGTACGTCCATGCTGGTCGCGATTCCTTACTGGCCATCGCCAACGGGCCACCTGAGCCGAGGCCTCCTGGTTCTCCTGGCCGGTTCCGACGTTATCGGACGCCACCCTGGGCGATGCGCGCGACCATGCAGCGACGGCGTGGCTGACGTAGGCTACCGAGCAGTAGCTCGTGAACTTCCGAAGAAACGTACACTTCCGAAGAAACACTGCCAGCCCGAAGGAGGCGGACGTCATGCCGGAGGCAGTCATCGTCGCGACGGCGCGATCTCCGATCGGCCGCGCGTTCAAGGGTTCCCTCACCAGCATCAGGTCCGATGACCTGACTGCCCAGATGATCACCGCCGCGCTGGCCAAGGTGCCGCAGCTCGATCCGGCCGGCATCGACGACCTGATGCTCGGCTGCGGCCTGCCGGGTGGCGAGCAGGGATTCAACATGGCCCGGGTGGTGGCCGTGATGCTCGGCTACGACCATCTCCCCGGGACCACGGTGACCCGCTACTGCTCCTCCTCACTGCAGACCACCCGGATGGCGTTCCACGCCATCAAGGCCGGGGAGGGAGACGTCTTCATCTCGGCCGGCGTCGAATGCGTGAGCCGGTTCGCCAACGGAAGCAGCGACAGCTGGCCCAATACGCAGAACCCGGTCTTCGCCGAGGCGCAGGCCCGGACCGAGCGGGCCCGCGCGGGCGGCGCCGGGACGTGGCACGATCCGCGCGAGGACGGCAAGATCCCCGACGTCTACATCGCGATGGGTGAGACGGCGGAGAACGTCGCGGGCCTGCGCGGGATCACCCGCCAGGAACAGGACGAGTTCGGCGTCCGGTCGCAGAACCTGGCCGAGAAGGCCATCGCGGACGGGTTCTGGCAGCGCGAGATCACACCGGTGACCCTGCCCGACGGCAGCATCGTGTCGGCGGACGACGGCCCGCGGCCGGGAACCACCATGGAGAAGGTGGCGGCGCTGCAGCCGGTCTTCCGGCCGGACGGGACTGTCACGGCCGGGAACTGCTGCCCGCTGAATGACGGGGCCGCCGCGGTCATCGTGATGAGCGACAGGAAGGCCGCCGAGCTTGGCATCACGCCTATCGCGCGGATCGTTTCCTCGGGGGTATCCGCGCTGTCTCCTGAGATCATGGGGCTGGGCCCGGTTGACGCCTCCAGGCGAGCGCTCTCGCTGGCGGGAATGGCGATCGACGACATCGACCTGGTCGAGATCAATGAGGCATTCGCCGCACAGGTGATCCCGGCTTACCGTGACCTCGGCATCGACCTCGACCAGCTGAACGTCAACGGAGGAGCGATCGCCGTCGGGCACCCGTTCGGCATGACCGGTGCGCGGATTACCACGACGCTGCTGAACAGCCTCCAGTTCCACGACAAGACGCTTGGCCTGGAGACGATGTGCGTGGGCGGCGGCCAGGGCATGGCCATGATCTTCGAGAGGCTGTCCTGACGGAGCCCCTGACTCGGCCTGACGGAGCCCTTGACCTGGCGGTTCACAGCCCGTAGCTGCCATGGACCGGACGCCTGGCAGACATAGCGGATTTACGCCGCATTAAGGAAAGCTTGCTCGGAGGTCTTGCCATGTGCCGGGCGGTGAGGCAGGCTCACACCAAGAGGCTTCGCCCCCCTGGAGGTGCCAATTGCCACTGACCCGCTCCCCGGAGACGCACAAAAACCTCATTGCTCGCATACCTCGCGTCACAGGTAGTGACCTCCGTGAGTGGTTCAGGCGCCTTGAATCGGGCCCGGCGTTCCTCCGCTGCGAAGAACGTGCCCAGTGGCTGGCAGACGAGCACGGCATCTCGGATGGCTACGCCACCGCGATCGTGCACGAGTACGAGCTTCGCAGGCGCATCCGGCTGAACAGCTTCTGACGCACGCCCACCGGCATGAGCGCGGAGCGGGCCCAGCAGTTCCTGCGTGCCAACCACCGGGCCGTCCTGGCCACCATCAGGGCCGACGGCCAGCCACAGATGTCGCCTGTGCTCTGCGCCGTGGACGCGGACGGACGGGTTCTCATCAGCACCCGGGAGACGGCCGTCAAGACCCGGAACCTCCGGCGCGATTCCCGTGCTTTCCTATGTGTATTCACCGACCGCTTCTTCGGCGACTGGATCCAGGCCGAGGGAACTGCCGAGGTGATCTCGCTCCCGGACGCGATGGAACTGCTTGTGGAGTACTACCGCACGATCTCCGGCGAGCATCCGGACTGGAGCGATTACCGTGCCGCCATGGTCCGGGACCGGCGGGTCATTATTCGTGTGACGCTCACTCGCACGGGCCCTACGATCAGCGGTTGAAATTGACCGCTGCGCTCCTACGGGATGCCGGCCGGGCAGATTCAGCAGGAGCGGTTTCCGGCGATTAACGTCCGGCAGGGCTGCACGCCTCCCGGCTGCGCGGATTCGGCTGGTCCAGATGCCACACCAAGATCATTCACTGCCCGGAACACCCACGCCGCAGGGGGCGACGGGTCAGTGGCCGAGAGCGCGGCGCCCAGGAATTCGGCTGCCTGCGGCAATGAAGCGGTGCCCCCGGTCGGACTCGAACCGACACTGGCGCTCCTTTTAGGGGGGCGGCCTCTGCCCTTGGGCTACGGGGGCTGGCCAATAATACCCCGCAGAATTTACATAAACGAGAAGTAGATATATTCGGACCGCCGAGTACACTCGGGCACCTTTATTCAATTAGTCATTAATGTGCATCGCATGCGTAGCGTAACCACGATTGACCTTAGGGATAAGCGCTGCGTAACCGGCTTGGCGCATAAGCCGGGCCCGCGGGGCCACACGCCAATGGACGCCGAATTGCTCACGCCATGCCCGCCCTTGCCACCAGGCCAAATCAGCTCAGCACAGGTATTGACGCCCGCCAAACGGGAAATATTGGTATAAATCGGGTCACCACCGGATCACATGCCCGCGTACTCACGCGCGCGGCGCCGTACCAGCCCGGGGGGACGACCCCCCGGACCCCCCGCTATCTTCCGCCGCACCCACGGATTCACATGCCCGCGTACTCACGCGCGCGGCGGAAGATGGCGTCCAGCATGTCCGGCGTGACCCGGCCGGTGAAGGTGTTCTGCTGGCTCGGGTGGTAGCAGCCCATCAGCAGAACCGGCGGGGCGTCCCCGTCACGCTGCGGCAGTTCGGCCTCGGCCCCGTGCGCGAAAGACGGCCGCGGTGCCGGCAACCTGAAACCGGCCGAACGCAACACGGGCCACAGTGCCTGCCAGGCGAAGCCTCCTAGGCAGACGATCACCCGGACCGAATCTGACACCTGAGCGAGTTCCGCGATGAGCCAGGGCGCGCATGTGTCGCGCTCTTCGGTGGTCGGCTTGTTGGCGGGTGGCGCGCAGCGCACCGCGGCGACCATCCTGGCGTCCCGCAGGCGCTGGCCATCGCCGGCCCCGACGCTCACGGGGCTGTCGGCGAGGCCGCACCGGTACAGGGAGGCAAAGAGGAAGTCACCGCTCCGGTCACCGGTGAAGATCCGCCCCGTCCGGTTACCGCCGTGGGCGGCCGGGGCGAGCCCGACGATCAGCACCTGCGGCGCCTGCGAGCCCCAGCCTGGTATGGGGCGTCCCCAGTAGCTTTCAGCATGGAAGGAGCGGCGGCGGATCGCGGCGACCTGCTCGCGCCAGGTCACCAGCCGCGGGCATGCGCGGCACACCGACTGCCGTGCGTTGAGTTCTGCGAGGGTCGGCGCGCCTGCCGCCAGGTCTCGCACCTCGGCTGCCCCGTGCGCGACCGGGGTCGCCGGCGTGGCGAGGTCCCCTGGCCAGCCGCTTCCCGGCTCCACCGGGCCGGGCAAGGCCGCCGCGTTCTCGCCCAGGCTCATGAGCCCGCGGCCGACGGCGACCTCGCGATCGACCAGGCGATGCCGTCGAGGATGTCATGCTCGCTGACCAGGACCTCGGCACAGCCGAGCCGCGTCATGATGCGGTCAAGGATCAGCGCCCCGGCACCGATCACGTCCACGCGGCCGGGGTGCATCACGCCGATCGCGGCCCGCTCCGCCCGGGTGAGGGACAGCAGCCGCTTCGTCACCGCGTGCACCTGCTCGGCCGGGATGCGCGCGTGGTGCAGGCGGGCCGCGTCGTAGGCGGGCAGGTCCAGCGCGATGCCCGCCACGGTGGTGACCGAGCCGGCCAGCCCGACGAGCGTGCGCGCCTCATCCGCCGCGACTTCGCCGGCCGCGCGGGAGATGGCGGCATCGATGTCCGCCGTGGCCTCGGCGATCTCCCCGGGCGCCGGCGGGTCGGAGCTCAGGTGGCGCTCGGTCATCCGGACGCATCCGATGTCCACGCTGACGGCGGCGCTCCCCTCACTGGCGGCAGGCGGCCCGCTGGCCACGCCTCCGGTGCCGTCCGGCGGCCGGGGCCGGCCGAGGACAAATTCGGTGGAGCCGCCGCCGATGTCCACGACGAGGTAGGGTGGCGGCACCGACCGGACGTCGGCCAGTTCCGCGGTGGCACCGGTGAACGACAGCCGCGCCTCCTCGTCGCCGCTGAGCACCTCGGGCTCGGCCCCGAGCACGTCGCGGGTGCGGCGGACGAATTCCGCGGAGTTTTCGGCGTCACGGGTGGCGCTCGTCGCCACCATGCGGACGGCCCCGGCGCCCAGCCGGGAAATGATCTTGGCATACTGGCTCAGCGCGCCGAGCGTCCGGTCAAGCGCCTCGGGTGCGAGCCGGCCCGTGGTGTCCACCCCCTGCCCCAGCCGGACGATCTCCATGCGCCGGTCCACGTCGGTCAAGGTCGCGCGCTCGGTATCGATGTCGGCGACGAGCAGGCGGAGCGAATTGGTCCCGCAGTCAAGTGCTGCGACTCGCCGGATCATGTAGCACCCTTCGTTCGGTGGGGCATGGGGGCCACGCATGGCCCGGCCGCCCACCACGGGCCCGCGGCGGCGGCCGCCTCCCGGCCGAACGGGTTGGCGCCCGGCACGGCAAGCTCATGGGCGACCAGCGCGTGCAGGCACTTCACCCGGTCCGGCATGCCGCCCGCACTCTGCGTTCCCGTCGGCAGCGGCTCGGCCCCGATGTCGTGGGCCGCCTTGTCACGCCGGGCCAGGTAGTCACAGTGCGCCGACGCGTACGCCGCGCGGGTATTGCCGTCTGCCAGCCGCGCCGTCATGGCCTTCATCATGCCGGCCGCCTCAAGCCTGCTCACTGCCGCGGCGGCACGCGGGCACGTCAGGTAATACAGCGTCGGGAACGGCGTCCCATCTGGCAGCCTGGGCGCGGTCTCCACCACGTCGGGCAGCCCGCACGGGCACATGTGCGCGACGGCCCGCAGACCACGCGGGTCACGGCCGATCTGCGCGGCGATGACCGCCTCGATGCCGGGATCCATCACCGTGACGAGCCCTGGTCTGCCCGCTTGACGGACTGCCACAACTTGGAGTACCAGGGAGCCGCGGCCGGGGCAGGCTGCTGCGCGCTGTCCGGCGGCGGGCTGTTGCCGACGATGACGTAGCACTTCTCGCCGGGCATGCACATGTGGAGATGGTCTCGTGCCTGCTGCTCGATGTACGCCGGATCCTGCAGCCGCTGCTGCTGCGCCTGCAGGCTCTTCACCTGCGCCGAGATCGACTGCTGCTCAGCCAGGAGCTGATCGATCTGGCGCCGCTGCGCGATGTACTCCCGCACCGGATATGCCAGGCTCAGCGCGATCACGCAGATCACTACCGCGAGCAGCGCCGCCCTGCCCGTCAGCCGCGTCGGCCCGGTCGGCGGGCGGAGCCTGACCGGGGCTGCCATCAAGCCCGGTCCGCGAACCTCGGGTAGGCGCTGGCACCCGCGTACGTGGCCGCATCGCCGAGTAGCTCCTCGATCCTGAGCAGCTGGTTGTACTTGGCCACGCGTTCCCCTCGTGCGGGTGCCCCGGTCTTGATCTGCCCGCAGTTGGTAGCGACCGCAAGGTCCGCGATCGTGGTGTCGTCGGTCTCACCGGACCGGTGGCTGATGATGCAGCTGAAGCCCGCACGGTGGGCGAGCGACACGGCGTCCAGGGTCTCGGTCACCGTGCCGATCTGGTTCAGCTTGACGAGCAGCGCATTGGCGGCCCGCTCCGCGATGCCCCGGCCGAGCCGTTCCGGGTTGGTCACGAAGAGGTCATCGCCCACGATCTGCACGCGGTCGCCGACGGCTGCGGTGAGCTCCCGCCAGCCCGCCCAGTCTTCCTCGGCGAGCGGGTCCTCCAGCGAGACGATCGGGTATGTGTCCAGCCACTCCCGGTAGGTCTCAGCCATCTCGGCCGAGGTCCGTGAGGTGCCTTCGAAGGCGTAGGACCCGTCGGCATAGAACTCCGTCGCAGCGGCGTCGATGGCGAGGGCCACGTCACGTCCGGGCGTGAACCCGGCCTTGCCGATTGCCTCGACAATAAGGTCGAGCGCGGCGCGATTGTGCTCCAGGTCGGGAGCGAATCCCCCTTCGTCGCCCACGCCGGTGGCCAGGCCATGCTGCTTCAGCACCGCCTTCAGCGCATGATAAGTCTCCGCGCCCCACCGCAGTGCCTCCTCGAACGTCGCCGCGCCGATGGGAGTGATCATGAACTCCTGGATGTCGACACTGTTGTCAGCGTGCGCGCCACCGTTCAGGATGTTCATCATCGGCACGGGCAGCAGGTGCGCGTTCGGGCCGCCCAGATAGCGGAACAGCGGCAGGCCGGCCGCTTCCGCGGCCGCGCGCGTGACGGCGATGCTGACCCCAACAACGGCGTTCGCGCCAAGGCGCGACTTGTCCGGGGTCCGGTCGAGGTCGATCAGGGCCTGGTCGACAAGGCGCTGATCGTCGGCCTCATGGCCCAGGAGCTCCGGTTGAATCTCGTCGATGACCGCCTGGACGGCGCGGGTGACGCCCTTGCCGCCGTAGAAATCACCACCGTCCCGCAGTTCGACCGCCTCGAAGGCGCCGGTCGAGGCGCCGCTGGGCACGCCCGCGTGACCTACTGTCCCGTCATCCAGCGTCACCTCGACCTCAAGGGTCGGGTTGCCGCGGGAGTCCAGGATCTGCCTGGCATGGATTGCTTCGATTGACGCCACCGTCGGCTCCTTGCTTCTCATTCAAAGGTTCGCGTTATTCAACCGGCCCGCTGCGGTTGTGCTGTCGTTGCTACCGCACCGGTCACTCGCGCAGGCCCGGGGGCCCGTGCTCGCTAGCGGTCTGGATAACGCTCCATGCGTCTTTCAAAACACCGCTGAGTTTGTCCGTATTGGAGCCTAGTGGAGCAGCGGCCGTCCGGTGCACCGGCCACGCCGACGCGCATCCGGCGTCACAGAGACTGCCGTTTCGGCTGAGCCAGTTCCCAGGCTCGCACCCGGTCGCTGAACCGCCGCGCGGCGGACCGCAACTCCATCTCGGGATCGAGGCCGGCCGCCCGGGCCGAGGCAACCAGCGCGAACAGGCGGTCACCCAAGCCGCGCTCGGGGGCTGCCGGATCCTCTTCCGCCAGGATCTCTTCCGGCACGCCGGCCCGCGCCGCGCGGCGCTGAAGCTGCGCCGCCAGCGCGAGCGCAGGCTGGCCGAACGGTACCCCATCGAGTACCGACGAGGGTGAATCACCCGGCTCCGCCCGTTCGGCTCGTTCGGCTGTCTTGATCGCGTCCCAGTTCCGCTTGACCTCTTCGGCATCGGAGACGGCCAGGTCCGCGAACACGTGCGGATGCCTGCGCACGAGCTTTGCGACGATGCCGTCCGCGACGTCGTCGATGCTGAACCCGGTGCCGTCATCCCGCTCGGACGCCACCTTGGCGTGGAAGACGACCTGCAGCAGGACGTCACCGAGTTCCTCCCGCAGGGCGGCGTCATCACCGTTTTCCAGCGCCTCGAGCGCCTCATAGGGTTCTTCCAGCAGGTGCGGCGCCAGAGACTCGTGCGTCTGCCTGGCATCCCACGGGCATTCGGCACGCAGGATCTCCATGGTCGCCACCAGGTCCAGCAGCCGGGCGCCGGGAATGTCGGCCGACCCCTCAAGGATCGTGGTGGCCGGCCCGCCGGGACCCAGTTCCCGCAGCACACCGGCCACGGCACTCGCGCGCTCAGCGGCGCCCGGCTGGCCCGGGCCGCCGGCCCCGGCCAGCCAGACCACGGGCCCGTCCGCCTGGGCGGCCGCCCCGGCGAGCCGTCGCGCCAGTTCCGGCACGCTCCCGTCGCTGAGCGTCTCCGGGCCGGGCACGATCTCGCAGGTGATCCCGGCCTCCGCGAGCGCCGGCAGCTGCGGATGGTCAGCCGCGTCGCAGAGCACCCGGGCGGCTCCGCGCAGCGCCTCCCAGGCTGGCCAGCTCAGCAGGCCGGGCGCCACCCTCGGGCTGGTCACGAGCAGGATGAGCC
>DASQVO010000288.1:0-7822 GCA_035640715.1 Streptosporangiaceae bacterium
CGCCGCGCCATGGAGCACGGCATGCGCAAGGTCGATGTCTTTGTCAAGGGTCCCGGCTCGGGCAGGGAGACCGCCATCAGGTCGCTGCAGGCGACCGGCCTGGAGGTCGGCTCGATCCAGGATGTCACCCCGGTTCCGCACAATGGCTGCCGCCCGCCGAAGCGGCGCCGGGTATGAGGGAGTAGCAGAGCAGATGGCTCGAGACACGGGCGCGGACTGCAAGCGCTGCCGCCGCGAGAAGATGAAGCTGTTCCTGAAGGGCGCCAAGTGCGACTCGCCGAAGTGCCCCATCGAGATCCGGCCGTACCCGCCGGGTGAGCACGGCAGGAACCGGCCCAAGGAGAGCGAGTACCTTCTCCAGCTACGGGAGAAGCTGAAGGCGCGGCGCATGTACGGCGTGCTGGAACGGCAGTTCCACGGGTACTACGAAGAGGCCTCCCGCCGTCACGGCAGGACCGGCGACAACCTGCTCCAGATCCTGGAGAGCCGCCTCGACAACGTCGTGTACCGCGCGGGCTTCGCCAAGAGCCGGGACATGGCGCGCCAGCTCGTCCGGCACGGTCACTTCACGGTGAACGGCCGGAAAGTTGACATCCCCTCTTACCGGGTAGCCGAAAACGACATCATCGAGGTGCGGGAGAAGTCGCGGGAGATGACCCCGTTCGTCGTGGCACACGCCGAAGTCGGCGAGCGGCAGGTCCCAGCGTGGCTCGAGGTCGTTCCCGACCAGATGCGGCTCCTCGTGCACACGCTCCCGGTCCGGGCCCAGATCGATACGCAGGTTCAGGAACAGCTCATCGTCGAGCTTTACTCTAAGTAATTTCCGCGCCGGGTACCGTTGGGATTAAGCCGGACAGGTAAGCCCGGCGCGGTCGGCGGCGGCCAGGAAGCCGTCGGCATTATCGCGACTGTCAAATAGCGGGCGTCGCGGGAAGGAAGGCCACATGCTTATCGCTCAGCGTCCCACTCTGACGGAAGAGCAGATAGGTGACTCCCGGTCCAGGTTCATCATCGAGCCGCTGGAGCCGGGATTCGGTTACACGATCGGTAACTCGATCCGTCGGACGCTCCTGTCGTCCATCCCGGGAGCAGCCGTCACCAGCATCCGGATCGAGGGAGTGCTGCACGAGTTCTCCACGGTGCCGGGCGTCAAGGAAGACGTCACCGACATCATCCTCAACCTCAAGGGCCTGGTCGTCTCCTCCGAGCACGACGAGCCCGTGGTGATGTACCTGCGCAAGCAGGGGCCGGGCGCGGTTACCGCTGCCGACATCACGCCTCCGGCGGGGGTGGAGGTCTACAACCCGGATCTGCACATCGCCACGCTGAACGGCAAGGGCAAGCTCGAGATGGAGCTGACCGTGGAGCGTGGCCGCGGCTACGTGTCGGCGACCCAGAACAAGCAGCCCGGCCAGGAGATCGGCCGGGTGCCCATCGACTCGATCTACTCGCCAGTGATGCGGGTGAGCTACAAGGTCGAGGCCACACGTGTGGAGCAGCGGACCGACTTCGACCGGCTGATCCTCGACGTGGAGACCAAGTCCTCCATCCGGCCGCGGGACGCGGTGGCGAGCGCCGGCAAGACCCTCGTCGAGTTGTTCGGGCTGGCGCGCGAGCTCAACGTGGATGCCGAGGGCATCGACGTCGGCCCGTCGCCCACGGACGCGGCGCTGGCGGCGGATCTGGCCCTGCCGATCGAGGACCTGAACCTCACGGTGCGGTCCTACAACTGCCTCAAGCGCGAGGGTATCCACACGGTCGGCGAGCTGGTGTCGCGCAGCGAGCAGGATCTCCTGGACATCCGCAACTTCGGCGCGAAGTCCATCGAGGAGGTCAAGCAGAAGCTGGTCGACATGGGTCTGGCGCTCAAGGACTCCCCGCCCGGGTTCGACCCGAGCAGCGCGGTGGACAACTACGCGCCCGACGAGGACGACAGCTACGTCGAGACCGAGCAGTACTGACAGACGCGTCACGTCACTGACACCGAGAAGAGGGATCGAAAATGCCCGCGCCCACGAAAGGGCCGCGGCTGGGCGGCAGCTCGGCCCACCAGCGGCACATCCTGTCGAACCTGGCCGCAGCGCTGTTCGAGCATGGGCGGATCACCACGACCGAGGCCAAGGCGCGCAGGCTGCGCCCGGTGGCCGAGCGCCTGATCACGTTCGCGAAGCGGGGTGACCTGCACGCCAGGCGGCAGGTGCTCACCGTCGTCCCTGACAAGGGGATCGTGCACTCGCTGTTCACCGAGATCGGGCCGGGGTTCTCCGAGCGCGACGGCGGTTACACACGGATCACCAAGATCGGCCCGCGCAAGGGCGACAACGCCCCCATGGCCGTCATCGAGCTGGTGCGCGATGAGGTCACGTCACGGTCGCGCCGCCGGACTCGCCGGTCACGGGAGGAGACGGCCCCGGCCGTCACCCCGGCGGAAGAGACCGCCTCGGCCGCTGGCGCGGCCGAGGCGGGCCAAGCCGCTGAGGGCGCCGGGGAGACGGCGGCTTCCGCCGCTGTCACGGACGGCGCCGAGGCGGCAGGTGCGGCGGAAGCCGCCAGCGAAGCGGACGCGGTGGAGGTGGCCGAGACCGGCGGCGAGGAGCCCGAGGCGTCCGCCGACGGCGAGGACAAAGAGTCCTGAGCGCCCGGCCCGGGCGCGAAGACAACGGGCTGCTCCTGTGCTATCCGCCGGGGCAGTCCGTTCGTCGTATGTCCGGCGCCGACGTCTGATTCGTACGCCCTGACCGGTACGCCGCGCGGCGAGCGCCGCGCGGCCAGCGAGCGGAGCGGGCCAGGTAAGTGATGACCGAAGAGCCGGGCGCTCGTGGGGATCGTCCCGTCCGGGATGCGGGCAGCGGCATGGTGCACCCGGATCTCGTTCGGCTTCGCCTTGATCTCTCCTACGATGGGTCCGGATTTTCCGGGTGGGCAGCCCAGCCTGGCCGGCGGACCGTGCAAGCGGTCGTCGAAGAGGCGCTCAGCCGGATCCTGCGCCTGTCTGAGCAGCCCAAGCTGACCGTGGCCGGCCGGACCGACGCGGGGGTGCACGCGCGGGGGCAGGTGGCGCACGTCGACGTGGCGGCGCAGGCGTGGGCTGCCGCGGCGGGCAGCGCAGCCCGCAGGGTGGCCGCCGTGCTGCCGCCGGACGTGCGGCTGCGGAGCATTGGGCCGGCGCGGGAAGGATTCGACGCGCGGTTTTCCGCGCTCTGGCGCCGGTACTGCTACCGGGTATGTGACGAGCCCGCCACGGCGGACCCGCTCCGCCGGAACGAGACGCTGTGGTATCCGCGCCGGCTCAGCTTGGATCGGATGAACGCCGCGGGGGCCGCGCTTGTTGGGGAGCATGACTTCGCGGCGTTCTGCCGTCGGCGCGAGGGGGCGACCACCGTCCGGCAGTTGCTCCGTCTCGACTGGGCGCGCGATGACAACGGCGTGGCGGTGGCAACCGTGGTGGCCGACGCGTTCTGTCACAACATGGTGCGCGCGCTCGTCGGCGCGCTTGTCGCGGTCGGTGAGGGACGCAGGGAGCCGGGCTGGCCCCGGCAGGTTCTCGCCGCGGCCGTCCGCGACACGGGCGTGCACGTGGTTCCCCCGCATGGGTTGTGCCTCGAAGAGGTCCGCTACCCGTTGGCCGGGGAACTCGCCCGGCGTGCCGCCGCCACCCGCCGCCTGCGATGCGCGCCGCCGGCCCCTTCGTAGCGGCCAGCGGTCAGCCTACGGGTGGCCGTTGACCATGCGGTTGCTCAAAGCGATATTGGCGCTGCCGGAAATGAGACCCGAGGAGAACTGCTCAAGCTGCACCCGCGCATGGTGCGTCGGCGGCGCCTTGAGGTTGGCGAACTCCGCCCAGATCAGGATCAGATAATGGCCTTTGTATTCGGCCTGCACGACACCCGTTCCCTGGTTCAGGTCACGCGTCGGCCCGGTGCTGCTGACCAGCGGGGTCACGAAATCGTTGGACCCGGTTGCCTGCCCCACCTTGGCGGCGCCCGCGGAAGTCGCGAGGTTCACCACGCCAATTGTGCCCATCATTTTCTCGTCGGAGGACATGTAGCTGGCGCGCAGCACTTCCGAGCAGCCGTTGCCCGTGGCTGCCGTCTGGAGCTGCGATCCGAACAGCGCATTCGCGCAGTTCCTGTCCGACCGGTCCACGGTCCTGACGTATGAGCCGCCGTTGATCATGAACTGGGCGGGGTAGAGCTCGGTAAGGGTCAGCGGCGCCTTGTCGGTGGCCCGGCTGGCTATGTGACCCCATTTGCCGAGTTTGGATGTGCCTGCGGCACCTCCCGCCGTCGTGGGCTGGCTGGCCGGGAGCTTCGGGACGGATATCGGCGCGCCGTTGGCCGGGCTGGAATGACCGGCCAGGAAGGTATATGCGGTCGTCCCGAGCGCGGCGACGATCACAGCGCCCGCGGCGGCGAGAATGATGGTCCGGCGGCCGCGCTTGCTCCGCCGCGCCCTGCTGTCCGGCGCGCTGGGGTCTTCGCCGGTATCCGGCTCATCCGCGTACGCGTCGTCGTATCTGCCCGGGTAGCCGGCCGGTTCCCAATCGGCTGCCTGATCAGGGCCAGCGGATCCGGCGGCCTGATCCCACTGCCCAGTCGCCGCGTCCCACTGCCCGGTTGCCGCGTCCCACTGGCGGGTCTGAGTGGCCGCCTCCCATTCGCCGGTCCGTGTGACGGCGTCCTGTTCGCCGGTCACGACGGGCTGATCCCAGCGGGTGTCATCGCTCGCTTCCCACTGGCCAGTTGCCTCGTCCCACTGGGGGGCGCCGTTAGCCTCGTGCCAGTGGCCTGTCCCGGCGGTCTGGTCCCACTGGCCGGTCGCGGCGTCCCACTGCCCGGTCCGGGTCTGCTCCCACTGGCCGGTCGCGGCGTCCCACTGCCCGGTCCCGGTCTGGTCCCACTGGCCTATGCCGCTCATCCCATCCCAGTGCGTGGTCTGATCTGGTGCGCCGGCCGACGGTGCGGCCAGCGGGCCGGCGTCCTCGCTCCACGCACCGGAGTCATCCGGCGGGTAGACGGGGCCGGGCTGGCCCGGGGACGGGGGAAAGCCTCGCGCGGGACCGCCTGGCGCCGCACCGCGCGCCCCGCGTGCTAGGTCCGCCAGCCCGCCGGCTGCCTCGTCATTGCCGGAAACGTTGCCATACCAGTCGCCGTCGCGGTATCCGGTCCCGTCGTCCTGGTACCAGGCCCCGGTGCCCTGCCACTGCTCGTCCCGGTATCCGGGGCTCGTGTTGTCATGCCACTGGGCGGCCTGCTCGCCGGTGCCGTATCCGGCATCGTCTTCGCTGGCGGCGTCGCCGCCAGGAGCCTGGGAGCCGCCGGCTTGCGGATCGAGGGCTGCTCGCGCGGAATGTGACCGAGGCCGCCCAGGCTGCTGGCTCCGCCAGTCCGCCGGCATGCGGGAGCCTTCGCTGCCCCGGTATTCCATAAAGCTGAGGTTATCGTCCTGCTCTGCCGCAGTAAGGCGGTCGCGATATTTTCCGTTACTCTTCAG
This sequence comes from Streptosporangiaceae bacterium, assembly GCA_035640715.1. Lineage (GTDB taxonomy): Bacteria > Actinomycetota > Actinomycetes > Streptosporangiales > Streptosporangiaceae > DASQVO01. The sequence goes on from DASQVO010000288.1 coordinate 5,494, forward strand.
CTTGGCGGTGCGTTCGCCGGGCGGTCCCCATCAGGCCCAGCGGGCCCCGCCAGACCGGGCGGACCGCGGGCACGCCGGCGCCGGCGTCCGCGCCGGGCGGTGCCGCGGTGACTCGCTCGCGTTGCCAAGCAGGCTTGACAACGGGTATTCTTTGCTGTCGCGTTCATGCGTAATGTGCATGCGCGCAGCGTCCGTACAGGTATATGTGCCGCGGACGCGACCGGTGCGGCGGGCTTTCTCAGCAGATGGTCTCCGCAGCGCGGGTGCAGACCAAGTCCCACATGTGAAAGGCTCGACTGTGCGCACGTTCAGCCCGAAGGACAATGACATCACGCGGCAGTGGCACGTTGTTGACGCGTCCGGTGTCGTTCTCGGCCGGCTGGCCAGCCAGGTGGCTGTGCTGCTGCGCGGCAAGCACAAGCCGATCTTCGCCCCGCACGTGGACACCGGCGATTTCGTGATCATCATCAACGCCGACAAGGTCGCGCTCAGCGGGAACAAGCTGGAGCGCAAGCGGGCGTACCGGCATTCCGGCTACCCCGGCGGGCTGCGCTCCGTCAGCTACGGCGACCTGATGGACTCCCACCCGGAGCGCGTGGTCGAGAAGGCGGTCAAGGGCATGCTGCCGAAGAACTCGCTCGGCAGGAAGACGCTGCGTAAGCTCAAGGTGTACGCGGGCCCCGATCACCCTCACCAGGCACAGCAGCCGGTGCCGTATGAGATCACCCAGGTCCCGCAGTAAGCGCCAGCCCCCGCAGCCGGTGACAGCCGCAGGCCGAGCCGTGCGGCGCGCAGATGACAGCCGAGCAGAGACAGCTCCAGGCAAGGAAGCATGAGGAAGTAACCGTGGCTGAGCCCACAGGTGTAGAGACGCCCGTCGATGACGCAGGCGTGGAAGACGCGGACTACGCGGAGTACGGAGACGACTTTCCCTCCGAGTACACCAGCGAGTCGCCCGTGGACGCCGGTCAGGAGGTGACCCGGAGGCCCATCATGACGGGCCAGGGCAGCGGGATCGGGCGCCGCAAGGAAGCGATCGCGAGGGTCCGCATCATTCCCGGCTCGGGCCGCTGGCAGATCAACGGCCGGGCTCTCGAGGCGTACTTCCCCAACAAGGTCCACCAGCAGATCGTCAGCGAGCCGCTGGCGACCCTCGGTGCGGAAAACCAGTTTGACGTGATCGCCCGGATCGCCGGCGGTGGTGTCACCGGCCAGGCGGGCGCACTGCGGCTCGGCGTCGCGAGGGCGCTCACGCTGATCGACGCGGAGAATCGCCCCGCGCTGAAGAAGGCCGGGTTCCTGACCCGTGACGCGCGGGTGAAGGAGCGCAAGAAGTACGGGCTGAAGAAGGCCCGCAAGGCTCCTCAGTACTCCAAGCGCTGACGCGCGTCCTCATGAGTCCCGAACCTGGCGGAGCGTAACCTCTCATGGGCAGGCTCTTCGGTACTGACGGTGTGCGTGGTGTCGCTGGACGTGACCTCACTGCGCAGCTGGCGCTTGATCTCTCCGTAGCCGCCGCGAACGTGCTCGGGTCATCCGGCGGGGCGGCGGCCGGAAGACCACGCCCCGTTGCGGTCGTCGGACGTGATCCGCGGGCCTCCGGCGAGTTCCTGGAGGCCGCGGTCGTCGCCGGCCTGGCCAGTTCCGGCGTGGATGTGCTCCGCCTCGGCGTGATCCCGACGCCTGCCGTTGCCTACCTGACCCAGGCGCTGGCTGCCGATTTCGGCGTGGTGCTGTCGGCGAGCCACAACCCGGCCCCGGACAACGGGATCAAGTTCTTCGCCCGCGGCGGCCTTAAGCTGCCGGATGCCGTCGAAGAGGAGATGGAGGGCCTCCTCGCTCCCGTGGCCAGCCGCCAGCAGGAACCGCCTAGCAGCGGGTTCGGGCGGGTGACCAGCGCCCGGGACGAGCACGAGCTTTACCTGAGTCATCTGCTTTCTTCGCTGGGCGGCGGGCCGTCGCCTTCGGAGGGCGCGGGGGACGCCAGGCCGCCGCTGTCCGGCCTGCGGGTGGTCATCGACTGCGCACATGGCGCGGCCTACCGCATCGCACCAGAGGCGCTGCGCCGGGCAGGAGCCGAGGTTATCCCGATCGGGGTGGAACCCGACGGCCTGAACATCAACCAAGGATGCGGGTCGACCTGCCTGGATGCCATCTCGGCCGCCGTGGTAGCCCACGGTGCCGACGCCGGCATCGCGCACGACGGCGACGCCGACCGGTGCCTGGCGGTCGACGCCGACGGGCGTGTCGTCGACGGCGACCAGATCCTCGCGGTGCTCGCGACCGACCTCAAGCAGGCAGGGCGGCTCGCCGGGGACACCGTCGTCGT
>DASQVO010000289.1:0-8313 GCA_035640715.1 Streptosporangiaceae bacterium
GCGAAGCAGCGCAGGAAGGCGTACTGGAAGCAGGCACCGAGCAACAGCGAAGCGGCCGCGTCGCAGTCAGCCCCGGGACGGATCCGGCCGTGCTTCTGCTCGGCACTCAGGTACCGGGCCACCGCTTCGACGGGCCGGTGCGGGCCGCCGCCGCGCTGGGTGACGGCGGCCCGGTGCGCCGCGAGCAGTTCCGGCTCGGAGAAGATGGACGCGCTCATCGGGAAGCTCGCCTCGTAGAAGGCGATCGCACTGCGAGCGGTGGCGGCGAGCCGGTCCCGGAGCACACCCTGGCCGGCATCAGCAGTGAGCTCCGCGAGCACCGGGCCCAGCGGCGGCAGGCGCTCGTGCAGCACGGCCAGGAACAGATCGGACTTGTCCTGGAAGTGCTTATAGAGGGTGGCCTCGGAGAAGCCGGCCGCCCGGGCGATTTCCCTGGTCGTCGTGCGGGCGAAGCCGCGCGTCCGCATGACGAGGGCCGCCGCGTCGAGGATCCGGTCCCGCGTTCCCAACCATCCCCCTTGACAGGTGAGTGATCACTTACCCATCCTAGTGGTGAGTAAACACTTACTTACCACTGCTAAGGCCCGGCCGGCTGGCCGACGTGAGGTGGCCAGATGAAACAGAACACCAATCAGGACGGGGAGTAGACATGAGGCTGACTGTCTTCGGTGCCACCGGAGGGATCGGAACGCAGGTGGTCAGGCAAGCCCTGGATGCCGGGCACAAGGTGGTCGCGGTGGTCAGGGACCCGGCCCGCCTCGCGGTGCCCGCCCGTCCGGAGCTCCAGGTGACCAGCGCGGACGTCATGGATCCGGAGGCCATCAGGCCGGCGGTCGAGGGGGCCGACGCGGTCGTCTCCGCGCTGGGCCCGCGCCGGGGCGGCCCGGTGACCGTGTGTTCCGACGGCGTCCGCAGCATCCTGCAGGCGATGGAGAAGACGGGGGTCCGCCGCATCGCGGTGGTCAGCGCGAGCGGCTTCTTCACTGAGCCGGACGAAGCCCTGATCAACCGGCTCATCGCCAAGCCGCTCCTGCAGCGCATCCTGCGCGAGGGCGCGGCGGACATCCGGCGCATGGAGCAGGAGGTCCGCGCAAGCACGGCCGAATGGACGCTCATGCGCCCGCCCCGGCTAACCAACGGAGCTCGCCGGGGCCGCTACCGCACCATGATTGACCGCAACATCGGTATGTCGATCTCCCGCGCCGACGTCGCCGACGCCATCCTGAACGCACTCGGCAACCCGGCCACCGTCGGCCACACCGTCGGTATCGGCTACTGAGCCCGGCGACGAGGAGAGCGGCGCGCCGCAGGGCGAGGGGAGGCGGCGCGCCGCCGCTTCGGGGCGGCCGGCGGGCGGGCTAGCCGTCCACCACGCTGCCGTACACCGGCAGCATCGGGGCGATCCCCGAGTGCTCCAGCAGCCGCGCCACCGCTGGCTGCGGGGACACCAGCATCAGGACCCCGCCCGCGTAGTCCAGCACCCGGCTCGCCCAGACGATCACCAGCAGGGCCACGGAGTCCATGGATTCCAGGCCGGAGAGCTCCACCACGAGCCGGCGCGGCCCTTTCCGCGCCTCGGCCATCAGCGCGTCTTCCAGGTCTCCGCGCACCGAAGCATCCGCATGCCCGGTCAGTGCCACCACCGTGCACGATTCACCGGCATACTCACCGGCCGATACCGACGCGCTCAGCAGGCCCACGCCCCACCGCCCTCATCCGTGCAATGAAGATCCAGACTTCAGATGATGAGGGGTCCGGTCCGCCGCAAGTGTCCGCGCCAGGTCCCAGGCAGAAACGAACGCGCAACGGGCATGCGTCATCCCGGAGGGCCTAACCCCTCACGGCTGACTGCACAACCGTCCCGGAAACTTTACGCCCGCCGCTTTCGGCCTGTCCAGCGCTGGGGCGCCGGAGCTGTCTAAGGTGAGATGCCATGCCCTTGCTGATCGGCACCTCCGGGTGGCAGTACCGCGACTGGCGCGGCGTGCTGTACCCGCCGGGGGTGCCGCAGCGCCTGTGGCTGGAGCATTATGCCGGGCAGTTCGCCACCGTCGAGAACAACAACGCCTTCTACCGGCTGCCGTCCCGGGAGACCTTCACGGCATGGGCGGCGCGCACGCCGCCGGGCTTCGTGATGGCCGTGAAGGCAAGCCGGTACCTCACCCACATCCGGCGGCTGCGTGAGCCGGCCGAACCGGTGGCCCGCCTGCTGGGCGCGGCAACCGGGCTCGGCGCCGCGCTCGGGCCGGTGCTGCTGCAACTGCCGCCAACGTGGAAGGCGGACCTGGGCCTGCTGGAGGAATGCCTCGCCGAGTTCCGCAGGATCGGTCCCGGGAACCTGCGGGTCGCGGTCGAGATGCGCCATGAATCCTGCTGGACCAGCGAGATGCGGGAGATCCTCGCCGCCCGCGGTGCCGCGCTCGCGTGGACGGACCGGCTCGGGTCCCCGGCCGGGCCGTTGTGGCGCACCACCGACTGGGGATACCTGCGGCTGCATGAGGGCCCGGCGGCGCCGTGGCCCCGCTACCGGAACTCGGACCTGCGCGCCTGGGCGGACAGGATCTCCGCGGCGTGGCCGGATGGCAGCGACTGCTACGTGTATTTCAACAATGACCCCGGCGGCGCAGCGGTCTATGATGCCGTCGCGTTCGCCGGCCTCGCCCGCGACGGCGGCCACGTGGTTTCCCGTACGCCGGCCCAGCTTCGGCCGCCGGCCGCCTCGTAGTGGCGAGGCGCGCCGGCTAGCGGCGGCCTAGCCAGCGCTCCATGCAAGTGAGCAGTTCTTCGGTATCGACGGGCTTGGTGACATAGTCGCTGGCCCCTGCGGCCAGGCTCTTCTCCCGGTCCCCCTGCATGGCGCGTGCGGTCACCACGATGATCGGCAGGCCGGCGAACTGGGGCATCTGGCGTATCGCGGCCATCGTTGCGTACCCGTCCATCTCGGGCATCATCACGTCCATCAGGATGAGATCGACGTCGGCCTCACTGAGCAGGGTGCTGATTCCCTTACGTCCATCCGGTGCGTACAGCACGGTCATCCCGTACGACTCCAGCGAGCTGGTGATCGCGAACACGTTGCGTGCGTCGTCGTCGATGACCAGGACTTTCTTACCGCGCAGCGCATCGTGTCCGGACGCCGGGGGCGGCGCTGCCACGGCCGCCGCCCCGCCGTGTTGTTCATCCGCGAGCGGCGGGATCTGGTCCGGCTGCACCGCCGACAGGCGCAGGGTGATGCGCTCGCGCAGCTCGTCAAGCGATGGCAGTAGCTCAAGTGCCAGGTCCCCGAACCGCAGCCGCGCCAGCCGGGCCTGTGCCCCCTCCAGCTCGTCCCTGGTGTGCGCGAGCACCGGCAGGTCTGCCAGGCCAGGCTCGCCCTGAAGCTGATCGAGGAAGGCGAACGCCGACGCATCGGGAAGCCCGAGGTCGAGGACGACGCACCGGTGCGGGGCCGACCTCAATGCCTCGATGGCCTCATCTGGGCTGGTGGCCGTCTCGACGAGAACCGGCCGGTGAATGTCGGCGAGGTCGGATGCTGCGCTGTAGGCGAGCAGGGTGAGCAGGCCACCGCGGGCGCTTTCCAGCACGAGCAGCCGGTGCTGCGACGCCGTGCGGACGGCTTCAGGCGTGTGCCGGTGAAGCTCGCCATCAGACGTGGCCACGATGGCCTCGGCGTCCGCGGCGGCACGGCCATCATCCGCGGCGCTGGCGGCGTCTTCCTTCGCGCCGGGCAGGGAGCACGGTACGTAGAGGGTGAACGTGCTTCCCCGGCCCAGCTCACTGTCGGCCGTGATATCACCGCCGAGCAGCGCGCCGACCTCGCGGGCGATGGACAGCCCAAGGCCGGTGCCGCCGTAGCGGCGGCTGAGGGTGCCGTCACCCTGCTGGAAGGCACCGAAGATCGTCGGCAGGTTCTCCGGCGCGATGCCGATGCCGGTGTCGGTCACGGAGAACTCGACAACCGTGCCGCCCTCCGGCGCGCGCCGGTCCGCCACGCCGACCCGTAGCACGACGCTGCCGCTCGAGGTGAACTTGACGGCGTTCGACAGCAGGTTGCCGAGAACCTGGCGTAGCCGCTGCCGGTCGGTGAACATCTCGCTGGGTGCATCGGCCGTCGACTCGATCGCAAAGTTCAGGCCCTTTTCCGCGGTGAGCGGCCGGAAGGTGGCGTGGATGTCTTCCAGCAGCGCGCTCAGGGGGAAGTGCTCCGGGTGGATGTCCATCCGCCCGGCCTCGACCTCGGACAGATCGAGGATGTCGTTGATGAGCTGGAGCAGGTCCGAGCCCGCTGAGTGAATGACGTTGGCGTATTCGACCTGCTTGGCGGTGAGGTTCCGGCCGGGGTTCTGGGCGAGCAGCCGGGCCAGGATCAGCAGGCTGTTGAGCGGTGTACGCAGCTCGTGCGACATGTTCGCGAGGAACTGCGACCTGTACTTCAACGCCAGGGCGAGCTGCCGGGCGCGTTCCTCGATTTCCTGCCTGGCCTGCTCGATTTCGGCGTTCTTGGTCTCGATGTCGCGGTTCTGCCTGGCCAGCAGGGCCGCCTTGTCCTCGAGCTCGGCGTTGGACCGCTGGAGCTCCTCCTGCTGGGCCTGGAGTTCCACGGACCGGGCCTGCAGCTCCGCCGCCAGCCGCTGCGACTCGTCCAGCAGGGCGTCCGTCCGCGCGTTGGCGATGATCGTGTTGACGTTGACCCCGAGGGTCTCCGTCAGCTGCTCGAGGAAGTCGGTCTGCACCTTGGTGAACTTCGTGAACGAGGCCAGCTCGATGACGCCGAGCACCTGGTCCTCGAACAGGATCGGGAGCACCGCGAGGTTGGCGGGCCCGGCTTCGCCCAGCCCGGAGCTGATCTTGACGTATCCCTCCGGGAGGTCATCGATGACGATGGACCGCTTGCTCTTGGCCACCTGGCCGATCAGCGACTGGCCGAGCCGGTACTGCAGCGGGGCCTCCTTGTCGGCCCGCAGGCCGTAGCCGGCGATGAGCCGCAGCCGGGTCTCACCCCCGTCGGTCTCGCTGAGGAAGAAGGTGCCGTGCTGGGCGCCGACGAGCGGGGACAGCTCGTCCATGATCAGCTCGGCGATCACGGTCAGATCGCGGTGGCCCTGCATCATGCCGGCGATCCGGGCGAGGTTGGTCTTCAGCCAGTCTTGCTCCTGGTTGGCCTGGATGGTCTCGCGCAGGGACTGCACCATGGCGTTGATGTTGTCCTTGAGCTCGGCGACCTCGCCCTGGGCCTCCACCGAGATCGACCGGGTCAGGTCACCGGAGGCGACCGCGCTGGTCACCTCGGCGATCGCGCGGACCTGGCGGGTCAGGTTCCCGGCCAGCTCGTTCACGTTCTCGGTCAGCCGCTTCCAGGTGCCGGAGACCCCTTCGACCTCGGCCTGGCCGCCCAGCCGTCCCTCGCTGCCGACCTCGCGGGCCACCCGGGTGACCTCCGCGGCGAACGCCGAGAGCTGGTCCACCATCGTGTTGATGGTGGTCTTCAGCTCCAGAATCTCGCCGCGCGCATCCACGTCGATCTTCTTGCTCAGGTCGCCCTGCGCGACCGCCGTGGTGACCTGGGCGATGTTACGGACCTGGCTGGTCAGGTTGTTCGCCATCGAGTTGACGTTGTCGGTCAGGTCCTTCCACGTGCCCGCGACGTTCGGCACGGTGGCCTGGCCGCCGAGGATGCCTTCGGTGCCGACCTCGCGGGCCACCCGCGTCACTTCCCCGGCGAATGCGGACAGCTGGTCCACCATCGTGTTGATGGTGTTCTTGAGCTCCAGGATCTCCCCGCGCGCATCAACGGTGATCTTCTGGGTCAGGTCGCCCTTGGCCACCGCCGTCGCCACCTCGGCGATGTCGCGCACCTGGCCGGTAAGGTTCCCGGCCATGGCGTTGACGGAGTCGGTCAGGTCCTTCCAGGTACCGGACACGTCCGGGATGTCGGCCTGGCCGCCGAGCTTGCCCTCGGTTCCCACCTCGCGGGCCACCCGCGTCACCTCGGAGGTGAACAGGTCGAGCTGGTCAGCCATGCTGTTGAAAACGGTGGCTATCTCGTCCATCAGCGGGTCGCCGGTCTCCGGCAGGCGGGTGCTGAAATCGCCGCCGCGCACGGCCGTCAGGCCGGCCAGAAGTTGTTCAAGCCCCGACCCGTCTAGCTTGCGGCCCCTGTGCGTGACATCGGTCATCGGCACTCCCGCTTCCTCGGCGGCCCGCATCTCGCGGCCCAGACCACATACTTCCGCCAGGGCGGCCACATATCGATCGTAGGCCTGCGAAAGGCGGATCCATCCCTGTCACGACGCATAATATTTGCCGTAGGGCAACATTACTGACACTAGCCGGCGGAGTCACGGGTACACGGCAGTTCAACGCTCGCATACCCTGCGTGAGCAGAGAAGATGACAATCTGCGGTCTGCTCCGGCCCGGGTCGCCGACGTCAGGAAGGTCGGGTAACTGTGGCGAGTAGCGGTGAGGACATTCTGCGCCTAGCCGCGGTCATCGACCGGCAGCGGCGCGAGCTGGACCGGCTGCGCGGTAACGCCGCCGCCCGGTCGGTCGTCGACATGGCCAGGGGCGCCCTGATCGAGCGGCTCGGCTGTTCTCCCGCGGAAGCCGCCAGCCAGCTCGCGGCGCTCGCCGCGGAGTTCGGGACCTCCGCCGCCGAGATAGCGGCCGCCGTCATCAGCCACGATCCCGTTCCGCCGCCGGAGACCGGGCAGTCGCGGAACTGGCAGGCCGAGGCTGCCATCGAGCTGGCCGACGATGGCGGTGAGCTTGCCACGGCCGTCCTTGACCATGCGCTGGCCCCGCTCGGCGCGGCGGCGGTCGCACTGTGGCTGATGGGTACCGACGGCGGCCTCAGCCTTTTCGGTGAGGCCGGCCTCGGCTCGGCCGAGGCGAGCCGGTGGCGGCACGTCCCGCCGCAGCTGGACTGCCCGGCGCAGCGCGTCGCTCAGGGCGGCCCTGACCTGTGGTGGCCGGCTGGGCCGCCAGCCGGGGACACTGCGCCGCTGGTCGGCCGCTGGCCGGGCGGTGCGCGGGCGGTCGTGGCCCTGCGCGACCGGGGCGCCGCACTGCTCGGTGTCATGGAGGTCTGCTGGCCCGGGCCGCGGGCCGATTTCCCCGGCAGCGTCCGCGAGCAGGCCGCCGCCCTCGCGCAGGCGTGCGCCCAGGTTCTCGGCACCCGGCTCACGCAAGGCGACCTCTCCGCGCATTCGCACCAGGCAGTCCGCGGCCTGCTTGACGGCCTGCTCGAGTCGCTCCTGGCCGCGTCCGCCGTCAGGGATGCTGAGGGCCGTGTCACCGACTTCCGCATCGACTATGTCAGCGACACCTTCCCCGACCCGGCTGGCCGGAGCGCCGGTGAACTGGCCGGGCACACGCTGCTGGAGACCTTCCCGCCGCTCTGCACAGCCGGCGGCGTGCTGGAGCGCGCGGTGCGGGCGCTCACGACAGGCGAGGCGCAGCATCTGAGCGGGCCGGTCACCGCCGCACCGGCCGGCCGGGCGGCCGGCGCCCTCGCGGATATCCGGATCGCGAGATTCTTCGACGGGGTGGCGATCACCTGGCGGCTGGCCGGCGAAGCCGACCGGCTCACCGCACTGCTCGGGCACATTCAGCGGCTCGGCCGGATCGGCGGCTGGGAGGAGAACCTGGTGACCGGCCAGGCCGAATGGACCGATTCGGCCTTCGCCATGTTCGGGCTGCCGGCCCACGCCAGCGCGGCCATCCCCCTCGCCGACCTGCACAGCTACGTGATCGCGGCGGATGTCCCGGTGGTCAAGCGCTTCCGCGAGACGCTGCTGCGCGGCAAGGAACCGACGGGCGCCACCTTCCGCGTTGTCCGGGCGGACGACGGGAGTGTACGGCAGATGCGGGTATTCGCCGAGCCCGTCATTGACCCGGCCGGCACAGTCGTGGCCCTGCGGGGTGCCTTCCAGGACATTTCCGCCGAGTACCGCGCACAGGTGGCGCTGGACGCCACACGCGACCAGCTAGCCGACAGTGAACAGCGTGCCGCCGAGGAGCACTTGCTGGCGGTGCGGCTGCAGCAGGCCATCATGCCGCCGACGGCCCAGCCAGTAGAAGCGGCCGGGATCGAGGTGGCGGTCCGCTATCGGCCCGCAGGCCCGGGTCACCTGGTTGGCGGGGACTGGTACGACACACTGCTGCTGCCGAGCAAGGAGGTGCTCCTCGTCGTCGGGGACATCGCCGGCCACGGCATTGACGCGGTGACCGGCATGGTCGCGGCCCGTAACTGCCTGCGCGGGCTAGCCATCACCGGGGCCGGCCCCGCCAAGCTCCTCGGCTATCTCAACAGC
>DASQVO010000290.1:0-19491 GCA_035640715.1 Streptosporangiaceae bacterium
GCGCGGGGAAGCCGGAAGCGCCCGGGGGAAAGTGGCGTGATGCGCCAGGAGGCCTGGCCGGGAATCACTCCCGGCCAGGCCTCCTGGCGCTCGCAGCTAGGCGGTGCGGAAGCGCGCCCCGTTGACCTTCTCGGCGATACCGGTCCGGTCCAGGTAGGGGGTGATGCCGCCCAGGTGGAACGGCCACCCGGCGCCCATGATCATGCAGAGATCGATGTCCTCGGGCGCCGCGACCACGTCCTCGTCCAGCATGAGCCTGATCTCCTCGGCCAGTCCCTCCAGGGCTCGCTGGCGGACCTGCTCCTCGGTAGAGGGCCGGTCCCCGCCGGAGAGGGCAGCCACGATCTCCGGGTTGAGCTTGAAATCGGGCCCGTAGATGGCGGTCTTGCCGGACTCGACCAGCGAGCGCAGCTTGGGCGACACCCCGAAGCGGTCCGGGAACGCCTCGTGCAGCGTCTCCGCGACGTGCAGCGCGATCGCGGGCCCGACGAGCTGGAGCAGCAGGAAGGGCGACATGGGCAGGCCCAGCGGCTCCGGCGCCCGTTCGGCGACCTCGACCGGCGTGCCCTCGTCCACCGCGGAGGTGATCTCGCCGAGGAACCGGGTGAGCAGCCGGTTGACGACGAAGGCCGGAGAGTCCTTCACCAGCACGCAGGACTTCTTCAGTTTCTTGCCCACGGCGAGGGCCGTGGCAAGCGTCGCGTCGTCGGTCCGCTCGCCGCGGATGATCTCCAGCAGCGGCAGGACGGCGACGGGGTTGAAAAAGTGGAAGCCCACGACCCGCTCGGGATGCGACAAGCCCGACGCCATCGTGGACACCGACAGCGAGGAGGTGTTCGTCGCCAGTACGCATTCCGGGCTGACCACGGCCTCGACCTCGGCGAACACCTTCTGCTTGACGGACATCTCCTCGAACACGGCCTCGATGACGAAGTCCGCGTCGGCGAAGACGTCCTTGCTCAGCGACCCGGTGACCAGGCTCTTCAGCCGCGACGCCTTGTCCGCCGAGACCCGCTGCTTGGCCAGCAGCTTGTCGATCTCAGCGTGCACGTACCCCACGCCGGAATCGACCTTGGCCTGGTCGAGGTCGGTCAGCACCACCGGGACCTCGAGCCGGCGGGCGAACAGCAGCGCGATCTGCGCGGCCATCAGGCCCGCCCCCACCACGCCGACCTTGGTCACCGGCCGGGCCAGTGATTTGTCCGGCGCGCCAGCCGGGCGCCGGGCCCGCTTCTGGGTGAGGTCGAACGCGTACAGCCCGGCCTGGAGCTCGTCGCTCATGATGAGGTCGGCCAGCGCCTCGTCCTCGGCAGCGAACCCCTCGTCACGGCTCTGGTCCTTCGCGGCCGCGACCAGGTCCAGCGCCCGGTATGGGGCGGGCGCGGCCCCGTGCAGCTTGCCGTCGATGAAGAACCGGGCGGCGCCGATCGCGGCGTTCCAGTCCTCGGTGACAGGCGCGCGCTCGACCGTGACCTGGCCGGTGAGCACCCGGGCGGCCCAGCGCAGCGACTCCTCCAGGAAGTCGGCCGGTTCGAACATTGCGTCCGCGATGCCCAGCTCGAAGGCCTGCGGGCCGCGCAGCATCCGGTTCTGGCTGAGCGCGTTCTCCACGATGACCTTCAGGGCCTTGGATGGGCCGATCAGCCGGGGCAGCAGGTAGGTCCCGCCCCAGCCGGGCACCAGGCCGAGGAAGCACTCGGGCAGGGCCAGCGCGGGCACCCCGGCCGAGATGGTCCGGTAGGTGCAGTGCAGCGCGACCTCGACGCCGCCGCCCATCGCCGCGCCGTTGACGAACGCGAACGTCGGCACGCGCAGCTCGCCGAGCCTGCGGAACGCGGCGTGGCCGAGCCGGGCGATCCCCAGCGCTTTCTCCCGCTCGTCCAGCAACTCGACGCCCTTGAGGTCAGCCCCCACGGCGAAGATGAACGGCTTGCCGGTGACCCCGACCGCCGCGATGTCGTCCCGGGACGCTACCGACTCGATAGCGTCCCGCAGTTCGAGCAGGCCGGCCGGGCCGAACGTGTTCGGCTTGGTGTGGTCGTGCCCGTTGTCCAGCGTGATCAGCGCCAGCGTGCCAGCGCCGTACGGCAGCTCCACGTCGCGGACCAGGGCGCGGGTGACGACCTCATCCGGAAACTGGGCCCTGATCTCCTCGTCGCCGGGCATCTCGGTGATGGCGCTCACTTCGCCCTGTCCTCCGTCTCGCGGTTGGTGTTCTCCCACAGCACGGTCGCGCCCATGCCCATCCCGATGCACATGGTGGTCAGGCCGTAGCGCACCTGCGGCCACTCGGCGAATTCGCGGGCGAGCTGCGTCATCAGCCGCACGCCCGAGGAGGCGAGCGGGTGGCCGAGTGCGATCGCACCGCCCCACGGGTTCACCCGCGGGTCATCATCGGCGATCTTGAAGTGATCGAGGAACGAGAGCACCTGCACCGCGAACGCCTCGTTGATCTCGATCAGGCCGATGTCGTCCATGGTGAGGGAGTTCCTGGCGAGCAGTTTCTCCGTAGCCGGGATCGGGCCGATGCCCATGACCTCCGGGTCGACGCCGGCGAAGGAGAAGTCGACCAGCCGCATCCGGGCCGGGAGGCCGAGCTCAGCGGCGACGTCCTCGGCGGCGAGAATGCAGCCGGTCGCGCCGTCGTTCAGCCCGGCGGAGTTGCCGGCGGTGACGTTGCCGTGCGGGCGGAATGGGGTCTTGAGCCCGGCCAGGCCCTCGATGGTGGTGTCCGGGCGTGGCGGCTCGTCCGCCGTGGCCAGCCCGTAGCCCCTCTCGGCGCTGCGCACCGCCATGGGGACCAGATCCGGCTGGATCTTGCCCGCGGCGTAGGCCTCGGCGACCTTGCGCTGGCTGCTGACCGCGTAGGCGTCGGCACGGGCCTTGGTGATGTGCGGGAACCGGTCGTGCAGGTTCTCCGCGGTCGAGCCCATCACCAGCGCCGAGGTGTCGACCAGCTTCTCGCTGACGAACCTCGGGTTCGGGTCGACGCCCTCCCCCATCGGGTGACGGCCCATGTGCTCCACGCCGCCGGCGATCGCCACGTCGGTCGCGCCAAGCGCGATGCTGCCCGCCACGGTGGTGGCGGCCGTCAGGGCGCCGGCGCACATCCGGTCGATCGCGTAGCCGGGCACGGACCGGGGCAGCCCGGCCAGCACGGCAGCGGTGCGGCCGATCGTGAGGCCCTGGTCGCCGATCTGTGTGGTCGCCGCGATCGCGACGTCGCCGATGCGCTCGGGCGGCAGGCCCGGGTTCCGCCGCAGCAGCTCGCGGATTACCCGGACAACCAGGTCGTCCGCACGGGTCTCCGCGTACAGGCCCTTGGGGCCCGCTTTGCCGAATGGGGTACGGACGCCGTCGACAAAGACCACGTCGCGTGCGGTACGGGGCACGTCAGCCTCCCTCTCATGAAGAGCTCTCACGGCAATGTTACTTATCAGTAACAGCTTCTCGCTACCCGCCTCACCTCAGGAGATGGGCTGCGACGAGAATGGGCGCCGACGGAAATGAGCAGCGGCGGCGGCACGCGGGCACGCGGCACGAGCAAGGGGGATGAGGCAGGGTGAGGGTGTGGCATGTTAGGCGCGGCGCGCTCGCCGCCGCGGCGGCGGCGATCCTGGTGGCCGGCTGTTCCGCCGATCCCGGCGCCGGGCACCACCATCCCGGATCGGTGAGCCTGCTCAGATTCTGGACCCGCTCCAGGTTGCTCCGTGCCCTGCCATTGGTGGCCGGGCACCGGCGCATGCCGCTCCGGGGCCAGCTCGCCAGCTCACACCTGGCCAGGCCGGGGACCGCGCTGCGCGTCGGCGCGCTCTTCGAGCACAGTTCCAGCGGAAACCACTTCTGCACGGCCAGCGTGGTGTCCAGCCCGGGAAAGGACCTGCTGATCACCGCCGCGCACTGCATCAACGGCGGCAAGGGCGCCGGCTACAAGAGCCACATCGTCTTCATCCCCGGTTACCGGGACGGCCAGGAACCATTCGGTGTCTGGACGCCCGCACGGCTGCTCGTCGCGCCGCAGTGGGCGGACTCCGCCGACCCGGACTACGACGTCGGCTTCGTGGTGCTCAAGCCACGGGGCGGCAAGAACATCCAGCAGGTGCTCGGCGCGAGCAGGCTCGGCAACGACTCCGGGTATCAGTACCTGGTCCACGTGACGGGCTACCCGGACAGCGGCAACGCGCCGATCACCTGCGTGAACTGGACATCCCGCTTCAGCCGCACCCAGCTCCGGTTCAAGTGTTCCGGGTATACCGGCGGCACAAGCGGCAGCCCGTGGGTGACCCACTTCAACTCACGGTCACACACCGGCACGATCGTCGGCGTGATCGGCGGCTACCAGCTGGGCGGAGACACCCCCTCCGTCTCCTACAGCGTCCGCTTCGGCTCCGCCGTCCAGCAGCTTTACCGGCAGGCCGTCGCGGACGAGGCGGCCAGCGGCCAGGGCTAGCCCCAGCAGGGGCCCTACGCCCGCCGCCGCGCACCCCGGCCGGTCTCACGCTCTCGGGCTCCGAGTGGATCTGGACTACGCCGACATTGCCGGTTAGGGCCGGATGGCACAGCCGGCCCATCGTCAGCCCCGCGGTGCTCAGGCGCGGGGGCTGAAGCGGGCGATCTCCCGCAGCGCCGCCGCGCATCTGGTCACACTGGCATCGAAGGAAAGCTTGCCGAGTTCGGCCGTGGCCCCCGTCGGGTCGCCGATGACACCGTTCGTGCCGAAGTCGTCGCTGAGCCAGCCGAAGCTCACCTTCTTGCCGAACCCGACGTGCTCGAACTGGGACAGATGCCCGGGCACCGAGCGGACCGCCAGGTCCATCCGGACAAGGTCCGGCCGCAGGTGCAACATGACAGAGGTCTCGTTCCGGCCACCGTGCACTCCCATGCCCGCCTCGCCCTCAGGGGAGCTGCCGCCCTGATCGACGGGCATCCCCGGATGCATCAGAAAGGTCATCAGACCGAACCGGCGGCGTAGTTCCCGGCAGGCAACTTGCAGCAGGGCACTGTTGCCGCCGTGGCCGTTGAGGAACGCCAGCCGGCGGACCTTGCTGACAGCGAGCGAGCCGCCAAGATCAGAGAGGACCCGCATCAGCGTGTCCCAGGACAGCCACAAGGTGCCCGCCGACCAGGCGTGCTCGTCTGACTTGGTGTACGCGAGCGCGGGCAGCAGCCAGATGTCGCTCGTGCCGTCCGCCCGGGCCTGGTCGACAGCCGCCGCCGCGGTCGCCTCGGCCACGGTCAGGTCGGTGCACACGGGCAGGTGCGGGCCGTGCTGTTCGATCGAGCCGACCGGCAGAACGGCGACCGAGTCGGCGGTGAGCCTGCTGGCCCACGCCGGGCCGGCCAGCTCGATGAGCTTGGGCATCGGATCTCCTTAGCGTGCGCGGAGCGACGGGGGCCGCCCCTAGAGCGGCAGCAGCTTGCCGGGGTTGAGCAGGCCGCGCGGATCGTTGCCGGCCAGGACGGAGCGGACAACATCAATGCGGCGTTCGAGGATCCAGGTGTGCGGACTGTGCACGGATACGCCCATCGATTCCAGCGCCCTAATGCCGGCGAAGACCTGCCCGGAAGAATCGAATGGGGCCATCAGCATGCCTGAGATGCTGGCCGACGTGAGCTCCAGATGCAGGACGGTCCCCGGGAAGACCGCCCGCACGGCATGGGGATCGGCCCACAGGGGATCGCCGGCCACCTCCAGATGGAAATAACCGGGATCGTGCTTTTGCAGGTGGAACGTGGAATGGTTGAACGACAGGGAGCTGACCCGGTCGGCGCCCTTCGGCCCACGCCGGGTGCCCAGGACCGTCCCGCCATGGGCCTGGGCGAGGCGGCGCACCTCGTCCACCGTTTCGGCACGCACGATCGCCCGGACGCTGAGCCGCGCCGGGTCCAGCGCGGGATCCTCCGGCAGGGCGGCGACAATCGCCGCCTCATCCAGCGAGGCCAGCCGGGGTGACGGCCGGACCGTCCTCAGGCAGCGCAGATAACGCGTTGCCTGTTCGTAGGTGTCCCAGGCCGTGAACAGGCCGACCCAGTCGTGCGCCGGGGCCAGCCGCACCGTCGCCCGCGCAATGATCCCGGTCGTGCCGTAGGCGTGGATGTAGGGCAGGGTCGCCCCGCCCTCCACCCGTCGCAGCGCCCCGCTGCCATCACAGGCTGCGATCTCCAGGGCCCGGACGAAACCGTCGGCGTTGGTGCCGTAAATCAGTGATCCGGTGCCGCCGCTCCCGCCGGCCAGGAACCCGCCCAGGGTGGAGCCCTTGGTGGAGGGGAAGATGGTGAGTTCCTGGCCGGTACGCCGGGCTGCTTTGTCGATGTCTCGCAGCCGCGGCCCGGCCTCGGCCGTGACCGCGCCATCGGTGATGGCCAGGATGCGGCGGCACTGGCTCAGGTCGAGGACCATCCCGCCGTGCAGCGGTATGGCCTGCCCGTAGTTGCCGAGCCCGGTCCCCCGCGGGGTGACCGGCACACCCAGCTCGTAGGCGTGCCGGAGCAGGACCGGGATCTCGTCGGCAGCCCTTGGGGCGGCGACGACATCGGCCAGTCCGGCCGGGAGCCTGGCCCGCAGTATGGGCGACATGTGCGCCCAGTCGGTGGAGGCGCGCAGGCACCGGGCCGGGTCGGTGGACATCACCCCGGGACCGAGATCGGCCGTGACCCGGGCGATCAGCTCCGTGACGGCCGCGCCCGCCACCGCCGACG
Source organism: Streptosporangiaceae bacterium (assembly GCA_035640715.1). GTDB lineage: Bacteria > Actinomycetota > Actinomycetes > Streptosporangiales > Streptosporangiaceae > DASQVO01. Next base: position 6,700 of record DASQVO010000290.1, read on the forward strand.
CGGCACCGTGATCCGTTCCCATGGTCCAGCTCAGCCTTTCCTTTATTCAGGGCGGTCCGCTACTTGAGGGTGATGTTTTTGTCGATGAACTCGTCGGTGGCGATCTGCGAAGCTTTCAGCCCGGCCGGGATCTTGGCCCCGCTCGATCTCAGGATCGGCGTAAAGGTGCCGATGCTGGACTGCACCCGGGAGAGGTCGATGCCGCCGACCGGGCCGGTCGCGTCGTCTGCCACTATGCCGAGCTTCTTCATGGCGGCCGCCGCGTAGTTGGCAACGCCGTCGGAGTAGACCCAGCCGTCGTTGTATTCCTTGACGATCGTGGCGATGAGCTGGTCCGTCGGCCCTGGATCGTTGATGTACTCCACTTGGGCCCGCTGGAGGATCGGCACCAGCTTCTTCAGGCACGGGGCCAGGGTCGGCAGCTCGCCCGTCCGTACCGAGAGTGCCTCCGGATAGATGTTGTAGCCCGCGCTGGCCAGCAGCTCGTACCTGACCGGCTTGTCCCAGGCCGGAACCTGGTGGGCGTAGATATAGGGCTCGGCGGTGGCGAAGCCCTGCTCGGCGATGCCCGGGTCCGCGACGAAGCGGGCAGGCGAGCCGTTGTAACTGGAGTCGATCTGGTTGCTCTTAATGAAGCCCTCCCTGACCAGTAGCTCGGCGAAGTCAGAGCCGGGCGAGACGACCACCTTGGCGCCGGACTTGCCGATGTCCGCGAAGCTCTTCCAGCCCGGGTGGGTCGCCGGATCCCAGAAGAGGATCTGCGGGCTCTTCTCCAGCGGCGAGACGACGGCGGTGACCGGCTGCGTTTGCGCCGCAGCGATCGCGCCATCGGTACTGACCGCACCGAGGGTGATGCTGTGGTCTACGTACATCTCCGAGCTCACGCTCTGGAAGCCGATCGCGGAGCCGCCGGCCCGGATCTGGATCTTGACTCCGGTGTTCATGCCGTCGATGACCAGCGGCCCGGTGGTCCGCTTCCGTGCGGCATCGATCGTGTAGCCGGCACCAAGGAGCTTGTACTCGGCGGCGTGCTCAGCCTCCGGCTCCCAGTCCTGCTGGATGACCACGGTGGACGGGCAGACCTTGGCCAGGCTGACCGCCGCCGTCGGGGCCTTGTAGCTGATGTGTGCGCTGGCGGTGCTGGCTGAGGTGCCGCTGCTCCCGCATCCGGCCAGGACGGTGGCCGCGGCGGCCGCGAGCACAAGACCTGTGGGCAGGCGTGCGTGTCTCATAGGCTCTCCAGTGGACGGTCTGGGGGATGCGCCGGCGCCAGGCCGGCTGCGGGGACAGGCGATCAGTCCCGGCGCCGAGGCGGCCGGGACCAGGGCCACGGTGGTCAATCCCGGGCACCGCCACGGGCATTGCCGTACCAGCGGCCCACGGCGGCCTTGCCGATGAGCGTGAACATGGCGAAGACCGCGACACCGAACAGTGAGGCGAGGATGATCGCCGCGAACAGGTCATCGGATTGCAGTCGCGAGGTGTAGACGTCCAGCAGGGTGCCGATGCTCTGCGATCCCTGCTGGAAGAAGAAGCCGCCGACGATCGCCCCGATGACCGACAGCCCCGAGGAGGTCCGCAGCCCGGTGAAGATCGACGGCAGCGCGGCGGGCAGTTGCAGCTTGATCAGCCGCTGCCACCTCGATGCCCGGTGCAGGGTGAACAGGTCGTGTGCGCCCTGGCTGGCGGAATGGATGCCGAAGAGGGTGTTGGCGATCATCGGGAACAGCGCGATGATCACGCAGACGATCACCTGGCTGGTGAATCCGTAGCTGAACCACAGGCCGATCAGCGGGACGATCGCCAGGATCGGCACCGTCTGCAGCACGACGGCGTAGGGGTAGATGCCGCGCTCCAGCCAGCCCGCCTGGCTCATCACGATCGCCGCCGCGATACCGAGCACCGATGCGATCAGCAGCCCGATCACGGCGACTTCCGCGGTCAGGCCGAGGGCGGCGAGCATCGGCTGGAGATGCGACCACTGGAGGAACGACTGGGTCAGCACCTGCTGCGGAGGCGGCACGAGGAATCTGCGACCCGGGCTGAGCAGCAGGTAGGTGACCGCTAGCCAGATCCCTAGGGCAGCCGCCAGCGCGATCGCGGCGGGCACGATGGCGCGGGCCGCCGACCGGAGCGGGCTGCGCGTCCGTGGCGTCCCGGCCGCGGCCGGCGTGGCCCCGATCCCGGCGATCCTCCTCAGCCCCGGGGATGCGGCCCGGCCGACCGGGGATGCGGTCTTGGTCGGCAAGGTCATCGGGAGACCTCCTGTACTCCGGTTGCCTGCTGGGATTCCCGCGCCGCGGCGGGGGCCTGGGTGTCCTGCAGCGCGGCCGACACCTCGCCGGCCACGCGCGCGAAGTCCGGGTGATAGCGGAGGTCCGGTGAACGCGGGAAACCGAACGGCACGTCGATTTCCTGCATGACCCGGCCCGGGCGCGGCGACATGACGACCACGCGCGTTGAGAGGTAAACCGCCTCGCTGACCGAGTGGGTGATGAACAGCCCGGTGAACCCCTGGCTGCGGAACAGCCGCTGCAACTCGTCCTGCATGCGCAGCCTGGTGATCTCATCAAGCGCGCCGAACGGCTCGTCGAACAGGAAGATGTCGGGAGCCAGCAGCAGCGCGCGGGCCAGGGATACCCGCATCCGCATGCCACCGGACAGATGCGCAGGCAGCTGGCCCTCGAAACCGGTCAGCCCGACCAGTTCCAGCGCCGCCCCGGCACGGCGCTTGCGCTCGGCGCGGCCGATCCCGGCCAGCTCGCCGACCAGCTCGACATTGGCGGCCGCCGTGCGCCACTCCAGCAGGGTCGGGTCCTGAAAGACGTAACCGATATTGGTGGTGTCGGCCAGGATCTCGCCTCCGGTCGGGCGGGACAGCCCGGCCGCGAGCCGCAGCAGGGTGCTCTTGCCGCACCCGGACGGCCCGACGACGCTGATGAAGTCGCCCGGCGCCAGTCCGAGGCTGACCCCCGCGAGCGCCTCGGTGCCGGTATCGAAGGTTTTCGATACGCCGCGGAAGAGCAGCGTCCCGGTGGTGGTCGCAATGGTCATGCAGAACTCCCGGCAAGAGCGGACGGTGGATGGGCGGGGCTTGCGGCGGAATCCGGCGGGGGCGGCAGGGCGGTCCGGCGGTCAACCGTCGTCCGGCTGACCAGCCGGCCGCGGTGGATGACGATGCGCTCGTCGCCCGGGCCCGCCACCGCGTCGGCCAGCGACGGCACGGGCACGGCGACGAAGCTGGCGGCCGAGCCGGCCGCGGGGCCGGCCGGCGGGAGTCCCATCACCCGGCGGGCAGCCGACGTCACCGCCACCAGCGCAGTGCCGGCATCCAGGTGCCCAGCCGTAACCAGCAGGGAAGTGGTCTCGAACGGGTCAGCGCGGCCGGCAGGATTGAACGGGTCGCGCAGGTTGTCACCGCCGGCCGCCACCTCAACCCCGGCGTCGAGCAGCGCGCGGAGGGCGGTGATGCCGCGCGGCACCGGCCCGGGACGGCCGCGGCCCTGCAGGTACAGGTTGGTGATCGGCAGGCTCACAATGCCGAGCCCGGCCAGCCGGATCTCGCCGACGGCCTTTGCCAGCGGGCCGGGATCCAGGCAGCCGAGGCTCACGCAGTGACTCGCGGTCACCTGCTGCCGCATGGCCCGTGCGCGCACCTGGCGGCACAGCTCCCTGACCGACACCATGTCGGCCCGCAGTTGCTCGTCGGTGTGCAGGTCAGCTGGCACGCCAAAACGCTCGGCCAGGTCGAGCAGCCGACCGGTCTCCGCGGCCGGATCCACGGCCAGGTGCGGGCAGCCGCCGACACCGTCCGCACCCATGCGCAGGGCGGCGGCCACGAGCGGATCCGCTGTGGCCGGTGCAGGCAGCACCACCACCTGGAGGTCCAGCACGTCACGGACCTCCTCGCGCAGGCGCAACAGGGCCTCGATCCCGCGCAGCGGCTCAGGTCCCGGCAGCACGTCGGCATGCGTACGGACTGCCGTGACGCCGTTGGCCAGGTACTGGCCGAGTGCACGGCGCGCCCGCCTGGCGACGTCGTCGCCGCTCATCGTGGCGGCGTAGCTCCGCCAGCTTCCGATGGCCGTCTCCAGGCCGCCGTATCGCTGGTCGGTGTGCGCCCAGCTCAGCGCCTTATCCAGGTGGGCATGCGGTTCCGCTGCCGCGCTGAGCAGCAGCCAGCCCGGCAGGTGAAGGTCGCCCTGGGCGGGCACCGGCGGCGGGCCGGAAGGCGGGCCGACCGACACGACGGCACCGGCCCCGATGGTGACCTCCGCGGCCCGCCCGTCGGCTAGCAGTACGCCGGTGATGCGGCGCACCTGGGCGCCCACCTCCATCACCGGGACACCCGCCCGCCGTCACCCGGCCGCGCGCCGTCACCCGGCCGCGCGCCGTCACCCGGCTGCACGCGGTCACCCGGCTGCACGCGGTCACCCGGCTGCACGCCGGGAACGGGCTGCGCGCGGAAGCCGCTGGGGGAAGGGACGCCGTCCCCTGGGGACGAGAAGATCGCGAACCCGTCGAAGTCATGCCGCAGCACCGGATTGCCGAACGGGTCCAGCGACGGGACCGGGCTGGTCCGGCCGTCCCGGACGTCGGCGAATGCCGCGGCCGCCTGCCCGGGGAAGCGGCCCGGCAGCTCACAGCGCAGGTTATGGGCGACGAGGACCCTGCGCGCGGGCAGGCGGGCCAGCCGCCGCGTCGTGTCGGCGAACGAAGCGATATCACTGCCCGGCAGGTGCGCCCAGAAGGCCGCCGCCAGCAGAGTGTCGCCGGCCAGCAGCGAACCGTCCGCCTCATCCCACAAGCACAGGCCGTCCGGTGAGTGGCCGGGCGTGTGCAGCACCCGCAGTGCCCGGCCGCCAAGATCGATCACCTCACCGTCACCGAGCAGCCGTGTGGGGCGCACCGCCGGTACGTGCCAGCCGGACAGGTCCGGGAGCGAGCGCATGACCTGGTCGCGGGTTAGCGTAAAGAAGGCCTCCGCGTCCAGCCGGGCGAAGCGCCGGAACAAGCCCTCCGCCCGCCGTGCGGCGGCCTCATAGGAGGCACGCCAGGACGCGGGCGCCCCGCCATGCGCGTCCGCTCCGGCCGGGTGCGCCGCTATGTCCACGGCGTGCGGCACCAGCCCGGCGTTGCCGCCGCGATGGTCGTAGTGGTGATGAGAGTTGATCACCAGCAGCGGCAGCCTGGTGATCGCGCGGACCTCACCGAGGATCGGCGCGATGCCCATGCCCGTGTCGAACAGGACGGCAAGCTTGTCCCCCAGCACCAGGAAGCTGTTTACATGCCCCGGTTCGGCGATGGCATAGATGCCGCCGCCCAGGGACCGGGTCGCGAACCAGGGCAGACGGGCCTGCCGCTGCCCCTTGGATTCGGCTAGTGTTGATGTCATCAACATTGAGGCTAGAAACCGTTTGTTTCCTCTATGTGACATTTGTGGTTCTGAGATGATGCAGTGAGGATGGAGCCAGCACGGATGAGCGCGCAGCCGTCGGCGGCCCCCGAGCCCGTCACTGGCGGGTACCCGGGTCGTGCCATCCGTGACCTGCGGCACCGGCGCGAGCTGACCCTCGTCCAGCTCGCCGAGCGAACCGGCTTGTCGCACTCGTTCCTCAGCCAGCTGGAGCGCGGGCTCGCCCAACCGAGCATGCGGTCGCTGCACAGGATCGCCCAGGCGCTGCGCACCAGCCAGGACCGGCTGATGGCCGGCCAGGACGCCGACGACGCGGACGACCCCGGGACGGACGGCCCGCCGGTCGCCCTGCTGCGGGCCGGAGAAGGCGCCACCTTCCCGATGGCAGAACGCGACCCCCTGGCCACCGGCTCGGCGCGCCAGCTCCTCGCCGGACCAGGGAACTTCTATGCCACCGAGTTCACGAACCTCGGCCGCGACCACGGCGATTACTTCGAGCACGGCGGCAACGAGTTCCTCTACATCGCGGAGGGCCGGATCGAGGTCGACCTGGCCGAGCCGGGAGGGGCGCGGCTGTTCGGGCTCGGCCCCGGCGACAGCCTCCGTTATCCGGGCACGATCCCGCACCGGTGGCGGGCCGCCGACGGCGGCCCGACCCGGGTGCTGATGGTGCACACGGATCCGCGCCCGCGGCGGCCGACCGGAGAGGAGGCGGGAGACTAGGCGAACGCGGCCCTGGCCAGGATAGCCAGATCCGCGTCGTCAAGAGGAGCAGCCGGTCCGTTGTTAATTATTTCCGCGAAACCATCATCGTTCTGCATGATGGTTATCGCATAAAGCCGCTCCGTCACCGAGGTGTTGACGATCCGGTGGGTCGAGCCTGGCATCAGCGTCAACGTGTCGCCGGCTGTCAGATCGACCTCATGCTCGTCGCTGAATGCACGGCCGCGGCCCGCGAGGACGACGAATGTCTCGGATGAATTGGCATGCGAATTTGGTGGTTGCGCACCGGCCGGGTCCCATACCTCGAAGACGACGGTGGTCGCGGATCCGCCCGCGGGACCAGCCAGAACCGCGAGCTTGACGGTGTCACCCGCGGTGATATGGTGCGCCTTCACGTCAGCCAGCCGGGACAGAACCGGGGGTGCCGCCATAATAGAATCCTCCTTCGCCAGTGATACTCCACCGGCGGTTATATTATCCGCATATTGTTTCGTGCAAGTAAATACTCACCGCCCGCTAGGGCCTTCGCCGGGATTAGCGGGTTATCGTGATATGCGGTGTTCTAATCAGAAGTTCACGCGCGAATGACTGGATGCTGATATGGGTACAGCCGATGAGAGCAACGAGGCAGCTGACAGCCTGGCTGCAGGATTTACCGAGCTTGACGATCCCGTAATTGCCGCCCTGCTGAACGCATTCTGGTCATATGAGCGGGCGCTGGCGGCCAACGACGTCCCGGCCCTGGAGGGCTGGTTCGCCGACGATCCGGCCACGCTGCGCACCGATGGCGCGGCGACGCTGGTCGGCCACGATGAGATCAGCGCGTTCCGGCGGGACCGCCCGGTACCGCCACCGCGGATGGTCGAGCGGCTGCATGTGCGGGCGGCCGGCCCGGGCGCCGTCTTCGCCGTGGCCGAGTCGGTGCGCGAGGACGGGGGAACCGGGGCACAGAGCCAGCTATGGATCCGCGGGCCGCAGGGATGGCGGGTGAGCGCCGCTCACGTCGCCACCGCTCCGCCGGTCCCCCGCCCCGGCGCGGCGCCCAGGCCCGGGACGCCGCGCAGAGATCAGGGAGGCCGGGCAGCGCAGGAATCCGGGGCCGCGCAGGAGCCCGACCCGCGGATCTGGCGGCACCTTCCCGAGGGGGGTGAGCCGGTCGCACGCGGCGCGGCGGCGGGCCTGCTCGCGGGCGCCCGGCTGGCGGTCAAGGACCTGTTCGCGATCGCCGGCGAGCGGATCGGCGCGGGCAACCCGGACTGGCTCGCCGAGACGGTGCCGCAGACCCGGACCGCTCCCGCGGTACAGGCCCTGCTGGATGCGGGGGCCGACGTGACCGGTATCGCACAGACCGACGAGTTCGCGTTCAGCCTGGCAGGCGCCAACGCGCACTACGGGGCCCCGGACAACGCGGCGGTGCCCGGCTGTATCACCGGAGGGTCCAGCAGCGGCCCCGCGGCGGCGGTGGCTGCGGGCCTCGCCGACATCGGCCTGGGCACCGACACGGCGGGCTCCATCCGGGTGCCGGCGTCCTACTGCGGCCTCTACTCGATCCGCCCCACGCACGGTGCGGTCAGCACCGCGGGGATGTACCCCCTCGCCCCGTCGTTCGACACGGTCGGGCTGCTCGCCCGCGACCCGGGCCTGCTCCGCCGGGCGGCCGGGGCGCTGCTTCCCGGGCAGGACTCACCGCCGGTGACGGCCCTGCACGTCGCGGCCGACCTGCCGCCCACCGGGCCGGCGATGCGACCGGCGTTCGTGGCCGGGGTGCGGGCACTCAGCGGCCGGTCACGGCTGCCGCTGCGGCGCGTCCCCGCAATCTTCGGCGGCCAGCTCGAACGCTGGTTCGGCGCGTTCCGCACGGTCCAGGCGTGCGAAGCGTGGGAGGCACACGGCAGGTGGCTCGAACGGCATCCGGGCAGCGTGGATCCTGCGATCGCCGCCAGGTTCGCGGTAGGCCGGGATACCAGTTCCGTGGCCCGGGCCCAGGCCACGGAACTGGTCGCAGCGGCCAGGAAGATCCTGCGTAAGGCCATCCCGCCGGGAACCGCGCTTGTGCTGCCCGCCAGTTCTACCGCCGCGCCCCGCCACGGCCTCCCGGACGGGATGATGGAGGAGATCCGCGCCGCCACGCTGCGACTGACCTTCCTGGCGTCGGTGGCCGGGCTCCCCGCCGTGGTCATTCCCGCGCTGCGGGCCGGCAGCCGCCCGGCCGGCCTGTGCCTGGTCGGCGCGCCCGGCAGCGACCGCGCGCTGCTCGACATCGCCTGCCGCCGGGCCTGGGACGGCGCGGCATGAACCCGCTCGGCCCGACGCCGCGGAACAGCTGGCGGGTAAGCGGCGAGGAGGTGGACCTGCGCCGGCCCGTGGCGGCGCAGCGCACGATCACCATCAATGCCGAGCCGCAGCGGCTCACCATGGACCTCGCCCGCACCGCGGTCATCGTCGTGGACATGCAGAACGACTTCTGCGCGCCGGGCGGATGGCTGGCATCCATCGGTGTCGATATCGCCCCCGCCCGGGCGGCGATCCCGGCGATCGCGGCGCTGCTGCCGCCGCTGCGGGCCGCTGGCGTGCCCGTGATCTGGCTGAACTGGGGTAACCGGCCAGACCGGGCCAACCTCCCGCCGAACGTGCTGCACGTCTACGACCCGGCCGGAAAGGGCGCCGGCATTGGCTCTCCACTGCCCGGCTCCGGAGCCCCGGTGCTCCAGCACGGCAGCTGGGCAGCGGACATCGTGGACGGGCTCCAGCCAGCCGATGACGACATCCACGTCGCCAAGTACCGGATGAGCGGCTTCTTCGATACGCCGCTGGACTCGATCCTGCGCAACCTGCGCGCCGACACCCTGCTCTTCGCCGGCGTGAACGCTGACCAGTGCGTGCTGGCCACCCTGACCGACGCCGCATGCCTGGGCTACGACGCGGTCCTGCTGGAGGACGCTGTCGGCACGACCTCGCCTGGGTACTGCCTGAAAGCCACCCTGTACAACGTCCGCCAGTGCTTCGGATTCACCGCTCGGACCGCCGCCATCGGGGCTGCCGCGGCCCTGTGCGCTGAAACAACGGATAGTTGAGCTCGGCCGCTGGACACCAGGCGCTGCTGGCCCGAAGCTGTGAGCAGGCCAGCCACCGCACATGTCAATGACGACGGCGCGCGCCGAGGTCACGGCCTCCTGACCGGGCCAGCCACCCGAGGCGTGCGTGCGAGGAGGAAACGATGAAGACCAAGGCAGCCGTCTTGAACGACGTTCACAAGCCGTTCGAGATCATGGAGGTCGACCTGGACGGCCCGCGCGAAGGCGAGGTGCTGATCAGGTACGTGGCGGCCGGTCTGTGCCACTCCGACCTGCACCTGATCGACGGTGACCTGATGCCCCGGTTCCCGATCATCGGCGGGCACGAGGGCGCCGGCATCATCGAGGACATCGGCCCGGGTGTCAGCAAGGTCAAGCCCGGCGATCACGTGGTGTGCAGCTTCATCCCGAACTGCGGCGTCTGCCGCTATTGCTCGACGGGACGGCAGAACCTCTGCGACATGGGCGCCGCCATCCTCAATGGCAACCTGCCCGACGGCAGCTTCCGCTTCCACTCCGGCAACACCGACATCGGCGGGATGTGCATGCTCGGCACCTTCGCCGAGCGGGGCACGATCTCGCAGCACTCGGTGGTGAAGGTCGACGACTGGCTGCCGCTGGAGACCGCGGTGCTGGTGGGCTGCGGGGTCCCGACCGGGTGGGGCACCGCCAACTACGCCGGGGGCGTTCGCGCCGGCGACACCACGGTGATCTACGGCATCGGCGGGATCGGCATCAACGCCGTGCAGGGCGCCGCGCACGCCGGCGCGAAGAACGTCGTGGTGGTGGACCCGCTGCCGTTCAAGCGGGAGACCGCGATGAAGCTCGGCGCCACCCATGCCTTCGCCACCGCGGAGGAGGCCGCGGCGAAGGTCGCCGAGCTGACCTGGGGCCAGATGGCCGATCAGGCGCTGGTCACGGTCGGGACCGTGGACGAGGACGTGATCACTGCCGCGTTCAACACGATCGGCAAGGGCGGGACCGTGGTCGTCACCGGGCTCGCCAATCCGGAGAAGCTCACCGTGCACATCTCCGGCGGCGTGCTCACCCTGTTCGAGAAGACAATCAAGGGCACGCTGTTCGGCTCGGCCAACCCGCAGTACGACATCGTCAAGCTCCTACGGCTGTATGACGCGGGCCACCTCAAGCTGGACGAGCTGATCACCACCCGCTACTCCCTCGACCAGGTCAACGAGGGCTACCAGGACCTGCGCGACGGCAAGAACATCCGCGGCGTCATCGTCTACGGGACCGACTGAGGAGCGGGCTCAGCGCGGCGGTCGCGGGCCGCCCTCAGCTGGTGCGAAGCTCCGGCCGGTAGATCTCCAGCCGAGGTCCCAGGTCAACCGGTGAACGTCTTCGCGGCTTCGGCGGCCGCGGCCAGTGCGCCCAGGTGGTCATCAACGGTCTTCAGGCCGGCGCCCATCGTGCTGACCGACACGTGCGTCGCCCCGGCGTCCTGCCACTGCCGGAGCTCCGTTGCCACCTGGTCCCGGTCCTGCCAGCTGATGCGGCCCTCCATGCCCAGGCTGGCTGGGTCGCGGCCGGCTTCGGTGGCTGCCTGCGTCACCGTCCGGATGGCCTCGTCGAGCTTCGGGCCGGGCGGCATCTGGGGGAACCAGCCGTCGCCGAGCCGCCCGGCGCGCCGGTAGGCGGGGGGTGACTGCGCCCCGATCCACACCGGGATCGGCCGCTGCACGGGCAGCGGCGCGAGGCCGGCCCCGGTGATCTTGTCGAAGGTCCCGTCGAACGTCACCGTCTGCTCGGTCCACAGCCGGCGCATCAGCGTGATCTGCTCCTCCAGCCGTCTCCCGCGGGTGCGGAAGTCCTGGCCGAGTGCCTCGTACTCCACCTGGTTCCAGCCGATGCCGACGCCCATCCGGAACTTCCCCCTGGTGAGCAGGTCGACCTCGGCGGCCTGCTTGGCGGCCAGCACGGTCTGCCGCTGCGGGAGGATGATGATGCCGGTGACCAGCTCCATCGACGTCACCGCCGCCAGGTAGCCGAACAGGACCAGCGGCTCATGGAACGTGGTGTGCACGTCATAGGGGCCGCTCCAGCCCTTGTGGACCTCCGGGTCCGCGCCCACCACATGGTCGTAGGCCATTACGTGACTGAACCCGAGCTCCTCGGCTCCCTGAGCGTAGGCGCGCACCGCGCCAACGTCGCCGCCGATCTCGGTCTGCGGGAAAACCACCCCGATCCGCATGCCACCTCCTGGCAACATAGCCATCCGCTCAGCGCGGATCTCGTCCGGTTTACGATCTTGCTCCCGGCGTGGCGGGCGAAGGCCGCCTGCCACCAGGTACCCGTTCGGCGGTGATAACACCCGCATGGCCGGAAAGCTGCCGCCGGCCCCGCCGGCTACGTGAGCAAGGCCAGGTTGATCGCGTTGGCCATCGCGGCGTAGCCGGCGTCGTTGGGATGCAGGCCGTCCCCGCTGTCGTAGGCCGGTCTGAAGTAGTACGGATGGCCCGGGTCCTGCAGCACCCGGGCGAAGTCGATCACGCCGTCGAACGCGCCGCTCGTCCGGATCCAGTGGTTCACGGCGTCCCACTTGGCCTGCCCGCCAGGTGACCAGGCAAAGGACCCCTCGTACGGGGTCAGTGTGCAGCCGAAGATCTTCAGCCCGTGCGCGTGCGCCTGCGCGATCAGCGTCTTGTACCCGTCGATGATCTGCGCCGCGCTGACGTCGGTGTTCGGAGCCGGGCAGCCGGTGTCCGGGCCCCGGCTGAAGTTGATGTCGTTGATGCCCTCGAGCAGGATCACGTCGCGGACGCCCGGCTGGTCGAGGACGTCGCGGCCGAACCTGGCAAGACCGCTCTGCCCATAGCAGGCCGAACCGGTGAGGAGCCGGTTACCGCCGATGCCCTCATCGAGCACGCCGGGCGCCGCGGCGCCGTATCGCGCGTCGAGGCGGCGGGCCAGGAGGTCCGGCCAGCGGTCGTTCGCGCCAACGGCCGAGCCGGTGCCGTCGGTGATCGAGTCGCCGAAGGCCACCACCACGCCGCGCTTGGACGCGCCGAGGACGTCTACGCCGTCAAGGAAGTACCACGACGTGGTCTGTGCCCCGAATGCCGCGTTGTCCGTGTCATTCACGTGGTTGCCGGCCGCGAGGTAATTCACCTGCTTCGCCGCGAAGTGGTACGTGGCCGGCCCGGTCGCCTCCGGCAGGTAGATACTCACGGCTACGTCCTCCAAGGGAGGGACGGCCAGCGGGACGGGGTCGCTCACCACTTCCTCGCCGGGCGGCACCTGCACCGATCTGCTGCCGCTGAACCTCACCGGGTACACCCGGCCTGAGAGGTCACCCCCGCTCGATACCACCGCCACGCTGGCCTGGCCGACCACCAGCGGGCGGGTACCGAAGAGGTTGCTCAGCCGGATGCGGATCTCCCGGCCGCCGATGCTGGTGAAGATGATGTCCCGGACGGTCTCATCGCGGAAGCCGCCGTAGGCGCGGCCCGCCACCATCGGCGTCGCCTGTGTCGGGCTCGAGGACCACGTTTCAACCCACCCCGAGTTGCTGGTGGACGCCCTCAGCTGGCTCGGCATCAAGGCGAAGCCAGCCCCGGCCAC
>DASQVO010000291.1:0-4614 GCA_035640715.1 Streptosporangiaceae bacterium
CTGAAGCGCTCACCGACGCCACTGAGGCGATGCTCGTCGACGACAATCCTGCCTACCCGGCACCGGAGGTCCGGCGCGCTCTACGCACTTGGGCGTTCAGCGCTAGGCTGCGTGACCGCAGCCAGCCACCCGAGGACGTCGCTGCGGTGGTGAAGTGGCTGGAAAAAGCTACAGTGTCGCTGTCCGCGCTCACCGCCCCCGGCACCGGAGCGGCACGTACCCAGGCGCTGCTCGACCGGCTCAGTCGCAAGCAGGACGGCAGCGTGGCCGCCGCGAACACCGCCAATCGCAAGCGCATGGTGATCGGCAACGCGTTGCAGTACGCCGCCGAGATGAACTGGCTGCCCGCCAACCCGCTCAGCGGCGTGCACTGGACCAGACCGCGGACGTTGAGGACTATCGACCCCCGTGTCGTTGTCAACCACGACCAGGCCAGCCGTCTGCTCGCAGCGGTCGCCGGTCTGGGATCGTGGGGCCAGCGGCTTGAGGCGTTCTTTGGCTCCATGTACTACGCAGCTTTGCGCCCAGAAGAGGCGATCGATCTACACGGCTACCACTTGCTCAGTCTGCCCGACGATGGGTGGGGCGAGATGCTGCTAACGCACGCCGAACCCCGCAGCGGCACTGCGTGGACTGACAGCGGGAAATCCCGCGAGCGGCGCGCGCTTAAGCACCGCGCTGACGGCGACACCCGCCCCGTGCCAATCCACCCCATCCTCGTGCGCATGTTCCGTCGCCACCTGGAGACCTTCGGCATGAGCAAGGACGGGCGCATCTTCACCGGGCCACGCGGCGGCATCGTCGCCGAACGGGTCTACCTGGACGTCTTCCACCAGGCCCGCAAGTTGGCCTTCACCTCTGCCGAGGCGGCTTCACCGCTAGCCGACATCCCCTACGCACTCCGGCACGCCTGCGTGTCCCACTGGCTCAACGCCGGGGTTCCCGCCACCCAGGTCGCCGAGTGGGCCGGGCACAGCATTGAAGTGCTGCTCCGTGTTTACGCCAAGTGCATCGCCGGACAGCAGGATGAAGCTAAACGGCGCATACTCGACGCCCAGCCGCTCAACGACGCCAAGGACAACCCTCCTCCCCCTGACGGGAACCGGTGATCGTCCTGCTGCGGATTTGGCCGCATATTTGCCACAGCCAGCCGCACGCAACCGCGCCGGATTGCATACCGCCGCATACCAGAAGCCGTGGCTAAGACAGCTCCTGTCCCGCTTCCGTGCAGGTCAGGAGCTGTTTATGCTGCACAACGCGGAGGGCGTGGGATTCGAACCCACGATGGGTGTCACCACCCATAGCAGTTTTCAAGACATCTGCCGATCATGACCTGACCTGCGGGAACGTCACGTATGAGGAAATTTCTCCGGCTATTCTTCGCAGTGGTCGCTGCGCGCTGGCTTCATGGGGACCGGGCCGACCCGCGAGGCGTCTTTCGTGGGCAGAGTCGACTAAGCCGGCCGTTCGGCGCCGGCCAGCAGCAGTGACCTGCCTACCGTAGCGCGCGCGGCCAGTGCGCGGTGGGCGTCGGCGGCCCGCTCCAGCGCCAAGCCCAGCAGCTCGCGCACGGTCTCCTGGTCCGGCGGGCCGTCCAGTAGCGGGGCGAGCACCCGCACGCCGCGGCGTGCGGCCGACTCTGGGTCCGGGGCGGCGAAGCCGTCGGCGGTGCCGTAGGTGACGAACCGGCCGCCATCGGACACCGCGTCCAATGCGGCCGTGCCCAGCCGGCCGCCCGCGCCGTCGAAGACCAGTGCGACGCCGCCACCGGTCGCCTCGCGCACCCGCTCGATCCAGCCTGGCCGCGCATAGTCGACAGTGACCTCCGCGCCCAGCTCGCGGGCCAGCGCCAGCTTGGCGTCGCTGGACGCGGCGGCCACCACCCGAGCGCCGGCGTCGACGGCCAGCTGCACCAGCAGCGACCCGGCCCCGCCGGCCGCCGCCGACACCAGCACCCACTCGCCCTTCTCCGGCGCGCCCAGCCGGTCCAGTCTGAGCGCGGTCACGCCATCGTGGACCAGCGCCGCTGCCGTCTCGGCGGTCAGCCCGCCGGGCACCGGCATGATCTCCTCCACGCTGGCGACGACCTGCTCGGCGTATCCGGTAGCGGTCCGCACGACCACGCACCGGCCGACCCACGCCGGGTCCACGCCCTCGCCGGTCTCCAGCACCTCGCCCGCCCCGCCACCGCCCGGCACATACGGCAGCTCCCGCGGAAAGAAGTCCTGGCCCCAGCCGGCGCGCAGCATTGTGTCAAGGAAGATGACATCCGCCACGGCTATGCCGACGACGACCTGGCCGGGCCCTGGCACCAGGTCGGGCAGCTCCACAGGGGACAGCACCTCCGGACCGCCGAACGAGGCCACCTGGATTGCGCGCATGAGTAGCACCCTTCTCTATCGGGACAGCTTCCCGGCCAGTGTTCAACCTGAAGCGCGGTTGAGGTCAAGGCGCGCGCCCAGGCCGGCCGCGGGTCCACCAAGCCACCGTCCACATCGCCGCGATCAACGAGTGGATCTGACCTGTCAACGGCGCTCGAATTTTAAGATCTGGGATCTGGGATCTGGCCCACATTTGGCGTTCCGTGACGGGTCAATCGGCGAGCGGCGCTGCCGCGGACGGGATGAAGCCGAGCTCAACCCGCCAGGGCATCTGGTCGCTGACCAAGCGGGGTGAGCTAGCCAGCCTCGCCATCGTCAATCCCGGCCACCTTCTCCAGATGGTCAAGCGCACCTGAAGACCGTCAGTACCAGCCGCACCTGACCGGCGGATGCCTCGCCGGGACAGGGCCAATCATGGCGGCACGCTGACGACCAGTAGACTTGCTGGTCAATATGTATTTTTCGCACTAATTGTTGTACGTCTGGCTAAGGAGGTGCTGGTGGGCAGACTGGAACCAGGCAGGATAAATATCCATAAGATTATACGGAGAGTCGCCAAGGCATCGCTCCCTGATTCCGACCTTGGGTTCATCCGCGAACTGGACGCGCTGTTCGGCCAGTCACCGATCGCCATGGTCTTCAACGACCCCGAACAGCGCGTCAAGCGCACCAACGCGGCGTACCGCCGACTGGTCAGCCGCCCGGACGAGGCGACCATCGGCCGCCGGCCTTCAGAGACCGACTACTGCATGAATGCGACCATGATCGAGCGCACCCTCGCCGATCAGGTGATCAACAGAGGCGTTCCCGTGGTCGACATGCACCTGGAGCAGACCCTGGCAGGCAAGCGCCGGGTCCTCTCCTGGTCGGCGTACCCGGTGACGGACAACGGCCAGGTGCTCGGGACGCTGGGCTCCCTCACCGACATCACCGGCCGGGTGCAGGCGGTCACGGCTCTCCAGCAGGCCAATGCCCATCTCCAGCAGGCCAATGCCCGGCTCGACCTGCTCCAGCGAGCCAGCAGCCAGATCGGGACCACGCTCGAAATCCACCGCACGGCCGCAGAACTCGCCGACCTGGCCGTGCCCGGACTCGCCGACCGCATCACCATCGACCTGCTCGACCAGGTGCTGCAAGGGGAAAACCTTCCCCACACCGGCCCAGGCACCCTGCAGTTCCGCCGGGTGGCGGTGCGCGACGCGGCAACCGGGGCCAAGGTTGTCTTCGAGGAGGGCGATCTGATCACCGCGCCGGTCACCGGTTCGGCCGCCTCGGCGGTCTGGCGCGGAAAGCCCATCCTGGCGCGGAACCCGGCCGAGATGACCAGGCAGGTCCCCTACACACCCAGTCATGCGGAAGCTGTCCTCGCCCGGGGTGTGCACACGCTCATGGCAGTGCCGCTGATCGCCCGGGGCATCACTATGGGCATCGCCATATTCGCCCGGGCCGAACACCCCGAGCCCTACGACGAGGCCGATGTGCGGCTGGTCAGCGACCTCGCCTCCCGGGCGGCGATCCACATCGACAACGCCCGCCTCTACACCCGCGAGCACAGCACGGCCGTCACCCTGCAGCGCAGCCTGCTGCCCCAGGCCATCCCGCAGGTGGCGGGGCTGCAGATCGCCTACCGTTACCAGCCGGCCAGCCGGGCCGCGGAGGTGGGCGGCGACTGGTTCGACGTCATCCCGCTGCAGGATGGCCAGGTCGCGCTGGCCGTCGGCGACGTCACCGGCCACAGCATCCACGCCGCAGCGCTCATGGGCCAGCTCCGCACCACCACCGCCGCCCTGGCCCGCCTCGGGCACCCCCCGGAGGAGATCATGGGCCAGCTCAGCGATGTGGCCGCCGGGCATAGCGAGGAGACCGGCGCCACCTGCCTGTACGCCCAGTATGACCCGAGGTCCCGGCGCTGCCGCTTCACCAGCGCCGGGCACCTGCCGCCCGCGCTCGGCCACCCCGATGGCACGGTGGACTTCATCGACCTCCCCGGCGGGGTGATGCTCGGCGTGGGCCAGGCCCGCTACCCGGCCGCGGACACCGAACTCCCCCCGGGCAGCGTGCTGGCCCTCTACACCGACGGGCTCATCGAGCACCCCGGCCAGGACATCACCACCGGCATGTCCCGGCTCGCCCGTGCCCTGGCCGCCAGCCCCGCGCGATCACTGGAGCACCTGTGCGACAGCGTGCTGGCCAGCCTCGGCACCGGCGCCCGGGACGACATCGCCCTGCTGCT
>DASQVO010000292.1:0-2472 GCA_035640715.1 Streptosporangiaceae bacterium
GGCTTACCGCTGACGGGCAGCCACGGCGCGATCTTCTCCCACTGCGCATCAGTCAGCTCATGCCCTCCCACCATGCCAGGCCCCTGCCCGGCAACCCGCAAGATCCACCCTCTTGATCAAGATCCATCAGACACGGGCTAGCGACCAGGTGGTGCCGATGGGCGGCCTGCTTTCCGCATTGTTTGACGGCCGCGAGCCGCTGGCCACCCGAGCGTACGGAACCGGCTGCCTTATCTGCCCGAGCAGCGCTACTGGCTCCTCGATGAGCTCGAGTCTTTGGTTGAAGAGGCGGCGCTGGCATCGCCGGTGCTCATCTGCATCGACGATATGTGCGGGCGGGACAGCGGCACCTTGACGGCACTGCGAACGCTGCCGCCGCGCCTTGCCGGCCTGCCGGTGGTCTGGCTGGTGTCCTTCCGTGAAGGCCGGGCCGGCCCCCAGCTTCAGCCCGCGATCGAGAGCCTAGGCGAGATCGGCTGGCCCGAGCACCGGGAGCGCCTGCGGGCGATTCTGGGCCGGAACGTCTATCCGGCCGCCGGAGAGCGGTTCACTTTTCGGAAAACCTGGCTGTGGCAAGGACAGTGCCGTCCTTACTGACCAGCCGCGCACCGGTGAGCGGACCATTGTCCGGCGGGCCGGGATTCCCCCAGGAGCCGTAGCCGCCGACCAGCGAGAACGACCCGACAGTGGTGACCCGCCCATCCCGGCCCTCCAGCTGGCAGATCACGGTGCTGTTCCCGGAACCCATGTCCACGGACATGTACACCCACCGGGGGCTGCCATCGGAAAAGAAGATCGTGCCCACCGTCTGATGGCTGACAGAAAGCAGGGCGGCAGAAGCCAGCGGGGACCTGGCCGGGGACGAGGTGGCGGCACGCAAGCCCCAGCCTCCCAGACCCGACACGATGACGGCCAGCGCGACGGCCGCGACGGCCAGCATCTGCCGGGTGCGCCCGGCCTGGCCTTTCCGGCCGTACCGTGGCCGGCCGCCCCGTTTCCGGCCGGAGTGAGGTATCTGGCCGACCGGGCTGATGTGGCCGGCTGGGCCCGGGCTTGCGGCGGCGAGCCCGAGTCGTTCCATCAGCCGGGTCTCGAAACCTGCCGGAGGCTCCATGGCGGGCAGGAGTCCCAGCAGTTCCTCCCCTGTCATCGTCAGCTGGCGCACATTCTCACGGCATCCAGCACATGTGTCCAGGTGCGCGAGCGCCTCCGCGCGCTCGCGCCCCGTCAGGACACCGAGCGCCAGTTCCGCGGCCACGTCGGCCAATTCGCCGCATCCCATCCCGTTCAGCTCACTCATCGCCTATCTCCTCCGGGAGGTAGGCGGCCCGCAATTTCTGCATTCCGTCCCTGATCCGGGTTTTCGCCGTTCCCAACGGGATTCCCTCCGCATCGGCGATCTGCCGCGCTGTCATGCCATAAATCCCAGCCATCGCTACAGCCCGGGCCTGCCCCGCCGGGAGTCGGGCGAGGGCGCGGCGCATCCCCTCAGCATTGTCGTGGGCTACCGCGAACCGCTCCGGAGTGTCGGTCATCGCGGTGAGGACAGCCTGGAGGTTTTCCGGGTCCACAGGCGCCGACGTGCGCGCGCGGATGACGTCGACCGCCAGGTTATGGGCAATCGTCGTCAGCCAGGCGCGGACGGACCCGCGCCGGGAGTCGTACATCTGTGCGTGGCGCCATGCCTGCTCGAAGGTCTGCTGGGCGACATCCTCGGCGGTACCCCGGTCGCTGATAACGGTCAGCGCGGCGCCGAACACGATGCGCTGGAAGCGGCGCACGAATGCGATCGCAAGGTCGGCGTCGCCGGCGCCAAGGCCCGCGAGCAGTATCTCATCCGGCAGCCGGTCAACTGGGGTCCCCATTTTACGCACACCCTATATACGGGCAGCCGCGCGCAAAGGATTGCCGTGAGCGGCCAGGAGGATGGCCGCCGCGGCCACAAGCACGGCCGTGCCGGCGAATTCCACGGCCAGGGACATCCCGGCATACGGAACCGCCAGGCTTTCCCGGTAGCCGAACAGCCCGGTACTGGCGCTGAGGAGCAGTCCGGCGGCGGTCAGTACCCACGCGGGCAGCGGGCGGCCGCCCTGCCGGGCGGCGAAACGGTGGCCTGCGGCCAGCAGGCCGGTGACCAGCAGGGTGACGTGGCGGCCGGCGATCATCACGCCGGCCAGCGCGATCGGGATGGCGATCTCCAGCAGCGGCTGCCAGGCCCGCTCCCCCGGCAGGACGGCGGGCAGCGCGTCGTAGACGATCTGCGCGCTGGTGTAAAGCAGGTACAGAAGATAGCTGGCGATCCAGAGCCCGGCCTGGACCAGGCCAACCGGTCGCCCGGCCGCGGCCTCGACGAAGGAATACAGGCCACCCGAGCCGTTGACCTGGCCCGCGTAACGGAGCCAGATCGCCAGCGGGACGGCGAATACAGCCACGGCGGCGGCCATAGCCAGCCCGGCCGAGGCAGCCGAGCCA
>DASQVO010000293.1:0-7161 GCA_035640715.1 Streptosporangiaceae bacterium
CCGTCGAGGCGGCGGGTAAGGACCTCGGTGCCGCGCTGCCCGGCGAGCCTGGCGGCACCGTCGGCGTCGGTGCGGCGGGCCATGGTGTAGCCGAGATGGTCAAGCTCGGCGGGAGCGCCGTATTCGTGCTCCAGGCGGTGCAGCACGACATCGAATTGCAGCGGCCCGACGGCAGCGAGGACGGGGGCCTGGTCGCCGCGCAGGTCGGAGGACAGGATCTGGACGACACCCTCGGTGCCGAGCTGGTCGATTCCCTTGCGGAACTGCTTGTGCTTGCCGGAGTCCTTGCACCGCACGACCGCGAAGTGCTCGGGCGCAAAGGCCGGGATCGGCGGGAACTCCACCGGCTTCCCGTCGAACAAGGTGTCGCCGGGCCGCAGCGCGGCGGCGTTGACCAAGCCGATCACATCGCCGGGATAGGCCACATCCACGGTCTCCCGGTCCTGGCCGAACATCGCCTGGGCGTACTTGGTCGCGAACGGCTTACCGGTCGCGGCGTGGGTGAGGACCATGCCGCGCTCGAACCGGCCCGAGCACACCCGCACGAACGCGACCCGGTCACGATGATTGCGGTCCATGTTGGCCTGCACCTTGAACACCAGCCCGGCGAAGGGCTCCGCCACGGGCCTTGGCTCGCCCTTGATGTCATCTCGCGGCGCGGGCGGCGGTGCCAGCTCGCACAGGGCATCCAGCAGCCGGCGCACCCCGAAGTTCGGCAGCGCGGCGCCGAAGAAAACCGGGCTGGACTCCCCCGCCAGGAACGATGCCATGTCGACCCCGGCGCCGATCTCGTCGAGCAGGGCCAGCTCTTCGGTAGCCGTCACGTAGGCGGCGCCCTCACGTTCGGCGGCCTGCCGTTCGTCGATCTGCTCCTCGATCGCGCGTCCCGCGCCGCCCGGGGTACGGGTGAAAGCCGTGAAGCCGCCGGTGGCGCGCTCGATCAGCCCGCGGAAATCGCCGGCCACGCCGACCGGCCAGTTCACCGGCGTGGGACGCAGCCCGATGCGCTGCTCGATCTCATCGAGGAGTTCCAGCGGCTCCCGGCCCGGCCGGTCCCACTTGTTCACGAACGTGATCACCGGCATCCGGCGGTTGCGGCACACGTCGAACAGCTTCAGCGTCTGCGGTTCCAGGCCCTTGGCCGAGTCCAGCAGCATGATCGCGCAGTCCACCGCCTCCAGCACCCGGTAGGTGTCCTCGGAGAAGTCCGCGTGGCCCGGGGTGTCCAGCAGGTTCAGCACCATGCCGCCGTAGTCGAACCGCAGCGCCGCCGAGGTAATCGAGATGCCCCGGTCCCGTTCCATCGCCATCCAGTCCGAGGTAACCCCGCGCCGGCCGGCCTTGCCGTGCACGGCCCCCGCCTGGCTGATCGCCGACGCGTGCAAGGCCAGCGCCTCTGTCAGCGTCGACTTGCCCGCGTCTGGATGGCTGATCACCGCGAACGCCCGCCGCCGGCCGGCCTCCGCTATGATCCCGCCATCGCCCGTGCGCTGCGGGGCCTCCGAATCAACCACCGTCACCTGTGGCTCTTCTCCTTCCCGGACGCTACTCGCCGCTGCTGACAGCTTCCCGCGGACGCGTCAGCCCGTCCGTGTTTGACGGAGGGCAACCGGCGTGAGTCTAATGTCACGTCGCTGTAACACGGGAATCCTCCGGAATCCTCCGCCGCGGCAAGCGCGATGTCTTCGGTATCTCGCTAGGCTCATGCGTTGAGTCCCCGCTCACCGGAGGCCCTGACATGCTCGTCCTGCATGGGTTCTGGTCCCCTGATAACGGCTTGTGCCTGTGGGCCGAGGATTCCGGGCCCGCAGTGAAGAGCCCGGGCCAGGCGCTGCGTTCCGCGCGGCCGCATCCGTTCGCCGCACCGGCCGCCGCGATCGCCGGTATGCACGGCGGCAAGGCTGGTGAAGCGACGCTGCTGCTGCCCTCGCTGCGTAAAGCTCCGCTGGATTCGCCGGAGCTGGTCAGGGTCAAACCGCGGCCACCCCTCCGGTCGAAGCCCTCGTTGCTGCCGTGGACGGTCCCCGTCGTCGTCCTTGAGGCAGGCGCCGCTCTCGGCGCCCTGTCCGAGCGCGCTCCCGGTATTCGCTATGGCGCCTCGATGGATTACCTTTCCGAGGTCGCCGCCTTCGCTCGTGAACTCGTTATCCGCGGCCGGGTGCTTCCCACACTGCGGCGAGATGGCGCCGGCGCTGCCGCCAGATGGCGTCCGGTGCTGCAGGGACCGGATGTTGCCGCCGCACAGGCGCTCATCGCCGCAATGCCGCCGGTCTGCTGGGCCGCATCGGGGCAGGACGATCCGCACGAACTGTTCAGTGCGGCTCTCCTGGATCTAGCGGACGCGGGGACGCGCGCGGCCCTCCCGGGCGATTTCGACCTCATCCCGCCACGCCGGGGGCGCCGGCCCAGGGAGCGCACCGCGATCGAGGCATGGCTGACCGCGCTTTCGGCCCCGGACGGACGGTTCAGTGCAGACCCGGCCGCTCTCGACACCCTCGCGGACGCGCTGCGGCCGTGGGAAGAAGTGGGGGCGGGCCATGCCGGGCCAGCGCGGGCGACGTTCCGCCTGGCCGAGATATCTAATGACGACGCGGCCGGTGACGGGACTGACGACGGCGACGGGACTGACGATGGGGCCGGCTGGCGGCTGGAGTTCCTGCTCCAGTCGATGGCGGACCCGAGCCTGCTGGTGCCCGCAGAGCACGCATGGGCCGACGACGGGAGCCTGAGCCGGTGGCTGGCTCGCCCGCAAGAACTGCTGCTTACCGAACTCGGACGGGCAAGCCGGATCTACCCGGAACTGGCCGAGGGCCTGCGGCGGCCCAGGCCGTGCGCCCTGGAACTGGATGCCGAGGGCGCCTACCGGTTCCTGTCGGCCGTCGCACCGGCACTGGATGAGGCCGGATTCGGCATACTACTGCCATCGTGGTGGGACCGCCGCCGCAAGCTCGGGCTCACCGCCTCGGCGCATACACCCGTCGATGGCGTGGTGGAGAAGGCCGGCAAGTTCGGCCGGGAACAGCTGATGGATTTCCGCTGGCAGCTTGCCGTCGGGGAGGACACGCTCACCGAGGAAGAGATCTCCCTGCTCGCCGAGACGAAAGCCCCGCTCATCCGCCTGCGCGGCCAGTGGGTAGCGATCGACTCCGAGCAGCTCAAGCGTGGCCTCGCGTTCCTGAAGCGCAATCCCGCCATGCGGAAAACCGCCGCCGAGATCCTCACCCTGGCAGCGAGTCATCCGGATGACGTGGAGACTCCCCTGCCGGTCACCGAGGTCCGGGCCGACGGCTGGCTGGGTGACCTCCTGGCCGGCGAAACCCCCAGGGCACTGCAGGCCGTGAGCGTACCGGATGATTTCCGGGCTGAGCTGCGCCCATACCAGCAGCGAGGTGTCTCCTGGCTAGCGTTCCTGTCGTCACTGGGCCTCGGGGCGTGCCTCGCCGACGACATGGGGCTGGGAAAGACCGTCCAGATGCTGGCCGTGGAAGCCCTGCATCGGGCCGCGGACCAGCACACTCCGCCGACCCTGCTGCTGTGCCCCATGTCGCTCGTCGGCAACTGGGAGCGGGAAGCGGCGAAATTCGCGCCCGGCCTGCGTGTGTATGCCCATCACGGACGCGAACGTCTCCGCGGAGAGCAGTTCCGCGAGCGGCTCGGCGAGGCTGACCTCGTCGTCACGACGTACGCCACGGCAACTCGTGACATTGACGAGCTGGCCGCATGCGAGTGGCGATGCGTGGTGCTCGATGAGGCGCAGGCGATCAAGAATGCCCTGTCACGCTCCGCGAGGGCCGTGAAACGGCTGCACGCCGGCCATCGCGTCGCGCTGACGGGCACCCCGGTGGAGAACCGGCTGGCCGAGCTGTGGTCGGTCATGGACTTCCTGAACCCCGGCATGCTCGGGTCCTCCGACGTGTTCCGGGGCCGTTACGCGATCCCTGTCGAACGCTACGGCCTCACCGAGCCCGCCGAGCGACTGCGCGCCATCACCCGTCCCTACATCCTGCGCAGGCTCAAGACCGACCCGGCCATCATCAGCGACCTGCCGGAGAAGATCGAGATCAAGCAATACTGCCAGCTCACCACCGAGCAGGCTTCGCTCTACCAGTCCGTGGTGGACGACATGATGGAGAAGATCGAGAACTCCGAGGGGATCGAGCGGCGAGGCAACGTGCTCGCGACGATGGCGAAACTCAAGCAGGTGTGCAACCATCCGGCGCTGTTGCTGCATGACCGTTCCGAGATCGGCACGCGGTCGGGAAAGATCATCCGGCTCGAAGAGATCCTCGAAGAAATCCTGGCCGAGGGCGACAAGGTGCTGTGCTTCACCCAGTTCACCGAGTTCGCCGAGATGCTCCTGCCACATCTGGCCACGCGTTTCGGCACGGATGTCGCGTACCTGCATGGCGGGACGCCGAAGCAGCGCCGGGATGAGCTGGTCACCCGGTTCCAGGCGGGCGACGGGCCGCCGGTTTTCCTGCTTTCACTGCGGGCGGGCGGCGTCGGGCTGAACCTCACCGCCGCCAGCCAGGTGATCCACCTCGACCGGTGGTGGAACCCTGCCGTGGAGAACCAGGCCACCGACCGGGCCTTCCGGATCGGCCAGCGAAAAAACGTGCAGGTGCGGAAGTTCGTCTGTACCGGAACCCTTGAAGAAAAGATCGACGAGATGCTCGAGGAGAAGAAGGCCCTGGCCGACCTGGTGATCGGGGACGGCGAGGGCTGGCTCACCGAACTCTCCACCAGCGACCTGCAGCGCGTATTCGCCCTGTCGAAGGAGGCCGTCGGTGAGTAGCGACTGGTACCCGCCGCCGGCCCGCCCGCGAGCGGTGGAAGGCGGCCTGAAGGCGCGCAGTACCCGCGGCGCGATCGGCCAGACCTGGTGGTCGAGCCGGTTCGTGGCGGTGCTTGAAGACATCGGACTGGGTAACCGCCTGCAGCGGGGGCGCAACTACGCGCGGAAAGGCCAGGTGATCTCGCTCGACGTCGACGCCGGCATGGTGACGGCCCAGGTCCAGGGCAGCCGGGCGCGGCCCTATCGGATCCGTATCGGCATCACGGCATACGGCAAGGCCGAGTGGGCCAGGCTGGAACGCGCGCTGGCGGACAACGCCTGGTACGCCGCCAAGCTTCTCGCGGGTGAAATGCCGGAGGATATCGAAGACGTCTTCACGGAGACGGGGCTGTCCCTGTTTCCCTCGGCACCCGGGGAGTTGTCGCTGGACTGCTCCTGCCCGGACCGGGAGGTTCCGTGCAAGCACATCGCCGCGGCGTTCTACCTGCTGGCCGAGGCATTCGACGAGGACCCGTTCACCATCCTGGCCTGGCGCGGACGTGACCGGGAAGATCTTCTCGCCAACCTGCATGCTGCTCGCTCCGGCGGCCGGCCCGCAGCCGACCAGGCCGCTGGTGCCGGCACCCTGCTGGCGGACTGCATCGGCTCCTACTTCGCCATGCGGGCGAACCTTCCCACGACGGCCCCGCCGACGACACCCAGCGATGCCTTGCTCAGCCAGCTGCCGCCGGTTGATCTCACCGTGCGCGGGCGCCCGCTAGCGGAGCTGCTACGCCCCGCTTACCTCGCTCTCGGTACGCCTCGTGAGCATCGCAGCGTGACATCGTCCGACGGCCGCCGGCCTCGATGCTTAGCCGGCTCAGGTCGCCCGCCGCTTCTGGTACTCGTGCCGCCAGGCAACCGGCTGGAGAAGCTGACAGGCGACCGGGCCGGGCAGCACAGCATCCGGATAAACCGGCAGTGGCGGATCTGCTTCTACTGGTCCGGCGCTGGGCCAGAGGACGTCGAGATCATTGACTACCACTAAGAGGAAGCAATGGCAACGGACACGATCATGCCGCCGGTACACCCAGGCGAGATCCTGCTCACGGAGTTCCTAGAGCCGCTCGGGGTGAGCCAGTACCAGCTGGCCAAGGCGGTGGACGTGCCAGCCAGGCGGATAAACGAGATTGCCCACGGCCAGCGCCGTATCACCGCCGACACGGCGCTGCGACTCGCCCGCTACTTCGGCACTTCGGAGCGGTTCTGGATGAACCTGCAGGCCCGCTACGACCTTGAGGTCGAGAAGGACCGGCTTGGTGCAGCACTCGATGACATACGGCCCCTGAACGCCGCGAGCTGACCCGAAATGACCGGGCGCAAGCCCCGTCCCTCAGGGCGGGGTTAGCGCGGGCGTCTCTGCTGTCCGATGTACTGGCGGATGATGTTCGGCGGCGTGCCGCCGCAGGATGCGGTGAAGTAGGACGGGGACCACAGGTGCCCGTGCATGAGGTGCCGATTCACGCGCCCGGTGAAGACTGCCCGCAGGCGCCGGGCGGCACGCCCTTGGGGCTGTTCACCAGCGCCGGCACGGAGACTTTCGGCGGGTAGGCGAGGAGATGCACATGATCGTCTTCGCCGTTGAACTCCCGCGGCCCGGCCCCGCGCTCACCTTCCGCATGGCCTCCTCGCAGCATGCCGGCGCCGGGCACGCCGCGCCGGTACTTCGTCACGAAGACCACATGAACGTGTAGCGCGGAACCGCGTGCCTGCCCGTGACGGTCATCGTCTCCGGATGTCATAGGTCAATGGCATGCTCTGGTGCCGTGGCCATACGCACGCCCCGGGGCACGGGCACCATGCCCGCGTAAGCCCGCACACGCGGCGGCGGGAACCACCCGGAAAACGGCATGAGCCGCCCGTGATCCCCGGCCGTCAGGCCGGGGAGGATGTCAAAGTACACAGGGCGTCAGCTTGGGTCAGCTCGCCTACCCACAAGGACTTCGGGTCCAACGCTAATGAGTGGAGCGGGTGACGGGAATCGAACCCGCACTATCAGCTTGGGAATCTGTGCCGTCCAGGCCTGTACGCGGCCTGACCTGCGGAGCGGCCGAGCCGTGAGTGACCGTGAGAGACCCCTCGTTGCCGGGGCTAATGGCACGCTAATGGCACGACGATCTTCCGCTGACCTTGGATTTCTCGTCTTCCCTCTTGTCCGCTGCATTGGCAGCAGTCAGGCGATGAGTCAGCTCTCAGCCCTATGCTCGGTGCTGCTGCCACGAGTCGGCGACGGTGATCAAGCGGCGCGCTCCAGCTCCGCGAGCTTGCTCTGCCGGGCGTCAACGGGATCAGGAAGTTTCAGTGGTGCCGCCGGTCGCGGAGCACCA
>DASQVO010000294.1:0-12498 GCA_035640715.1 Streptosporangiaceae bacterium
TAGCCGCGCAGGTCAGGGCAGACCACGCTGTGCTCAGATGCCAGCAGCGGAGCGACCCGGTGCCAGGTGGCGTGGGTGCGCGGATGGCCGTGCAGCAGCAGCACCGGGTACCCGGACCCGCCGTGGCGCACCCGGAGCGTCGCCGGGCCCACATCGACATACTCCAGCACGAACTTGTCAAACATGACCGTCCCCTCCCCAGGCGCCCAGCAGTGGACCCGGGCCACCGCCCAGGGTAGTGAGCCGGCACCCGAACCCGCCGGGAGCACGGTAGCGTGTCCGGGCCGACGTGACGACCCGCAGCTCCGGTGTGTGCAGCACCCGCCGGCCCTGCGCCCGCAGCGCCGAGACCAGCGCGTGATCCTCGGCAGTGCGCAGCGGCGGGAAGCCGCCCGCCGCCAGGTACGCCTGCGCGCTGAAGCCGAGGTTGGCGCCGTGCACATGCGGATGCCAGCCGCGCCAGACACCGTACTGGCGGGCGAATTCGCTGGCGGTGGCCGGCGTATGGCCTGTCCAGTCGGCCACCGCGACCGTTCCGACGACCGCCTCCCAGCCGTCGTCCGCATACCGGACCTGTTCCGACAGCCAGTGCGGTGGCACGACCGAGTCGGCGTCCGTCGTCGTGAGCCACAGTCCCCGCGGGCCGCCCGGCCGGCTTCGGCGCAGGATCTCGCGCAGGCCGGCGGCGCGTGCTACGCCAACGTTCCGCGCGCCGATTTCTACCACCGTGGTACCGGCCCGGCGGGCGATGGCGGCCGTGTCGTCGGAGCAGGCATCGGCCGTCACGACGGTCCGCACGCTGATCCCCCGCAGCGCGGTCACGGCGCGGGCGGCCCGGCTCAGTGCCGCGAGGCAGGAGGGCAGCAGTTCTTCCTCGTCGTGGGCGGGCACGACGATACCGAGGGCGTTGATCATGCGGCTCCGGTCATGTGAGGCCCTCGGCGGCGGCGACCGAGACCGACGCGGGATCGGTGCCGGACGGAGCGCGGATGTAGGCCTGCGCGAGGAAATCCGGTTCCTGGTGGTCCGCGATCAGCGTGAGCTCCGGCCGGGCGGCGATGACCTCGTGGACGTCATCGCCGCTCCGCGGATAGCCGGCGACCGGGTGCCGCCAGTGTGCGGCCAGCAGCGTGCCGCCGGGCCGCAGCGCGGCCATCGCGAGATCGAGTGTCCGGCCCAGATCGCTGCCGGAAAGGTAGTAGAGCATCTCGGAAAAGACGATGAGGTCGAAACGGCCCGGCGGCCAGTCACCGGGCAGCGTGCGACGTTCCACCCGGACCTGCGGGAGCGCGGCGGTGCGCGCCGCCGCGGCCGCCGCGGCGGCCGCGGACAGGTCGCACGACAGCAGGCTGTCGCACCTTGGTGCCAGCTCCGCGGTCAGCACGCCGATCGAGCAGCCGGGCTCGAATGCGCTGCGGTAGCGGGCCGACGGGAGCATTGCGACGGTGATCGCGTACTTCCGGCGCTCATACCAGCGGGAGCCGAATCCCCACGGGTCAGCCGACGCCGTGTACATCCGATCGAAGTACGCGCCGTCAAGCGTTTCCCCGCTGCCGGTGGCATCCGCGGCGGCCGTCAACTGATCAGCACTTCCTGGTCGCGGATGAAGTGCGCGACGATCCCGGGCGGCAGGACCGGCGGACGCTGCGTGCCCCGCGGCCGGAGCTGGCTGGCGAAGCAGCCGATCGCTTCGCGCTTGCGGAGAGCGGTCTCGGCGCTCAGCGGCAGCCGCATGGCGCGCTCCCATGGCACCCGGGAATCCCGTGGATGCGCCCAGTGCCAGGTCCAGATCGGATAGGAGAGCAGGCTGACGCCCTCGGCGGTGCACGCGCCGCAGGCGGCGCGGCCCGCCGCCTCGTGATCAGCGTGCACGTCTCCTTCCCAGGGAGCGAGGCACATCCGGAAACCGGACACCAGCCAGGTGAGCATCTCACGCACCTCGCCTTCGCGGCGGGCGACGCCGGTATCCGGTATCCGCAGCCGGATGACCTCGACCGGCGCGCCAAGGCGCCGTAGCGCCATCGACGTCTCCGTCGCCCGGCGCTCGGCGAGCTGGCCGGCGGCAATCTG
This sequence comes from Streptosporangiaceae bacterium, assembly GCA_035640715.1. Lineage (GTDB taxonomy): Bacteria > Actinomycetota > Actinomycetes > Streptosporangiales > Streptosporangiaceae > DASQVO01. The sequence continues at coordinate 2,071 of DASQVO010000294.1, forward strand.
ATCCAGGCCGGGATGCGACGCCTCCCCGTCGGTGATGGACACCAGCCGCAGGCGCGCACCCGAGGCGGCCAGCATGGCCAGGAGGCCGCCGACGCCGAGTACCTCGTCATCGGGGTGCGCGGAGACGACCACCACGCTCGACCAGCCGCTGATGTCAAGGACCGGCAGCTCGTTCAGCAGGCGCCACGACCGCCACTCTTCCTCCGCGGTTCCCGGTGCGTCGATCTGATTGGGCCCGACCCTGCTGTCCTGTATCGCTGTCACCACTGCCTCCTGGCTACGGCCACCAGCCGTCCCAGCTCTTCCAGGTCACGTTCGGCGTGATGCTGCCGCAAGTAGACGGTCAGGTCGGCCGCTGCCCTGGCGTGGCCAGCGTCGTGGCACAGCGGCCCCGCGCCGAGGGCGTGGCCCACCCGGGTGAGCACATCGGCGGCGACGCCCGCCACGAGCGCCCTGACCCGCAGTGCCCGGCGGGCCGCGGAGTTCTTGCGGTCGAGCGGGTCGTCGTCGATCTCGTCGGCCGCCTGGTCCAGCGCGGCCGACGCCGTGCGCAGCCCGATGTCGACGGCACCCAGATGGGCGAACGCGTGCGGCCCGATGTCGCGGTCGGCGGCGACGGCCAGCAGCGGCCAGGCCACGCCGCGCGCGCCGCCGTACCAGCAGGCGGCGACGCCGCATCCGCCGTGACTGAACCCGGGCCGCGCGGTGTAGCCGCCAGGCGGCCCGACCGGTTCCGCGGGCACACCATGGAAGGCCACGTTCAGCGTGTCACTTCCCGCCATTCCGATGGCCGGCCATGTGCCGGGAAGCGGCCAGACTCCCTCCTCGGCGGTGCGGACGGCGAAAAGCCGCACGCCTTCCGCGGTGTCGGCGGTCACCAGTGCGTGCGTGCACACCCGGGCGCCCGAGCAGTACTGCTTGATGCCGTCCAGCCACCAGGTACCGCCGCGCTGCTCCGCGGTGAGGCGCGGCCCGGGCGGCCGGGCGGCCCAGACCCCCCAGCGGCTGCGTGGCGGCGCGTCCGGGCCGCCCAGCTCGTCCAGGATTGCGATCGCGTCGGCATGGCCCTCGCCGAGGCGTGCCAGCGACAGGTCTTCCTCGGCGAGGCCGGCCAGCGCGGCCCACCGGACCCGCGTCCGGCCGTGGCCCGGCAGCGGAAGATCGAGGCCCCCTGATTCAACGGCGCTGGTGAATGCCCGCGCGGTTTCTTCCCAGTCTTGCTGCGCCTCAGGAGTACCTATCATTCCCGCCAGCTACCCAAAAATCCGCATTTCTACCATCCGGCGGGCTCTGCTAGCCGGCACCGGGCAGGCAGACCTGGACGATGCCCTCGCGGACACGGGTCTCGAAGGCGGGCTGCGGGGCAGTGGCCGGGCCGCGGGCCACGCTGCCGTCCGCGAGCCGGAAAACGCTGCCGTGCCACGGGCAGGTCACGCAGCCCTCCGCGAGTTGCCCGTCCGATAGCGGTCCGGACATGTGCGCGCACTTGCCGGCGAGGACGTGAACCTGGGTGCCCGCCCTTACCACCAGCAGCGGAACCTCACCCAGCGTTGCTTTCGATGCCTTGCCTTCCTCCAGCGACGCCAGCGGCATCAGGTCATGCCATCCCGGCTCCACCAGGTGGGGGATCTCTTCGGCGTGGTTCGCGCCACCCGCCTGCCGGTAGGAGATGTCACCGCCCAGCATGCCGCCGGCCGTCACGGCGGCCAAGCCGGCATAGCTCAGCGCCTTGCCGAGCGCCGGCCGCTGCCGCAACCGCGCGAGCAGCGACCCCGCGTACAGTGCGATCGCCGTCGTGTTCGCGGCCGCGTGCACCACGCCGACGCGCATCTGCTGTTCGTGCTGCTCCGACCAGTCCGCGCTTCCCGCCAGCGCGGCGGGGACCGAGGCCAGCAGCCCGGCGCCGATGAGCTGCCGTGCCTGGCGCTCGCCGTCACCGGAAGCGTCGAGGAAGGCGGCCGACATCCACGCGCCGACCGGTACCTGGACGAGAAGCGGGTGCAGCGGGTGGCCGAGCCACACGCCGTGCAGCGTGTCACGGAACCGGCCGGGCGGAATCCGCCGCACGATGCGCTGGATCGGGCTGACCACGCTGTCGAGGCGGCCGGCGCGCTCGATCGTGTCGCTGATCCGCAAGAACCTTATCCGTCCCATTCCCCGCCTCCCGTCATCGAGGGCCTTGCCGGGCTTCAGTTGCCTCGCCGCACCCGCGTCACCCACGCCAGGCCGGCCGCGGCAGCGACACCCGCGGCGGCCACGGCACCGTGGTGCCGGGAGGCCCACAGCTGCGCGCTGCGGTGATGCGAGCGCTGGTCGAACGATCCGTGCGCGCCGAAATCCGTCCCAGCGTCCGCGGGACGGGTAAGGTTGTCGGGCTGGCCGGCGGGCTTGCGCTCGCCGGTCTCCTGCGAGGAGAAGCCGGTGCGCGCCAGATAGCGGTCGAGCAGGCCCGGTGCCACGGCGTTGGCGGCCAGGGTGAGGGCGGTCGACCCGCCGACCCAGTATTCGCGCCTGCCGGGATGGTCGGCGGCGTACAGCACCGCCTCCGCGGCGACCTCCGGCTCGTAGATCGGCGGTACCGGCTGCGCGCGCTGCGGCAGGCGGGAGCGCACCCAGCCGAACTGCGGCGTGTTGACGGCCGGCATCTGCACCATGGTGACCCGGACGTGGCTGCCGTCGTGCAGCAGCTCACAGCGGAGTGACTCGTTGAATCCCTGGATGGCGTGCTTGGCGCCGCAGTAGGCGCTCTGCAGCGGGATGCCGCGGTAGGCCAGCGCCGATCCGACCTGCACGACGGCGCCCCGGTCCCGCTTGAGCATGTACTCGAGCGCGGCCCTCGTGCCGTGCACGAAGCCGAGGTAGCTCACCTCGGTGACCCGCCGGAACTCGGCCGGGTCGATGTCGGTGAACTTCGCGAACACGTTGGTGAAGGCGTCGTTGACCCATACGTCCATGGGCCCCAGTTCTTCCTCGACGCGGGAGGCGGCGTCGTGAACCTGGGCATAGTCGGCCACGTCGGTCTCGATCGGCAGTGCCTGCCCGCCGAGCCGCCTGACGTCCTCCGCGGCAGCGGCCAGCCCGGCCTCGCCTCTGGCCAGCAGCGCCACGCTGTCACCGCGCGCCGCGAACGCGCGTACGCATGCCCGGCCGATCCCGGCACTCGCACCGGTTACGACGACGACTCGGCCGCTCATCCTGTTCCGCCTCCATTCGTCCGGTTCCGCTCACACCCGTGGTGATCTACCGCGCGCTCGGGTGATCATGCGTATCCGCGGGACGCCGCGGCCGGCAGCTGGCACCTCCGGCCCGGTGCGGCGTCCTCAGCGCCACCAGGGCATGTGGCGGAGCGGGGCGAGGCGGGCCGCGGGGCCGCTTATCGTCTGCGCGTTCGAGCTGAGGTGGTGCAGGTGCTCGCGGACCCAGAGCATGTGCGGGTGGTGATGGCTGGCCGGCGTGGGCAAGGCGCCTGCGGCGAGCACATCGGCCGCCGCGGTGATGTTCGCCGCCGAGGGAACGCTTTCCGGTAGCGGGACGCCCGCGGGGGAGGGAGATCTGGCCGGTGCCGCGACGCTCGCCAGGGCGTGCTGCAGACGGGCGGGCGGGCCGACCTGGACCGCGACGCGCTCGTAGAAGCCGGCGAGCTCCGCCGCCCGGCGCCGCAGCGCCGTCCGCTCCGCATCGACCTGCCCGGGGTGCGGGGCGGGACCGCGTACGCCGGCCAGCGAATGCGCGGTCAGGCGCAGCCGGGTGGCCGCCATGACCAGGCGCCACAGGTCGGCCTTATCCAGGTGCTTGGCGCCCTGCTCCGCGAGGAACCCGCGGATTGCGTCATCCAGCCGGATTCCCGCGGTGACGGCCGCGACCGCCGTGTCCGGTTCCTCCGCGCGCAGGCCGAGCGCCCAGTCCACCGCCTGGGTCAGGTACGCGCCGCCGCGGCGGAACGCGTCGGCGAGATCGTCGCCGACCACCCCGGTGGCGCCGCGCGGCCAGAACAGGACCCCGACGGCCAGGCTCACCGCACAGCCGATCGCGACATCCTGGATCCGCAGCAGGCCGACCTTCCATCCGGCGGGTGCGAGCAGGTTGAACAGCACCACCACCGTGATCGTGAACGCGGCCTGCCCCACCGCGAACGGCGCCGTACCCGGGGCATATGACGCGACGAGAACGGCGATGGGCAGCGCCACCCACAGGGCGGTCGGCCCGGTGCCGATGCCGAGCATCAGGGCCGCGCCGACGGCGAACCCGATCGCCGTCCCGGCCAGCGCCCGCATCGCCGTGGCCCCGGTAGCGGCCGCGTTGGTACGCAGCACCGACAGCGTGCCCAGCGCCACCCAGAAACCGTGCTGCACCCCGCTGAGGTCAGCGACGGCGACGGCCGCGGCTAGGGCGACCGCACCGCGCGTGGCGTTGAGGAACCATACCGAACGAAAGCTGGCGTGCCTGGCCACGATGCCGAGGTCACCGGTCAGCGCGGCAAGCCTCCGCTCCGTCGGCGGCCCGTTCTCCTGCCCGCCGTACCAGCTACGGCGCTGGACGGCGATCGTCTCCGGGTCGGCGCGCCGTGCGGCGACGAGGGCATCGACGGCAGCGGTGCGCGCCGCGACCGCGATCACCTGCGCGTGGAAGGCGTGTATGGCGGCCGCACGGACGCTCTCGGCATCGCCGGCCAGGTCCCGTTCGCGAGCCAGTTCCCGCTGATGGGTGGCGCTCGCGGCGCGGGCGCGTTCGAGCCGGTCGATGCCGGGTGTGACGTCGGCGCCGGCCAGCAGCGCGGCGACGTCCCCCAGCACGCCGGCGGCCACGGCGAGCAGCTCACGATCGGCCGGGACGGCCCGGCTCAGGTCCAGGTGGCCGTCGAGAGCGTCGCAGACCAGCGAGTTGCACCACTCAAGCAGCTGAACGACGCTGGCGAGCGCCTGGTCGGCGGTGGCCAGCCCGGTCGGCCGGTACGGCGTGGCAGCGAAGGCGGCCATCAGCTCGTGCTTGGCGGTGATGCAAGCCTCCAGGTGGGCGGGCGTCGCCTCACCGCGCACGGCAGCCTCGAGATGGTTGCTCAGCGCAACCGCGGTGGATGCGGCGCTGGCCCGCAGCCTGTCATCCGGTGACTTCGGCGACAGCAGCAAGACGGCGGCGGTGGCGACGGCCGATGCCAGCCACCAGCCGGCGAGGCGGGACGGGATCATGGCCGCCGTGCCGGCCGAGGCGACCGGCAGCACGTAGGCGAGCAGCGCGGCAGTCACTCCGGAGGCGGCATTGGGGCCGATCACCGCCGCGAAGAAGATGGCGAACGCGACCGGGATCGTGACGATCGCCGCGAGCCACGCGGTCCCGCTGACCACCGTGCCGATGATCAGCGCGATGCTGCCCGCGACGGCGAGCCCGAGATGCGCGATCGCCTTGTCCTGCCGCCTCCCGCCGAAACCGGCCATGACCAGGCTTGCGAAGCCACCGAAGACGGCGAACGTCGCCATCTGCGGGTCGCCGATGACCTTGAACGTCAGCGCGAACAGGCCGGGAACGACGATGGTGGCACGCAGCGCCCGCATCGCCGCGGGAACCGACCAGGCTGGCCGCCAGGACGGGCTGGCCGCGGCCCGTCCGGGCGGCCACGCGCGCAGGCCGCCCGGGGCACGCGGGGCAACCGCCGGATCGGACACTTGTGAAGTGTACGAAAACGGCAGGGATATCAATAGAGCCTTTCCCGGTACGCGATTCCGGCCGGGTGAGATACCTGTGGGCATGATTGCGCGCGGTTCTTCGGGATAGGTTCGCGACGTGGAAACCTGGGACGCGATCCGGGCCCGGCGCAACGTGCGTGACTACGCGGACCGGCAGATAACAGATGAGCATCTCGACCAGATCCTCGAGGCCGGGCGCCGCTCGCCGTCGGCGAACAACTGGCAGCCGTGGGACTTCGTCCTCGTCACCGACCGGGATCAGCTCATCGAGCTGGCGAAGGTATGGCAGGGCGCAAGGCACGTAGCGCGCTCCGCGGCGACGATCGCGCTGGTCGCGCCCGCGGACGTCGAGGAGGTGCGTGTCAGCCATCTTTACTATGACCTGGGCCAGGCCACGATGAGCATCATGCTCGCCGCGGCCGATCTCGGCATCGGCAGCGGCCATTCGTCCGTCGCCGATCAGGAGCAGGCCCGGAAGGTTCTCGGCTTCCCCGCGGACCGGTTCTGCGCCTACCTCATCGGGCTCGGCTACCCGGCGGACCGCCCCCTCGCGCCGATCCGGCGGCCCAACCGCCGGCCGTTCGAGGAGGTCGTGCACCGCGGCCGCTGGTAGCCGACGGCAACACTCACGCACGGAGCTTAGGGGACGGGCGCCTCGTTCGGCACGTACGCCGGCGCGCCGGTGGAGCGGGCGGTCAGCGCCGCCGTGACCCGCTCGGCGAGGAACGGCGGCAGGTAGTCGCTGAGCTCGCCCGGCTCGACGAACCGCCAGTCATCCAGTTCCTCCTCCTGTAGCCGGATGGCGTCGGCGTCGGCGAGGACCCCGCCGTCGAACAGGAAGCTCACGATCGGCTTCGGCCGCTCGCCGTCCGGCGCGGTCCACGCCACCGCCAGCAGCGGCCCGGGCGGCAGCGTCAGGCCGATCTCCTCCATGACCTCGCGGAAGCAGCCCGCGTGCGGTGCCTCGCTGTCCTCCAGGATGCCGCCCGGCAGCGACCAGTGATCACGGTAATTCGGTTTGACCAGCAGCACCCGGTCAGACGGGTCGGTGATGACAGCGGCTGCCGAGCCATACATGGTGGGAAGTGAGGCGTACCAGGTCTGGGCGTCCATCAGCGAGGGTGCGGCCACGCGCCTCAGTCTAGGGGCGCAGTATGAACGGCGGGTGTCACCAGAGTGTGGCGTCTTTGACGGCCATCGCGGTGGCGCCTTCCAGGCGGAGCAGCCATTCCTTGCGGTCGAGGCCGCCGCCGTAGCCGGTGAGACCGCCGTCCGCTCCGATGACCCGGTGGCAGGGGATGATGACGGCGATCGGGTTCTGGCCGTTGGCCGCGCCCACGGCCCGTGACGCCGCCAGCGATTTGCCGAGCTGGCGCGCGATCGCGCCATAGCTTGTCGTGGTGCCGTACGGGATGTGGGTCAGGGCCGACCACACGGCCAGCTGGAACGGCTTCCCCGCCGGGGCCAGCGGTACGTCGAAGCTGGTCAGCTCGCCGTCGAAGTACGCACCGAGCTGAGCCTTTGTCTTCGTGAACGCAGCCGGGTCGCGGATCGTCTGAGGGGACGGCGCGCCTGCCGGCAGCCCGCCCGGGGCCTCCATCATGTACAGCCCGGTCAGCGCGTTGTCGCTGCCGGTCAGCAGCAGCCTGCCGATCGGGGAGGCGATGATGTCGAAGTAAAGCGGGCCGCCCGGATCCGGGAGCACGAATGGCTCGGTCATGAGTTCTCCCCTTCAGTGACAGCCCACAGATGCTGTAGTGCGTACGAACGCCACGGGCGCCAGCTTTCGGCGAGCCGCGCGGCGGACTTCGGGTCGGAGGGGGCGCCGAGCGCGGCCAGTCCGCGCCGCACCCCGGCGTCGGCAGGCAGGAACGCATCGGGATCGGACAGCGCGCGCATGCGGATGTAGCCGGCCGTCCAGGGCCCGATGCCCGGCATCGCCAGCAGCTGTCTCTCGGCGTCGTCGCGGCTGGCACCGGGATCGAGGCACAGCGCCCCCGATGCGAGCGCCCTCGCCAGGCCTACCAGTGCCGCGGCCCGGCTGTGCGGCATCGGCAGGCCGGCCGGGTCGGCTTCCGCAAGGGTCTCCGCCGTCGGGAAGCAGTTGGTGAGCTGGCCGGAAGGCCCGGCGGGGCTGCCCAGGGGCTTGCCGTAGGTGGCGGTCAGCCGCGCGCCGAGGCGGCGGGCGGCCGCGACGGACACCTGCTGGCCGAGCACCGCGCGCAGCGCCAGCTCATCCCCGTCCACGTGCCCGGGCACCCGCCGGCCCGGGCAGGCCGCCACCGCCGGCTTCAGGATCTCGCTGCGGGCCAGGAAGGCCGCGACGGTCGCCGGGTCGGCGTCCAGGTCAAGCAGCCTGCGGCAGCGCTGGACCGCGGGCGCCAGGTCCCGGAGGTCCTCGAGGGAAAGCTCACACTCAACGTAGGCGGAGCTCCGCGTGGTTGTTCCGGAGGCGTTCACGGGCGCGGGGCGCAGGGCTGCCACGCCGACCCCGTTCGGCAGGTTGATAGTCCTGCTATATGTGCCGTCGCGCACGGCCTCGACGCCGGGAATGGCGCGCTCGGCAAGGAAAGCGAAGATCCGGCCGATGTCGATAGGCAGCCGGTAAGCCAGCCGGAGCCGGATCGTGCCGGGCGACGGCACTGGCGCGGCGGCGCGGGCCCGGGCGCTCCGCTCGCGCAGTTCACCGGGCGCGCTGGCGAAGACTTCGCGCATCGTCGCGTTGAACTGGCGAATGCTGGCGAATCCCGCCGCGAACGCGATGTCGGACAGCGGCAGCATGGTCGTCTCGGTGAGCACCCGCGCGGTCTGGGCGCGCTGCGCGCGGGCCAGGGCCAGCGGTCCCGCGCCCAGCTCCGCCGTCATGGTCCGGTGCACCTGGCGCTCGCTGTAGCCGAGGCGCCATGCGAGCCCGGTGACGCCGTCGCGGTCCACGACGCCGTCCCGGATCAGCCGCATGGCACGGCCCGCCAGGTCCGCCCGGGTATTCCATTCGGGCGAGCCGGGGGAGGCGTCCGGCCGGCACCGCTTGCAGGCGCGGAACCCAGCCTCCTGCGCGGCGGCGGCACTGCGGTAGAAGCGCGTGTTCTCCCGCTTCGGCATGATCGCCGGGCAGCTCGGGCGGCAGTAGATGCCGGTCGAGGTGACCGCGACGAAGAAGACGCCGTCGAAGCGGGCGTCCTTGCTGACCGCCGCCTCGTACCGCTGCTCGTCATCCACACCTCCACCCTGCCAGCGCCGGCATTATGCTGCTAGCGGGAATCGGACATTGTCGCCGACGGCCAAGGGCCGGGACCGGGGGAACGGGCTGGCGGACGGCTTGGGGTGGCATGGGACGGTTTGGGAGCGGCGCCTAGGTTTCCCGTGCGGCAGGCATCTATGCTGGCCCGGGCGCGGGGCCGGTAGTAGCGTGCTCACGCAAGGGCAGTGGCGCGGCCCTGGGTGAAAGGCCCCGCGTGAAAGCGGCGCGGCTCCCGCGTAAAGGAGTGGTCATGCAGGCGGAAATAAAGGGCACCACCATGCCCGTGCTGGAAGTCACCGTCCAGCCGGGTGAGCAGCTCATCTCCACCCACGGCGAGCTGTCCTGGATGACGGCGAACATCCGGATGTCGCAGACGATGGGCGGCGGCGGCTTCATGCGTGGCCTCAAGCGTGCCCTCGGCGGCGGCGGAATCTTCCTCACCCGCTTCGAGGCCGTGGGCGGCGCGGGGATGATCGCGTTCGCCGCGAAGATCCCCGGCCACATCGTGCCGATCGACGTCACCCCCGGCCAGGCCTTCCTCGTGCACCGGCACGGCTGGCTGTGCGGCACGGCGGGCATCTCGCCGAGCATCGGGCTCCAGCAGTCCTTCCGCGGGGGGCTCTGGGGCGGGGACGGGTTCCTGCTGCAGCGGCTGGAGGGCGAGGGCCGAGCCTGGATCGAGCTCTCCGGCGAGCTGGTCCATTACACCCTCCACCCCGGCCAGACGCTGCTGGTGCATCCGGGCCACGTGGGGATGTTCGAGGCATCCGTCCAGTTCACGATCACGCGGGTGCCGGGGATCGCCAACAAGCTGTTCGGCGAGGACGGCTTCTACCTCGTGGCGCTGACCGGCCCCGGCCAGGTCTGGCTCCAGTCCATGCCGCTGCCCAACCTCGCCCACGCGCTGGCCCCCTACATCGCCCAGCAGACCGCGCCGGAATCAGCGGGCAGCGGCGCCCTCGGCGGTATTATCGGCGGCATGATGCGCGGCTGAGGCGTTGTGCCGACGGCAGGCGGGCTGAGGCAGGCTGGCAGGATACTGGCGGCGTGGATGAGCTTCGGGGCGGTGCGGACAGGCCGGATGATGGTGACCACCGGCCCGAGCGATACGTTTCGCGAGCCGGTGGCGCCGACGTTGATGCTGTTCGGCAGCTGATCGAGCCGCGCAGCCGGACCGAATATGCCGCTGACCTGGAGCAGCAGGTCGTTTCTGGATGGGAGAAGCGGCCGTTCGGTTCCCGGATGGGTGAGCCGCTGGACGGCCCGGGTGCTTACGGTAGTTCCAATGCTTCTGGCGGCGCGGCGGATGGCGCGGCTGGTGCTGCGGCTTATGACGCTGCGGCGGACCGGCCGTATGGTGCGGGCCGGCCGGATACTCCGATTGAGGTGGTCCGGCGGTTTGAGCCGAGGCGTGCCGGGCTGCCGGAGATCAGCACAGGTGATGCGGCTGCCTACATCGACGCTCATCAGGCCGAGCGTCCCTGGCTCGCGGCTGCACGCGGCTGC
>DASQVO010000295.1:0-9913 GCA_035640715.1 Streptosporangiaceae bacterium
CGCCCGGCACCGGTGCCCGGGGGTCATGGCCTGCTCGGCATGCGCGAGCGCGCCGCGGCCGCGGGCGGCCAGCTGCGCACCGGCGCGGCGCCCGGCGGTGGTTTCCTCGTCGAGGCCACGCTCCCGGCGAAGCCGGAGGCGGCGTCAGCGAGCCGAAGGGGCGCGGCGTTGCCTGGACTGAGGAGCGAGGAACGAGCGACGAGGGAAGGCGACGCCTCAAAGCGCCCCGGAGGCGAGCGGGAGGCAGCGCATGAGCACCGCACCTGAGCCGGTCCGGATCGTCGTCGCCGATGACCACGAGGTGGTGCGCGCCGGGTTCGCCGCGCTGCTCGACACGCAGCCGGACTTCACGGTCCTCGGCATTGCCGCCGACGGGGCCGAAGCGGTGCGGATCTGCCGCGAGCTGCGTCCCGATGTTGTTCTGATGGATATCCGGATGCCTGGTATGGATGGTATCGAGGCGACAAGGCAGCTGGCCGGCGGGTCGCGCATCCTCATCCTCACGACCTTCGACCTGGACGACTATGTCTACGACGCGCTGTGCGCCGGGGCCAGCGGCTTCCTGCTCAAGGACGCCACGGCGGAGCGGCTTTTCGAAGCGGTTCGCGTTGTCGCGGCCGGCGAGGCACTGCTCGCCCCGGCCGTCACCCGGCGACTGATCAGCGAGTTCGCCCGGCTGCGCCCGAGGCAGGACACCCCGTCAGCGGCCGCGCTCGCCGCCCTCACCCCGCGCGAGACCCAGGTACTCCGGCTGGTGGCCGAGGGCCTGTCCAACCTGGAGATAGCGGCCCGGCTGGTGGTCACCGAGGAGACCGTGAAGACGCACGTGAGCCGCGTGCTGAGCAAGCTGGGCCTGCGCGACCGGACGCAAGCGGTCGTCACCGCCTACGAATCGGGACTGGTCGTGCCGCGCTCCCGAGACCCGGGCTAGTCCGGCAGCTCGCCATCAGCGGCGTCTGCGCGGTCACGACAGGCTGGCGCGTATGTCCTTCATCCGCCGGTAGAGCCGCAGCGGGTGGCCGGGAGCTGCGATGAACCCGTGATGGGCGTAAAACTTCGCCGCCTCATCATCGATGGCGTCCACCACGACGAGCCGGGCAGCGGCGGCCTCGCCGGCGGCAACAGCCTTGCGGAGCGCTTCGGCAAGCAGCAGCGCGCCAAGTCCCTTTCCCTGCTCGCTGCGATCGACGGCGAGCCTGGCCAGCAGGACCATGCCGACCGGGTAGGCGGGAAGGCCACGGACCAGTTCCGGCGGTGCTTCTGCCCGCAGCACCGAGCCCATCGTCAAGCTGAAGTACCCGGCAACGCGGTTCTCGGCGCCCTCGCCGCTACGGACGAGCAGGAAGGTTCTGGCGGAGTCCATCTGCTGGGCGGCGAGGGCGTGGCGGCGCAGCCAGGAGTCGAGTTCCTCCTTCCCCGACGCGAATCTCGGCAGGTCGTGGTGGGCGCCAAGGCGCTCCAGCCGCAGGCCGGGAGGATTCACGCCTCGGGCAATTTGGGGTGGCGCTCGAACAGCGCGGCCAGCTCGGGAACGGGAGCGGTCGGCTTGTCGAGTTCAGCGATGAACCGGTCGAAGTCCTCGTTTGCCAGCACCAGGTCCCGGTGGCGCCTGACTACCTGCTGCGCCCTCGCGGTGACGCTGTCCAGCACGAACGCGGTCACCGTGGTGTTCTCCAAGTCGGCGGCTTGGCGGATGAGTGCATCCTGCTGCGGGTTTACCCGGACCTCAACGCGGTGGCGCTTGCGTGGGGCCGTGACCTGATCGTTCATGCTCCAAGCATACCCTGTCCGGACTATGTCCGGACAGGGTATGCTGCTTGTTCGAAGCGGCACCCCGACCCGTCAGCCGGTCAAAGATTGCACGCAGGACGGCTCAGAGCGCCATGGCCGTCAGGGACGTCACGCTGAGGGCACACCGAGCACGTCCTGGACCCTGGCGGTAATCGGCAGCGGCTCGGCGTTGCCAACATTGGCGAAGTTCGGCACCAGCGGCCCGCCCGAGCGTGCTGCTCCTCGGCTTCCGCCCGGCCACGCTCGTCGCGAACGCGCAGCCGCCCCAACTCCGGTGTTGGCTCGCCGGAGCATCCCACAGCTGAACAGGCCCGGCACCGCGTCCGGGACGAGAGAGGACGTCGCGGCTGGTGTCCTCGATGATTGCGTGGCAGTGCCAGGCGATGACCCGGCCGGCGTCCGCGTCGACGGCTGGTAAGCGGCCACACGAAGATCATCTCCGGAACCTACTTCACTCACGCCGCGACCCACCGCCGCCATGCCAGGCTATTCGGTGCGGGCGGCGCGCTGGAGGATCGAATCCGAACCGGTCCTGCAGAGATCAGCGAGCACGGCCAGGATCGCCAGGCCGGCCCGGAAGATGTCGGCAGGCCGCACCGTCCCGGCGACGACGAGGTTCATGAGCGCGTCGCCGGTGTCGTCGTCGTACCGGCCCCTAATGCGCTCCAGTACGTCGGCATCGCCGGGCAGTTCGCACCGGTAATGGGTGGCGAAGGCTGCGATGAGCGCGTCGGCCACATCCCAGCCCGCCACTCCCGGGACGACGCCGTCCAGAGCCGGCGCCAGCACGCCGAGTACCTCGGTGAGCGGGTCCTCGCCAACCACCGCCCAGGTCGCGTCCGTGAGCACGCATCCGCCGAGCAGGAACACCGGGCCGTCCAGTTCGGCATCCTCCGGCTCGTCGTCGTCCCATTCGGGCCAGCCTTGGCTCAGCCGGGCCTCGGCGGCCATGCGCTGTGCCAGCTGCTTCCTGGCAATGGGGGCGAGCACGTCGAGAAGCCCGCTCACCGCCGGGTGGTCGGCCCGCAGACCGTCGAAGGCAACCGCGCGGACCAGGGCATTGACCGCAACGTCCTGCTGCGCGGGGTCGGCGGCGATCACCGCGGCGTCAGGAACATCCGCGTTCAGCAGGCCCGGCGCATCCCGCGCCCGCGCCAGGAACGTGCCGCTGAAGAACCGGTCGCCGAGCGAGCCCTCGGGCCACTCCGGCGCCTCGGCGGGAACGGGCTCCTCTCCGCCGCGCCACGCCCTGCTGGCTGCCGCGCGCTGCTCGCGATGTTCGTTCGCCTGCCCGGCCAGCTTCTCCAGGCCAGCGACAAGCTGCTGCATCGCCTGCTGCTCCTCGGCATCGGCCCGGAAGGCCTGCATCGCCTCCCGGGCGCTGCGCCCGGGAGGTGATGAACTGCGCTCGGCCTGTCGGCGTGCCTTCTTGCGGTTGCTCGCGCGGCCCATGGCACCTCCTACGGCTCGGTTATTACCGACGATACAAACCAGGGACGTCAGTGCGCAGACAAGGCGGCGTGCCGGCCACCAGCCTGGGCCGCGTGCCCGGCCGTGTAACACACGACCCGTTCGGCTCCGCTGTCTTCCCAGGGACGCGCCCGGTGACGGACGCCGGTTAGGCGGGAAACAAACCGCTCGTTCGGGGTACTCAACTGCTGGCCTGCGAGCGTACGGGAGTGAGCGTGAGATCGCATCAGTGTCGCTGCCATCATCGGGAGGTGGGCCACTGGGCCACTGGGCACAGTTCTGGTAATGTCCGGCTCTCCGGTAATGTCCAGGCCGCGATCTGGGCCGCCGGGAACGGCGCCAGCGTGCGGGGCCCCCGCTCCACCACGGCCGCCGGCGGGAGCGGAAACCCCCGGGGGGTGACCCGCCGAAGCGGAACCCAGCCGGGAGGAGGGTAGCGGAGCGGAACCCGCCGGGGCATGTCCCTGCGGGCAGGGCGTGCCGTGGGAGGAGTGCTGCGGTCCCCGGGAACGTGCCGCGCTGACAGCTCGGCCACCTAGTCAGTGCTGAGCGGCCCGGGACCTACAGCATGAGGATTCTCCGGAGAATCTGCTCGATGTGCATCAGGGTGAGATCGTTGATGCTGCCGAGGGGCCGGATCATCCGTTCGGTGGAGACTGTTCGGATCTGCTCGCACTGGACGTAGCTGGTGACCGGCAGGACTCCGTCGAGTTCAACGTGGGTCGGGTAGCCGCGCTTGGTCCGGGTCACCGGAAGGACGACGGGCAGGCCGTAGCGGGCCATCTCGTCATGGGAGACGATCAGCGCGGGTCGCTGGAAGCCCTGTTCGTGCCCGATCGGATTGCCGAAGTCGCAGAGGTAGATGTCGCCTCGTCTCACAAGACGTCGCTCCAGTCCTCGTCGGGGTCAAGCCCGTCGGCCAGCGTGCCTGCGAAGCGCCTGGCGTCGCGCGACAGCGCTGCCTGCCCGGTTCCCATGGTGGCGCGCATTTCCTCCCAGAACGCGGCGGCGTCAGCCCGGTCCAGGGAACGCTCGATTGCCCCGGCGAGAGTGGTGTGCTCACGCCTGGCCAGTAGTGCGAGCCGGTCGTGAAGCTCGACCGGGACCTTGATTGTCGTCATCGCCATAACGGAAGTATACTGTTTCGACTACCAATGAGGATACCGGCGTGTTCGCCAAGCTCGGCCGATGAGCCCGATACCGCTGGCTCAACACTGTGGCGGTGATCAGGCCAGCAGAGCACCTTCGGGAAGAGCCAACAGCACTTCTACCTGCACAGGCGTACCTGTCCGTAGCCGTCCGTGGATTCCTGGCGGTGCACCGGTTCCATCACGGACGCATGACGGACAGGGTCAGTCCAGGCGATGATCTATAAGGGAGTTTGGCCAGGTTAGTGGCCATTCTGATGGGCAAGGTCTAACGGATGTAAAACCGTCGGCTTCGCCTTCCCCGGTTCGAATCCATCACCTGCCACCACCAGAAACGATCCCTGACTAGCACTTATGCGGTCAGGAGCCGTTCCTTGATGTCCGGATGCACCCGGCTGTAACCGGCTCGCTGTGGCGATTGCCCCGCCCGTCGTTTGGACGTACAGTGGACGTACAGAAAGGAGCCGCTGATGTCCGCGATTGAGGTCCGGCGCCGGAGCCGTCGGCTGGAGCTTAGGACCACCCCTGATGAGCGGGATCTGATCGACCGGGCTGCCGCCGCGACTGAAACGGGGCTGACTGAGTTCGTGGTTGGCAGTGCGGTGGAGGCGGCTCGCCGGGTGCTTGCTGACCGCGACCGGTTTGAGCTCGATCCCGTCGCGGTGGAGGCGTGGGAGGCGATGAACGCGCGGCCCGCCCGCGACCTGCCAGGGCTGCGGCGCCTGATGGAGCGCCCATCTCCGTTCACGGAATGAACGACCGCTACCGGCCGCCCGAGTTGCTTGCCGGCCACCACGATGTGTCGGGGTTCAAGTGCCGATCACGGGAGCAGACGGACTGGCTGTGCCGGTTCGCCCGGCAGTCGGCGGCAACCGGGACGACCAGAGTGTTCGTCGTTACCGGGAAGACGGGCCGCGTCGTGGTTGCGTATTACGCATGGTGTATGGCGCAGTTGACAATGGCGGCCGCGCCGGAGCGTCTGCGCAGGGGGGCCGGCCGCTACCCGCAGCCGGTGGCGCTGCTCGCCCGGCTCGGCGTGGACATCCGCCACGAAGGCCAGGGCCTTGGCGCAGCATTGCTTCAGGACGTGTTCGCCCGGTTGGCGGAACTGTCCTCGGACATCGGATGCCGCGGGCTGCTTGTGCACGCCGAGTCGGCCGAGGCCAAGAAGTTCTACCTTCACCTGGTGCCCGAGTTCGAGCCGAGCCCCACCGATGATCTGCACCTTGTGCTGCTCATGAAGGACATCCGCCGGACCCTTCAGCCGTGACAGCGCAGGTGCCCGTGTGCACGGACATAGCGGACAGCGTCCGGGCGATCCGCAGGGCGTTAGGGGAAGTTCACCTCTATGTCGAGGCCCATCGGGCCAGTGTGATCGCA
This sequence comes from Streptosporangiaceae bacterium, assembly GCA_035640715.1. Classification (GTDB taxonomy): domain Bacteria; phylum Actinomycetota; class Actinomycetes; order Streptosporangiales; family Streptosporangiaceae; genus DASQVO01. Next base: position 5,790 of record DASQVO010000295.1, read on the forward strand.
TCCCCGTGACCGCGCATTCCCGCGCCGGGCGCGCGGCCTCATGAAGATCATCCCCGGAACTCACTTCGTTCACGCCGCGGACGTGGCTAGGCGGGGAACAAACCGCTCGTTCGGGGTAGGAATGATGGGTTCGGCCTGTGCGGGCGCACGGGGGCGGTGACCGGAACAGCCTGCGGGCACGGCGTGGTGCCGCCGCGGCCTGGCAGGGCGCAGCGGACGGAGAGACCCTACGGCCTGTGGCGGGCTGACGGCCCGCGCCCTGTCCCCTCGCCTGGCCTGTGGTGCACCGACATCGCCACGGGCATCGGCCGGTACGTGGAGGTCCCGCCGGACCTTGCCAGGGCACTGTCACACTGGGCCGTGTGGCTCGGCGGGGCCGTGCCCACCTGCGGCATATGGCGGTTCACCGGGCTGGGCATGCGGCTCAGCCCGGCGGAAGGCGACGCCGCCGTGCAACTGATCCGGATGGCGACTGAGGCGATCGCCTACGAGATCGCCGGGAAACCGAAGAAGAGCGATGCCCTGCGCCGGGCTGCTGAGACGATGCCGTTCGGCCGCGCGGAACCGCACGGGGTGGCCGTGGAGTTCGACGACCCGGCGCCTGTGCCGGTGGCCAGCCTGATCACGATGACGGCCGGCGCACTGCTGCCGCGCATTGTGGCGGAGGTCTGCGAGCATCGCGCCGGCGGCGGCCCCGGGGACTTGGGGGACCTGGCCGCCGCTCCGTTGGCCGCCAGCGACGCCAAGCGGTGGCTCGATGAGCCGCTCCCCGCACTGGGCGGGCGCACGCCCCGCAAGGCCGCGGCCGCCCGGTCGGCGGAACGAGCAGTGCTGGAAACCCTGCTACGGCAGTTCGAATACGAGGCCAGCCCACCCGCCGCCGAAGAGAAGCCGGCCATCGACACCGCCTGGCTGCGCCGGGAGCTTGATCTGGACGACGGCCCGGAGGACTGAACTCCGCAGCATGGCCCGGGCGATCCCGTCGCGGCACGCCTGCTTGTCCGGCAGTGCGGCCCGCAGTGCGGTAGAACGCTCACTTGAAGACAATGTAATCGCGCATTCGCGCTCACCTACCGCGCCATGCGCTGACCCGCCTGCGATGGTCCCGAACGGCCGTTACCGGGTGCCCGGGACGTCTGGCCGCACCTCTATAAATCCCGCTGTGGCGAAGTCGCCGTCGAAGGCGAGCGCCTCGCGGAGCCGGAGCCGGCGCATCAGCGCGAAGCTCGTGGCGTCAACGAACGAATAGCACCGCTCGTTGTGGCGCCGGAGCCAGCGCCATGCCTCATCCTCAAGGTCCTCATCGACATGACGGACGGTAAGGCGGGACAGCCGGCTCACCGCGTCGAGGAACTCGACCGCCCGCTGATGCCCCGCCCGGCGCGCGAGGAACGTCCACGTCTCGCCAATGACCAGCGTCGTCGTCAGGAGGGGGCCTGGCCTTGCCGCCCAGATCGCGCGCGCACTGGGATGCCGGCCGTCGCGGCGAAACCGCAGGCCGATCCAGAAGGACGTGTCGACGAATCTCATGACCCGTAGATGGCGCTGTCGATGTCCCCGGCGTCGTCGTCAATATCGCCGATGAGAGCCGCCATCGGATCATGGTCTTCGCGTGTGCCCAAGCGCTCGCGCGCCAGCTCACGGATCACGGCAGCCTTGGAGGTATGCCGCCGGGCCGCCTCCGTCGCGAGGGCCTCGTCGAGTTCCTCGTCAATGCTGATCTGCAAGCGCCTCATGAGAGGAGCTTACATCATCTATGTGTTACATACATCACTTACCTTGGCGTCAGCGCGCGCTGCTGCGTCCCGACGGGCTAGCCGGGCTGTTCGGCTCACCGGCAGACGGCGGCCGCCCAGAAAGGAATAGGGCAATTTGTCCAAAATTGCGCATGGTACCGTCGCTTGAGTGACCAGCGATTCAGATGGCAGCAGGAGATCATCAGGGCCGTGGTATGCATCGGAGCCCTCGACCGCTCCTTTTCAGGCCGTCGCGTCCCAGCCGTCCAGGCACGGCCGGGACGGCCGGCGAGGGAAGCGGCGGAAGGTCATCATCGTGGTGACCGCAGGGGCGCTCGCCGTCGTGGCCGGGATCGCCGCGGTCATCGTCACGGTGGTCACGCCCAGCGGGAACTCCACTGGCTTCCTGCCGACGGGAACCTCGGCCGGACAGGATGCCGAACAGATCACCAGCGCGTTCCTGCAAGCGTGGAAGACCGGTAACCTCGGGCAGGCCTCCCGCTACACCGATCACCCATCCGCCGCCAAGGCCGCGCTCGTTACCTACCAGAAGTACCTCCACCTCAGGAAGCTAACCGGCACAACCGGGAGCGTGACCGCGGTCGCGGCGAGCACATCGACGCCGCGGGAATCGGTCACGTGCGCGATCAACGCCACAGTGGCGACGTCGGACAGCGCCAAGGCCCGCAGCGGTACCTGGAGCTACAACGCATCGCTGGTCGCCTACCAGCAGCGGAACTCACAGCTGTGGTATATCGCCTGGGCGCCAGATGTCCTCGCGCCGAACCTCACCGCATCCACCCATCTGGCGGCTGTCTCAGTGTCTCCCCAGGTCGTCTCGGTAACGGATGCCAGCGGGAACAACCTCACCTCCTCCGGCGACGCCGGACTGACGACGATTGCGGGACTGCTGCAGCAGAAGGCTCCACCGGGACAGGGAAGTCCGGGCCTCTACGTCGAGATCCAGACCGCCTCCGGCAAAATGGTGCCGAACAGCCAGGCGGTCGTCGTCGCGCCGACCAACATACCGAGCCTGACCACCACGATCAGCGCGAAGGCTGAGGCTGCCGCGCGCAGCGCTGTCGCTCAGCACAAGAACAGCTCGATGGTCGCCATCCAGCCGTCCACCGGCAAGATCCTCGCCATCGCCAACAATGCCGGCTACAACGACTTCGCACTCACCGCCCAGGTGGCGCCGGGCTCGACGATGAAGGTCATCACCTCCACGGCCCTGTTCAACGAGGGGGTTGTCACCGCGAACACCGGTGTCGCCTGCCCCCTGACGTACACGGTGCAGGGGGTCACTTACCGCAACGACAACAACGAGACCCAGCCGGCCTCCACCCCGCTTACCACCGACTTCGCGACGTCGTGCAACAACGCGTTCGACCGGTGGTGGCCGGACCTGACCAACGGCCGCCTCGCCGCCACGGCGAAGAAGTACTACGGCCTCAACCAGAACTGGGGCATCGGCATCGCCGGCCTGTCGGCCACCTACTTCAACGCTCCGGCGAGCGCCAGCGGCTCCGAACTGGCTCAGGAGGCGTTCGGCGAGGGACAGCTGTCCGCGTCCCCGCTGGCGATGGCCTCAGTGGCGGCCACCGTGGACAGCGGGACGTTCAGGCAGCCGATCCTGGTGCCCGGAACCAAGCAGGTCACCGCTACCGCGCTTCCGGCCAGCACCGACGCCCAGCTGAAGCAGATGATGCGGGCCGTGGTCACCAGCGGAACGGCCGCGGGGATCGGGCTCGGATCGGGCGTCTACGCCAAGACCGGGACCGCTGACATTAATGGCCAGGGCCAGCCCAACAGCTGGTTCATCGCCTTCGATCCGGCCAAGGACGTCGCGGTCGCCTGCCTGGTTGTCAACGCCGGCTACGGCGCCCAGTACGCCGGCCCGGAGGCGAGTGCTTTCCTGAACAAGTATTAGCCCGGTACAGGCTGCGATGCCGGCCGTGACGTGCTTGCCGCGCCAGGCGGTCTACGTGGACCCGGGCACCAGCCCGTGCCGCAGGCATGCGGCCCCAGAGCTTGCCAGGAATCCCTTGGCGGCATTACACTCCCGCTCCCAGCGTTGTACGATCCGTGCGCAAAGCTACGGGGATCGCCGGGCTGGATTCGGACAGCATCCGTAGGGGGACGACGATGCTCAAGGGCTTTAAGAACTTCCTGATGCAGGGCAACCTGATTGTCATCGCTGTAGGCCTGGTCGTTGCCGTGGCCTTCAGCACCTTGATCAAGGCCTTCACCGACAACATCATCACGCCCTTGGTCAATGCGGCGGGCGGCGGGGGAGCGGCCGGGAAGGGCCTCGGCTGGACCATCAACGGCCAGCGGATCAACGTCGGCGCGTTCATATCCGCGATCATCTACTTCATCATCTTCATG
>DASQVO010000296.1:0-5249 GCA_035640715.1 Streptosporangiaceae bacterium
CCTGCCGGTCACGCGCTGCCGGATCTGCCGGCGCACCGTCGCTCACCGGCCCGGCCAGGCGAGCGCTGCCCTGACCGAGCACTACCGCCGGACGCATCCCGAAGCGCTCGATACATCTTCCAAGCCACGTATCTAAGCGGCCATCAGGCTCTACCGGTGATCACGGTCCAGGATGTGCGGGCGGTGGCGCTGTCCTGCCCCGCCTTTTCGGCCAGCGCTTCCACTGGGTCCATGCGCGGATGGCCGCTCACCCTGGACGAGATGCGTGAGCTCGTCACCGACGCCTGGCGGATGTGCGTGCCGGAGAAGGTCGCAGCCGCCCACCCCGGGCGGGACGTTGAGCGAGCCGCGCGAGAGGAACGATGACTGACCTTTGTTTCATGACCGCGCTAGAACTCCGCGCGGCACTGCGCAGCAGGGAACTGTCGGCACGCGAGGTCGTCCAGGCCCACCTGGACCAGATCGAGCGGTTCAACCCGGATGTCAATGCGGTCGTCACCCTGGTCGCGGAAAGCGCCCTGAAGAATGCCGCGGCGGCGGACGAGCGTACGGCATCGGGTGCGGACCTGCCCCCGCTGCACGGGCTCCCCGTGGCTCACAAAGACCTTCATGAGACGGCGGGCATCCGTACCACCTATGGGTCCCCGCTGCGGGCGGATTACGTGCCCGTGCAGGACGACCTGATCATCGAGCGGATGCGCGCCGCCGGAGCGATCACGATCGGCAAGACCAACGTCCCGGAGTTCGGCGCTGGCTCGCATACGTTCAACAGGGTCTTCGGCGTGACCCGTAATCCGTATGACCACCGCAAGTCGGCCGGCGGGAGCAGCGGGGGCGCGGCTGCGGCACTGGCCTGTGGAATGCACCCTGTCGCTGACGGCAGCGACACCGGCGGCTCACTGCGGAACCCGGCGTCGTTCAACAATGTCGTGGGATTCCGGCCTTCACCGGGCCGCGTGCCGAACTGGCCGGCCATGCTCGGCTGGACCACGCTCAATGTCAAGGGGCCGATGGCGCGGACGGTCGCCGATGCCGCCTTGCTGCTGTCTGTGCTGGCCGGGCCCGACCCCCGGTCGCCCATTGCGCTGGGGGAACCCGGCACGCGGTTCGCCGGGCCGCTGGAGGCGGACATGCGGGGGCTGCGGATCGCGTGGTCGCCGGATCTCGGCGGCACCGTTCCCGTGGAACCCGAGGTCGTCTCGGTCGTCACTGACGCCGCGCACGTGTTCGCCGGGATGGGCGCTGCCGTGACCGAGGACTGCCCGGATTTCGCCGGCGCGGACGAGGTGTTCCGCACCTTGCGTGCCTGGGAGTTCGAGGTCACGTTCGGTGCGCTTCTGGACAGCTGCCCAGGGGAACTGAAGGACAGCCTCCGGTGGAACACCGAGCAGGGGCGGCAGCTGAGCGGTCCCGACCTCGGCCGGGCGGAGGCGCTCCACACCGCGCTGTTCCACCGGGTCCGCGAGTTCTTCTCCCGCTACGACTTCCTGCTCCTGCCGGTCAGCCAGGTCGTGCCCTTCGACATCGACCTCGAGTACCCGCAGCAGGTCGCCGGGCAGGAGATGGAAAACTATCTCGACTGGATGCGTTCCGCCTACCTCGTGTCAGCCACCGGCTGCCCCGCCCTGTCCGTACCAGCCGGCTTCACTGCCGGCGGGCTGCCGGTCGGGGTGCAGATCGTCGGGCCCCACCTGGCTGATTTCGCTGTCCTCCAGGCCGGCCACGCCTTCGAGCAAGCCACCCACGTCGCTCGCCGCCGCCCGCCCGGAATGTGACGCGCCGAATGCCCTCGCTGAACCGGCCTTCTCCCGAAGTGCCGGCAATGTCGTGATCGAGCCCGAAGCGCCGCGCCGCCACCGGCTGCCGGCCACCCGGTTCTGGCGCCGTGATCGTGGCGACCGCCCGCCACGAAGCCGGCTGCGCCGCCTCGCCCGGCGCACGGTCATGATTGTGGTCGTACTGGTGGCCGCCCTGACCGCCGCCAGCTTCGGGTACAACCTTGCCACCATGGGCCAGATATCCCGCCCTTCCGGCCTGAGCATGGTCAATGCGGGCGGATTCGAGACCCGCTACCGCACCTGGGGGACCACCGGCTCCGCGATCGTCCTGGTGCCAGGAGCCTTCGAGACGGCCGATACATTCGCACCCCTGGGCACCGTCCTGGGCACCGATCATCGTGTGTTCGCCATTGACCTGACCGGTACCGGTTACAGCCAGCCCAGCGCGCCGTTCAACGCCAGTCATCTCGCGGACCAGCTGCTGGCGTTCCTGACAGTGATGCGGCTGACCGGCCCGGACGCGCCGATCCTGGTCGGCCATTCCAGCGGCGCGGCTGTTGTCGGGCTGGCGGCGTTGCACGGCAGCCATGCCGCGGCCGGCGTCGTCTTCCTCGATGGCGACGCGACCCCCTTGGCGGTCCCGTCGCTTGCAGGGGCACTGTTGATCAATCCGTACCTGACGACCATAGTCCGGCTCGCGCTCAGCTCATCCTGGCTCATCCGGCAGATCTACAGCTCCCAGTGCGGTCCATCCTGCCCGCGGCTGACGTCAGCAGGCGTGGAAGCATGGCGTCGTCCGCTGCAGCAGCCTGGTTTCGAATCCGTTATCAGCTACACCATGCGCCACGGAATTCCCAGCATGACCAATGCGGAGCTCGGCCAGCTGCGGGCTGCCGCGCTGCCCAAGCGGGTGATCGTCGGTGCCAACGACCCCCAGTTCACCCCGGCGGGAGCCGCGCAAGCGGCGTCACGCATCGGCGCGCCCCCACCGATCGCCGTCCCCGGCCGGCACCTGACCATGATTTCCTCGCCGCAACAGGTTGCGGCCGCTATCCGCGGATTCATCAGCTCTATCCATCACTGAGCGTACGGATGGGAAAGCCTCATTGTCCCGTCGCTGGATCGAGTACATCGGAGGCCAGGGCGCCGGAGACGCCGGCAGCTCTCCCCTGTGCCCAGGCGAGCCAGACTGCGGCTGCAGCAGCCCGGTTACCTGCGGAATGCATACTCACAAGTAACAACGCATGCTCGGGTGACAAAGTGCCCAGGCGGTCGATTCGCTACGCCCTGTAATTAGTTTCCGGTAGCAAATTTCTTCTTAGCTGACACGGTTCGGAGTGGGTTGTTAACGCTTTGTGACAGATGATTAAGTTTTGACCTGTTTCGGTCGTGATTTAGGGGGTAGACGGCGTTCGTCCATCCATTCCGGCTATGGCGACCGTGGCCGCCGCCGCGGGAGATGAATGAGGAGTATGCGCGAGCGGAGCAGCGATAGGAGAAAAAGATCATGAAAACGGGAGGATCAACGGGAGGACCAACAGGCGGGCAGCTGGCTCTGGCGCTAGCAGCCGGCTACCTGCTAGGGCGCCGGCACAAGACCCGGCTGGCCTTCATGCTCGGTGCTGCTGCTCTGACCGGGGGGCTAAGCGGCGCGACGGGACAGCTGATGCGGAGCGGGACGAAGCTGCTTGGCTCTAGTGGCGGCCTGGGCAAGGCGGCTGGTGATGTCCTGGGTGAAGCCGCGGGTAAGGCCGTGCCGGGACTCGGCGAAGTCGGCGACATGATCCGGCAGGACCTGACCTCTGTCGCGAAGCGCGCAGCGGCAACGGCGGTCAGCAACCAAATCGCGTCACTGAGTGACCAGCTTCACGACCGAGCCGAAGCGATTCGCGAGCAGTCTACTGGCTCCGTCAAAGAGACGGGCGGAGCGCCGTCGGAAGACGAGGCAGAGGACAACGGTGAGGGCCGGCCGGCGCAGCGACGGCGTGTACCCAGGCAGCGCGATGCCGGTAACGGCCGCGCGGAGAGCCGCAGCGATGAGCCAGTCGAGGCAGAAGACGAAGAGCCGGCCAAGGCGGAGGACGAGGAGCCGGCTGAGCGGGCACCCCGGAGCGGCGCGGCATCCCGGGGCGGCGCGGCGCTTCGTAGCGGCGCGCGGGCCGGGCGATCAGCGCAGGCCAGCTCGCCAATCCGCCGGACGCAGAGGTGAATGTGATGCCACCAGATATACAGCAAGAGGCTCCGGCCGGCAATGAGCGCGTCGACCTCAAGGATGAATTCCAAGGTCTGCTTGATGCGGTCAAGGACCTCGGCTTCGCGGCCCTGCAGGACAAGGCCCTTAAATCCGTACGGAATGCGGTCGGAGGCGTTACCGAGCGACTGAATGACTATGTGGAACAGGGCGGCGGCAGCCCGGGGTTGATAGCCGCGGTGAGAGGAGCGGAAAAGCTCGCCGAGGGGAAATCGCCCGGGCAGACCCTGCTTGGTGCCGGCGCTGCTGGCCCCAAGGAGAAGGTAAAAGGTCTTTTCGGTGGTGGCCGCAAGGGCGGCAGAGCTGGGGGCAGGAAGCTCAAGCTCACGAACATCGTTGAGTCGATCGACGTCGGCGTGCCGGTCCGGGTCGCTTACAACCAGTGGACCCAGTTCAGCGATTTCCCGAGGTTCATGAAGAAGGTCGAGAACGTCGATAGCCCGTCCGACGAGAAGCTGAACTGGAAGGCCCAGATCTGGTGGTCTCACCGCACCTGGGAATCGAACATCATCAAGCAGGTTCCGGATGAGCGCATTATATGGCGCTCGAAAGGCGCGAAAGGGCACGTCGACGGCGCCGTCTCATTTCACGAGCTGTCGCCGGCCCTGACCCGCATTCTGCTTGTCCTGGAGTACCACCCGCAGGGGATTTTCGAACGCACCGGGAATCTCTGGCGTGCCCAGGGCCGCCGCGCGCGGCTGGAGCTTAAGCATTTCCGGCGTCACGTCATGACACAGGTCGCCCTCCATCCCGACGAGGTTGAGGGCTGGCGCGGGGTGATCGAGGACGGCAAGGTCGTCAAGGACCACGAAACGGCCCTCCAGGAGGAGAAGGAGCGCGAGCAGGAACAGGCCCGCGAGGAAGGCCTGCCCGAGGGAGAGGCCGGTGAGGAGGGCCAGCCTGAGGCTGAGGCCGGTGAGGAGGGCCAGCCTGAGGCCGAGGCCGGCGAGGAGGCGGAAGAGGAGCGCGTGCCAGTGGGGCGGGAGCGACGGAGTCAGGCGCAAGCCGGCCGTTCGCCCCGGCGTTCCACTGGTGCAAGGGAGGCGCCGTCTCGTCGCTCATCTGGTGCTCGCGCCGGACGCGGCAGTGCATGACCAAGTGCGGCAGTGCATGACCAAGTGAGGAGCCGAAACCAATGACTACCGCAATACAGCCAGCCGGCGGCGGAGCGGCCGGCCGGCCATCTTCTTCCAGTCTGGCCGATGTCATCGACACGATCC
>DASQVO010000297.1:0-19699 GCA_035640715.1 Streptosporangiaceae bacterium
TGCGGCTACGAGGTCGGTGATGCTGCCCGCATGCTCGCCCGTCCCGGCTGCCACGAGATGGAGACTGGCTTCACCCGCCCGGACGGCGGCTGATCAGGCCGGGACGGCCGGATTCAGTTTCCCGGGGGGACGGGTTCGGCGAGCGGGTATGGCGTACGCAGCCGCCAGGGGCTCAGCCACACCTGGTCTTCACGGTGTACCGGCTGCTGGCAGTGCTCGCAGTAGGCCGCTGGGGTGCTGAGGTGGTTCCCGCAGGCCTGGTGCAGAAATTGCATGGGCTCGGCGGGTTCGGCGGGCTTCGTGTGCTGTGCGCCCCAGTCGGCCAGGGCGCGCAGGATGGGCGTCATGTCGGCGCCGGCCTGGGTGAGCCGGTATTCATGGCGGGTGCGGCCGCCGTCGTTGCGGTAGGGCACCCGGGTCAGCAGCCCGGCGCCGACCAGCCGGGCGAGCCGGATGGACAGCATGTTGTCGGCGATGCCGAGGTCGGCCCGGAAGTCCTCGAACCGGGTCATGCCGCGGGTCGCATTCCGCATGATCAGCAGCGTCCAGCGCTCGCCGAGGACCTCAACCGCGCGCCCGATCGGGCAGGGCGGCTTCGTCGTGCTTCGGGGCATCCCGGCGTTCCTTCCAGCTTATGACTTGCAAATTAAAAGCCAAGCTCTAGTATAGTCGTAGCTGACTCCTCAATTACAAGTCAGATCGATCATCGAGAACGGGGGATTCCTGATGCCCATCACAGACCCAGTCCGGGGCCCAAGCACAGCCGGTGAGCTGAGCTCTCCAGTCGCGCGTCACCTTGACGGCCCGGTAGCGGTTATCACCATGAGCCATCGGCCATACAACCTAATGGATCCGGCGTTGTCCGAGCAGCTGATCGACGCGCTGCGCTGGACCAGCCAGGCCGGCGCGCGGGCGGCGATCCTGGGCAGCGGCCTGCGGCATTTCTCGGCCGGCGCGAACCTCGACGCGATGCTCGAGGCAGCCGGACAGGGGGACGGCACCTTGGGCTGGCCGATGCTGGAGCTCCTGCGGGCCTTCGACGAGCTGCCGATCCCGATCGTCGCGGCGGTGCACGGAACCTGTGTCGGTGGCGGGCTGGAGCTGGCGCTGGCCTGCGATCTGGTCATCGCCGCGGAGTCGGCCAAGCTGGGTTCGGTGGAGGCCACGGTGGGCCTGCACCCGCTGATGGGGGGCATCCAGCGGGTCGCGCAGCGGGCCGGCGCGGCCCGGGCCAAGGAGATGGCCATGCTCGGGCGCCGCTACGACGCGCGCACCCTGGAGCGCTGGAACGTGATCAACCGGGTGGTGGCCGACGAACAGCTCGCCGAGGCGGCCGCCGCCGTGGCCCGTGAGCTCGCCGGCGGTCCCACGGTCGCGCACGCGGCGACGAAGGCCCTGGTCACGATCGCCCTCAACGAGGGCGTCGGCGCCGCCGACGCGGCAATGGCCGAGCTGCAAAAGCCGATCTTCTTGTCGGCGGACTTCCGGGCCGGGGCCGGCTCGCTCAACCGGAACGGCCCCGGCATGGCCAGGTTTGAGGGGCGCTGAGTCATGGGACCACTGACCGGCATCCGCGTTGCCGATTTCTCCCGGGTGCTCGCCGGGCCGCATTGCGCGCAGACCCTGCTCGACCTCGGCGCCGGCGTGATCAAGATCGAACCGCCGTCCGGCGACATGTCCCGCCAGGCGTTTCCGCGCACGGGCGAGATATCCGGCTATTACGCTCAGCAGAACGCCGGCAAGCGCAACATCTCCATCGATCTCAACGTGCCCGGCGCCAGGGAGATCGCGCTGCGGCTGTGTGACCGCGCGGACGTGATCGTGGAGAACTTCCGCCCCGGCACGCTGGCCGCGTTCGGGCTGGGCTATGAGGACATCGCGGCGCGCAATCCCGGCGTGGTGTATGCCTCAATCAGTGGCTACGGCCAGCACGGGCCGTGGCGGGCCCGCTCGGCCTACGCCCCGACGGTGCAGGCCGAGTCCGGCATCACCGCGCTCTCGAACGCGCACTTCAGCGCTCCCGCCGGCCAGCCCCGCAGCGACTCGCTGTCCCACGCCGACGTCTACTCGGGGCTGCACGCCGCGATCGCCGTCCTGGCCGCGCTGCACGAACGCGAGAGGACCGGGCGGGGCCAGTACATCGACGTGGCGATGGCGGCGGTGATGCTGTCTATCAACGAGCGGGTGCATGCCGACCTCTCCGGCACCGGGCTCGGCGCGGAGCCCCCGATCCTCGGCGCCACCGACTGCGCCTTCTTCACCGGGCCCGGCGGGAAACCGTTCGTCAGCCCGATGACCCTGGCCGGCAGCCTCGGGTTCCGGTCCTACCTGGCCGCGATGCGCCGTGCCGACCTTGCCGACGACCCACGCTTCGCCACCCCGGCCAGCCGGCTGGCCAACCTGGAGGAACTGCACGCCATCGTGCAGCGCTGGATCTGGACCTTCGACGACCTGGCCTCGCTGGAGGCCCAGCTGGACGAGGCCAAGATCCCCATCGGCCAGATACGCGACATCTCCAGCTTTGCCGAGAGTGATTGGGCAGCGCAGTGGGGGGCCACCCGGACCGTCCCGGACGGCGCCGGCGGCCAGATCACCATCCCCGGCCGGCCCTGGCACTTCAGCCGCACCGCCAGCATCCTCAACGCCGATGAGGCCGAGCCCGGGCCGGAGCGGCGGCCGGCGCGCCAGGGCGAGCACAACGAGGAGGTGCTCCGCGAGCTGGGCTACAGCGAGGACGAGATCGCCACCTTGACCAAGAGCGGAGTGCTGGTGCACACCCATGGGGTGAACTGATCAGCGGCCAGGACCGCGGCCAGACGAGCCGAGGAAAGACACCGGCGCCCTCTGTGCCATTCTCAGCGGGCGAGATAGACAAGGAATAATCATGTCACACGAAGTTGCCTCATCCACACAGCCCTTCCGGGACCGGTTGATAGGGGCGTGGCGGCTGGTTTCGTTCCACACGATTAGCGACGATGGCACGCCGCCTATCTATCCGCTGGGGAAAGACGCCACCGGATACATCATATACACCCCGGACGGATATATGTCCGCACAGATCATGCAGCACGGCAGGTCCCGCTACGAGGCCGCCTGGATCAGCGAAGGCACCGACAGCGAATCGGCGCAAGCCGCACGAGGGTATCTGGCCTACTCCGGCCCCTATCACATCGAGAACGACTCAGTGATCGTGCACCAGGCCGAGGTCAGCCTCTTCCCGAACTGGATCGGCGAACCCCTATCACGAAAGGCTGTTCCCGACGGGCGGCACCTCGAACTGACCACCACCTCACCAGTGCTATTCGACGGCAAACTCCTGAACTCCGTGCTGATCTGGGAACGGGCCTGAGCTCGCATATTCACCATCTCATCATGTGCGCTACGGAGAAATTGAGTTAGTTAGAGAATCCAGCGATCATGCCGCACGCCATAACCCGCCCCGGCCTGGAGATCGTCCTGCGAGGCGTCGGCGTGGCGGCGCGGTGGAATGTGCCTGCCGGATGACATTCGCGGCTCGGTGACGGCGCCTGCAGGTCATGTGCTTGGCGCGGCATCGGTGATGGCGCTGGCCAAGGTCACCGGATGCGGGCTGCGCCAGGGGCGCAGCCAGGCGATCTCGTCCCGGCTGGGTGTGCGCCCGCAGCGGGGGCACGTCCCGCCGGGCGCGAGAGCCTCGCCGCACGCCTGGTGGATCACGCGCATCGGGTCGGCCGGCTCGGCGGGCCGGGTATAGCGCAGGCCCCAGTCGGCTAGTGCATGCAGGACGGGCAGCAGGTCCGCGCCGGCGGTGGTCAGCCGGTACTCGTGGCGGGTCCGGCCGGTCTCGCGGTAGGGGTGGCGGGTGAGCAGGCCGGCGTCGACGAGCCGGGCCAGCCGGCTGGACAGGATGTTGTCGGCGATGCCGAGTTCGGCGCGGAAATCGTCGAAGCGGGTCGTGCCCAGGTTGGCGTTGCGCAGGATCAGCAGGGTCCAGCGGTCGCCGACGATATCGGCCGCTCGTGCGATGGGGCACGGTGGGCTGGGTCGCGTAGTGCGCGGACCGGTCATGGCTCCTCCGTACGTACGTCCTGGTCTCCAGACTGACATCTGGCTTGCAACATACAAGTCTATGGTTTTATGCTAATGGTCACTACTTGCTTTTGATTTGAAAGCCAGAACCTGATGCAGCCTGGTACGTACCCGTGATGGACCAGGCGGGGAAATGGAGGGCTTATGGCAGCGCCACCATCCGGGGCTGTCCGGGGCGTGCCGTATGAGGTGCGCCGGCTGGAAGTGGCCGTGGGTGCTTCCTTCGATGACTTCCGCCAGCGTTACGAGGAGGCCGTGCCGCGCCTGGATGCCGCACGGTTCGAGCGCCTCAAGGACGAGGATGCGGGCTGGGACGCTGTCCTGCGCGCCACGCAGGAGAATGCACCGCACGGCTTCATCATTTACTGGGCCAACGACGCGACATCGCTGATGCGGATGGCCGGGGACGGCTGGCGGTGCGCCGCGTACCTGATGGGCAACCACACGATCGCACAGCGGATGTATCACCACAACCCCGCGGTCATGCTGCACGCGCCGCTGCGCACCGCCATCTACGAAGACGCCGCGGGCGTGACCTGGTTTGCCGTTGACCAGCCCAGCACCACGTTCGGCAGCTTTGGCGTGCCCGCTATCACCGAGGCCGGCACCGAACTGGACCGCAAGCTCGCCGCGCTCCTGGAATTCCTCGGCGCCCCGGTCCCGGCCGAACTGACACCGGGAACGGTTCCCGCGTCGTGACCGGCAGCGGCCGCGCGGCGTTTCCCTCATCCGCGGTACCGGCAAGGGCGGGGCGGTCATGAGGATCCTGGTGGCCGGTGCCGGGGCCACCGGGGGCTTCTTCGGCGCGCGTCTGGCGCAGGCGGGCCGCGACGTCACCTTCCTGGTCCGGCCGCGGCGCGCGCAGGTCCTGCGGCAGCGGGGCCTGCGCATCATCGGCCCCGGCGCGGTGGAAACTCTCACCCCGCGCATGGTCACCGCCCCGCAGATCGCAGATACCTACGACCTCGTCCTGCTGTCGGTGAAGGCCACCGCGCTCAGGCAGGTGCTCGCCGACCTGGGGGAGGCGGCCGGCCCGGACACCGCGATCCTGCCCTTTCTCAACGGCATCGCTCACCTGGCCATGCTCAACGAACGGTACGGCGAGAAGGCAGTGCTCGGTGGCGTGGCCAAGGTCGCGACCGACGTCAACGGCGATGGGGACATCGTGCAGCTCGCGCCCATGGCCTCGCTCCTGCTCGGCGAGCAGGACGGCCGGCTCTCGCAACAGGCACGCGGCATCGGCGCGCTCATGGCCGGCGCCGGCTTCGACGTAGACGTCACGGCGGACATCGTGTCCGCAATGTGGCACAAGTGGGTGTTCATCGCCACGGCCGGCGCACTGACCTGCCTGATGCGCGGCACGGTAGGCGACATCGCCGCCGTGCCGGGCGGTACCGCCCTCGCGGAGGGAATTCTCGCCGAGGCCGCCGCCGTCTCCGCCGCGGCCGGCTTCCCCGTGCCCGCCGCCGAGCTGGCCGCCACCCACGCGACGATGACGCAGGCCGGATCCGCATTCGCCCCATCGATGTACCGCGATGTCGCCGCCGGGCGGCCGGCCGAGGCGGAACACATCCTCGGTGACCTGGTGACACGGGCCCAGGCGCTATCGGTCGCTACCCCGCTCCTGGACCTGGCCACCTTGCACCTTCGCGTCTACCAGCGCCGCGCCGATAGCGCGGCCTAGGTTAACCGGCATGAGGGCGAGCCCGCCGGTCGCCATGTCGAGCCGGCGAAGATGACGTCGGGCGCCGCCGCTCAAGGGCGCTCGCCGGATCCAGCCCGGCCGCAACTCATACGTCCTCCACGTTCGGGGCAGGCGCGAAGGCACGCGTGAGGATCGTCCCTGAAGAGGGCCGTGCCGGTAGCCGGTGAGATGTCTATGTGAAGTTAACGGCTAGGCGCTGCGGTATCGTGCGCCTGGCCCGGTGGCCGGATGCAGCTGGGTGTCATCGACATGATGGCCTGCCTCGCAGTGCAGGGTTACTGTCATTGCCGCGCCGCAGCCTCGGTGCGTTGAGCTCGGTCTGCTGCATGTGCGCGAGGGCTGCCCGGAACTGGTCCAGCGGATAGGTGGTCTCCACCGCTGCGCCGATTCGATGGCCTATCACCGGCGCTGTGGCTATTCGAGCGTGAAGAGGACCTTTCCGTGGCGTCCGTTCCGTGTGGCGTGCTCGAGGGCGGCGCGGTGATCCTCGAGTGCATACGTTGCCTCGACCGGGGCGGAGAGGGCCCCGTTCGCGACAAGCGCGGCGAGCTGGCGGTAGGTCTGGAAGATCTCAGCGGGTTGCGTGGCGTCGAGCCAGTTCTTCAGCCAGAAGCCGTGAACGTTGATCCCGCGGAAGATCAGGTCTCCGACCGGGATCTTGACCGGCTGAAGCTCGCGGGATGTGTAGCTGACGACGTGGCCGCCGACCTTCATCAGTTTCGCCAGCTGCGCGACGGGCTCGCCGCCGACGGCGTCGAGAATGAGCTCCAGGCGATCGTGCCCGAGCGCGTCCGCCGCCTGGCGGTGCAGGTCGTCTCCCTCAACCAGGACAACGTCGCTGCCTGCCTCGAGTAGCGGCTTGACTGCGTCGGCGCGCCTCACCACGCTAAGCGTGCGCAACCCTGCGTGCTTGGCCAGGGCGAGAACGTAACCAGCAGTGGCCGAGCTCGCGCCCGTCTGCGCGACCCAGGCGCCAGGTTCGAGCTCCGTGTATCCGTGGAGCATGACGTGCGCGGTGGCCGGGTTGATTCCGAGCATCGCTAGCTGGAGCCGGTCGGCATCGCGGTCGACCGGCACCGCGTTGTCCTGGTCGAGGATCGTCTGCTCACGCCAGGTGGCGTGCGTGAGCCTCGGGAGCACAATCACGCGCTCGCCGACGCGCGACGCGTCGACCCCATCGCCGATCGCCACGATGCGGCCGACGCCTTCGGCACCCAGCGCGGCCGGGAGGTCGGGCCGCACCCCGTAGACGCCGGCGATCAGCATCAGGTCGGAGGGGTTGATCGGTGCAGCCTCCAGCTGCACCAGGACCTCTCCGGGCCCGGGATCGGCGAGCGCTAGCTCGCTCAGGGTCACCACCTCAGCCGGGTTGCCGAAACCGGTGAGTTGGAGTGATTTCATACTGTGCTCCCAGTGTTAAGGTTCACGCCGCGCGGTGCGCCTGCTCGAGGGCCGGGTAGTCGGTGTAGCCGCGCTCGCCGCCTCCGTGGAGCGGTCGTCGCTCCCGAATCGTTCCGGCAGCCAGGACACCAGAGCGCCTGCCCCTGCGCGGCCCCGTTTGTACAGTGATCGATTTACTTAACCGACCGTAGCACGGCTGATCCGGAAAGTAAAACGATCGCTATACTTCGGCTGCGGGAACCATCACGGCACCGCGCCCCTCCCGCCACGGCGGCGGCCGGGGGCGCGTGAGCGGATCCCGCGACGAATGGACTACCCCGGACGTCAGCGGCAACCCGACGTGCGCGGTTGGTGAAGGCTCATCTTGCGTGACATAGCCGTTACGCTTATGCTCCTTTCAAGAGGAGGGCCGTGGCGGTGGCCGAACGCGGTCGGGCCTGGATGGGCGAGCGACCGGGTGGTCGCCCATCGACACGCCGGAGTGGTCTCCTTCCGGAGCCGCGTCGGCTTCCGGGAAGGAATGAGCCACATGAGAACGGAACGCATCGGGGACACGGACGTCCGATTCCGGCGCGACGGCACGGGTGATGCGGCCCTGGTCTTCGTCCCCGGATTCCTTGACGACCAGCACGTCTGGGACGGCGTGATCGCGGAGCTGAGCGGCGAGGACGCCGAGACCGTACAGCTGGACCTAGCCGGACTGGGCGAGCGTACCGACGCGCACGGCCCGTTCACGTTCGACCGCTTCGCCTCGGAAGTCGGGGCCGTGGTGGACGCCCTGGACAAGCCGGTGGTGCTCGTTGGCCAGAGCATGGCTGCGCCGATCGTGGAGCTGGTCGGCGCCGCCCGCCCTGAGCGGACGCTGGGCCTGGTGCTGGTGACACCCGTTCCGCTCGCCGGCGCACGTATCTGGAGTGGGAGGCCACGGCGTTCGGCGGGATGCAGATCCAGGGCGTGATCGTCCTGACCAAGGACGAGCACGGACAGATCGTCCGCGCGGCGATCCACCACCGGCCGCTCGGCCCGGCGCTGCGTTTCTCCGCCGAACTCAGGCGCCGCCTGGCCGGGCGCATCGGCGCGGCGCACTTCTACGACGGCGAGAAAGAGCCGGCATGACCAGCCGCGGCGCGCGACTGGTTCCGCCGGCACCTGTCCTGACCACGATCGCCGCCCGAACCCCGGGGCGGCTCGGCCAAAGGAGTCTTCCATGCCTCACCTCACCAGCGCCATCGACGACGGCATCGCCACCATCGTCCTCAACAATCCGCCGCAGAACCGCCTCGACCGGCAGCTGGCCGACGAACTCGCCACAGCGGTGGCGGGCATCACTGACAGCGATGCCCGCGTCGTCCTGCTGCGGGCCGACGGCCCGGACTTCAGCTTCGGCGGAGACATCGTCGACTGGCCCGACCTGAACACCGCTCAACTCCGGGCGCTCTTCGAGCGGTACATGAGCGTCTTCAACGCCTTCGAGCGCCTCCCGATGCCGGTGATCGCGGCTGTCCAGGGGCTGTGCCTCGGCGGTGGCTTCGAACTCGCCCTGCGCGCGGACGTCATCTTCGCCGGAGAGTCGGCGCACTTCGGCCACCCGGAGCAGACCCTGGGCATCGTCACTGTCCTCGGCGGCATTTACCGGGTCGCCGAACGCGCCGGCCGGGCCCGGGCCTCGGAATGGGCCCTCACCTCCGAGCGGGTCCCGGCGCGGACCATGGCGGAGACCGGCGTCGTCAACCGGGTCGTCCCGGACGACACCCTGCTCAAGGAGGCCACCGCCTTCGCCCAGAAGCTGGCGAAGGGCCCCACCCGGGCCTACGCGGCGCACAAGGCGCTGCTGCGTTCCTGGGCCATCGGAGGGATCTCCGCGGCGGACGAGGCCATGTTCGACATCGCGATGCCGCTGTTCTCCACCGACGACGCGGAGGCGGGCCTGGCCTCTGCCGTCGCGGCCCACAAGGCCGGCAAGCCGCGACCCACGCTCCACTTCAAGGGCCGGTGATGCAGCACGCGATGCTTCTTGCGCTATATCCTCGTAAGAGGCAAATGTCTTACGCAAGTGTCGATGGTGCGCCTGCGGGAGAGTGAGCAGCGCATGTCCTGGACGGCGTCAGAGCGGTACGAGATGGATCCCGCGCCGGGCGGGCTGGCGTTCGTCCAGGACCTGATCAACACGATCCCCGCAGGCCGACCGCGCCAACCGGACCTCCTCGGGAACGTCGAGGACGCCCGCACCTGGCTCGATCAGGCTCTGGCGAACTGGAGCCGGGAAACCCGCCAGCCGGCACCCGAGATCGCCCTGGCCGCCGAGGACCTGCAGGCGCTGCGCGACTTCCGCGATGACCTGCGCGGGCACCTGCACAGACCGTCCCCGGGCACGCCGCCGCGACCGGACGGCCCGGCGGCCTCGCTGATGGCCGTCCCCGCGTCCCTCCGGCTGGACGAGCACGGGCGCATCCACGCCGACCCACGCGGCACCGGCTGGCGCCGGGTGGCTTCACTCGCCCTGATCGAGGCCTACACCGCCCAGTGCACGGACACGCTGCGCCGTCTCAAGACCTGCCGCAACATCCGCTGCTCCGTCGCCTTCTACGACCGCTCCCGCAACAACAACGGTGTCTGGCACGACGTCCGCATCTGCGGCAACGCGGTCAACCTCCGCAACTACCGAGCCCGCAAACGCGCAGACGCCGACCACGGGCTGAGGAGCGCCCACCCCTGAGCCTGGAGGTCTTTCTCATGCCGTCCACCGCCCTGGCCGCGACCCTTGACCTGAAGGAGACAGCATGCCGGCATCGCACCTCGAATACGCCGTGTACGTGGCGGAGGGGATCCCCACCACCGTCACCGACCTGCCGCCGGACCTGGACAAGCGCATGTGGTCGCCGACGTCGGCGGTCCTCATCACGGGCGAGCGGGACGCGGTGCTCGTGGACTCGCTGTTCACCCAGTCGCAGGCTGAGGCGCTGCGCGAGTGGGTCACGGCGTCCGGGAGGAACCTCACGGCCGTTTACATCACGCACGGCCACCCCGACCACTGGCTCGGGCTTGGCGCCATCCTGGAGGCGTTCCCCGCCGCGCGGGCCTTCGCCGTTCCCGGCGTGATCGCCCAGATGCGCGCGCAGTCGTCTCCTGAGGCGCTGGCGGGGCAATGGCAGTCCCGGTTCACCGAGCCGCTGGCCGCCACGGTCGCCATCGCGGATCCTGTCCCGCCCGGGGGGCTGCGCCTCGAAGGCCACGAGCTCGTGCCGGTCGAGCTCGGCCACACCGATACCGATGACACGACCTGCCTGCACGTTCCGGCGATCGGGCTGGTCGTCGCGGGAGACGCCGCCTACAGCAACGTGCACCTCTACCTCGCCGGCTCCGGCAGCGAGGGCCGCCGCTCCTGGCTCCGGGCGCTTGACACGATCGAGCAGCTGCACCCGCGCGCGGTCGTAGCGGGGCACAAGGATCCCTCGGCTGGCGACGGCCCCGGGATCATCGCCAGGACCCGCGGCTACATCCGCGACTTCGAGGCCGGCATCGCGGCCACCTCGACCGCGCTTGAGCTGTATCGCTACATGAGCGAGCGCTACCCGCGGCGGATCAACCGGGGCGCCCTGTGGGGATCGGCGCGGGCCGCGAAAGAGTAGCCCCGCCGCCTGCGGCGACCGCATCAGCAACATCCGGTTCAGCTGATCACATTGGCCGCGGAAACTGCCACCGAGCCTTTTCAGAATGGCTACAGGCGGGATGACGATCGAGTGACGGAGGTGGGTGCAGGACGAGCTAGGCTCCCGGTACTACAGTCCCGGGCTGCTGGTGGCTGCCTGCCTGGCTGTGGCGGGCGTCGCCGTGCCTGTGCGGGATTGCCTGGCATCCGGGGGCCTGAGGGCGGCCTGGATGAGGGTGGCGGCGGCGCGGCGGTCGGCGGGCGGCGGGCGGGGGGCGGTAGTCGCAGCGGGGGAGCGGGGCGCTAGGGCACGGTGACGCCCTGGAGCTGGACCGGCGTGGCCAGGGTGGTCGTGGTGTTGCCCGGGTAGGCGAGGACGTTCAGCTCCGACGACAGGGACACGCCGGGCGGTGGCACCGTGCCCAGCACTTCCGGCTCGATCGACGGGGAGACCTGGCAGGCCTGCGGCTCCGGGTTCTGCGCCACCTGGGCGGCCGAGCAGACGCCGAACGTGTAGGCGCCGGGCGTGGCCGTGAAAGCGCGCGCGTCGTCGGTGCCGAACCCGTCCTGCCCGGTGACCGCCACCGTGAACGTCCACCCAGAACTGATGGTCCCCAATTGCGCGGCCGGTACCGTAATCGTGATCTGGCCGCTGGCCGGGTTGCCGCGCACGCTCTCGATGCTCCCGGCCGCCGTGCCAAGTGCCGTCTGCCACTGGGCGCGGCCGAAGCCGTCCACCTCGATCGACTGGCTCCAGGCATCGGCGGGCGCTACGCGATAGTTGCGGCTCGGGTATGTCGCGGCGGTGGAGTAGTCGTAGGACGGCAGCCCCGGCTTGCGGATGTACAGGTCGATGAGCTGGAGCGAGAACCCGTCCTGGCCGCCGAACGGATTGGTGAGATCGCCGATGCCGACCTGGAACGACGTGGTGGCGCCCGTGGTCGCCGCCCGGAAATCGGTGATCGTGAACGACCGGGCCGGGAACACCGCCGACGTCCCGTTCGCGGCCGTCGGCAGCGCGAAGTTGCCCGGCCCGGCGCCGCCGCCGGCCGGCCCGCTGACGTTGAGCACGACCGTGCCAGGCACGGCCAGCGAGGTGACGTCGAAGCCTGCCTCGTTAGTTCCGCCGCCCGGTGCGGTCACCGTCACCGCGACGTGGCTCTGATCACCGGCCGGCACCGTCACGGTGGCAGCGAACGCTCCGGACGCCCCCGCGGTCAGTGAGGACGTGCTGCCGCTTCCGTCCGGTACCTGAATATCGGAAATCTGGATGTCGACGTGTGCCCCGGGTGCGGTGGATCCGGTCACGGTGACCGACGTCCCGTTCACGGTGGCCTGCGGCGGGCTGGCCTCGATGGCGCTGCCCGCCTCGTGCACCGGCGCGGTCACCGTCAGCGGCGCTTCGGCCTGCGAATGGGTCACGTAGCGGGCCGCGACGATGGACGGCTGCTCGAGCAGCCGCCCGGCGCCGAGGTCCTGGATCAGCCGGACCTCCTGGGCGGTGGCCCAGGTCAGCGGCGACGCCGACCCGGCCGCCTGGCCGTCGGTGAAGCCGATCGAGGCGGTGGCGGGATCGCTGCCGTAGGGGGAGGCGGGCAGGTCGGGCTGCTCCCAGACCTGTTCGGGGATCAGCCCGACGCCAGAGGCGGAGTCCAGCATGAACTGCAGCTGGCCGTCGGCCCCGGTGGCGCCGGACAGGTCGCCCACGGCCAGGTCGTGTTCGGCCCGCTCCCCGGACAGCACCGGCCAGGGGTGCCCGGTCCCGGCCGTCGGTCAGGAAGCCGGTGAATGTCTCGTACGCGTCGCGTTGTCGATCGTCGGGTAGTAGACGTCGGACAGCATTCCGTCCGCCACCGTGTACCAGGTCTTCGACGTGGTGTCCGGTGCGGTACCGAGGCAGTCCTTGCGGGCGAGGTCGTAGGTGGAGAGCGCGCCCGGCCCGTCCGCGGCCCGGCCTGCGACGGTCCCGACCGCCAGGCCGAAAATGTGCATGGCGGGAACCGCGTGCCCGACCGTGCTGCCGACCGTGGGCAGGGTCACGCTCGCGACCGTCTTACCCGGGTCGAGCGGGACGGACAGGTAGGACATGCTGACGGGCAGCGTTCCGCCGGGGTTCCAGCCGCCGGTGGTGGCCAGCAGGTCCGACTCGCCCCCGCTCGGTGCTCCCGCGGCGGAGGTGCTGATCCAGTTGGCCACGCTGACCTGCGCGGCCGTCGAGGTTCCATCGGTGTAGCTGACCGTGAGCGTGCCGGAGGTGTCCCCGCCGGTGGAGGCGGCGGCCACGCCAAGGGTGTTCCCGGACCCGTGGACGGCGATGACCTGGCCGTCGGCGAGGACGTTGTCCGGATGCCCCGGCGGGGCATCCGGCCAGCGCAGCGGCAACCCGTCGTGCAGCAGGGCAGCGCCCGGCGTGATCCCGTCGCTGGTCAGGGTCGCCGAGGAGAAGCTGTCCCCGGTACCGTCCAGGTCGCCAGGCGCGGTGTCCGATGGTGCCGTGATCCCGGCGTTGTCGAATGCCTGGTTCAGCGGGACGGGGCCCGCGGCCGCCGCAGTGACCGCGGGCGGGCCGAGCGCGGCCAGCCCCGCGGTCCCCAGGACCAGGGCAATCGTGGCGGTGAGCGTCTTCGTTGACCAGCCCATGGCACCGCGTCCCTCCTGGCCGGGACCGGGCGCAGGAACCTGCGCAGAATGGTTCGGCCTTGGTCGCCGCCGCGAGCATATATGTGCGAACGCGCGCCCGGAAGAGCTAGTCTGCCTCCTTTCGCTAACGGCCGCCCACGGTCATACAGAACCGGACAGCCCGGCCGTGTCAGATATCCCAGGCCACGTGGAGGGCGGGCGGCTTGCGGAAGACCAGGCCGCGCGGGGCCGGGGCGGGCTGGCCGGGGTCCAGGCGGAGACCGGGAAGCTGGCCGAGCAGGGCCTGGACGGCCGCCTGCGCCTCGGCACGGGCGAGCCCGGCCCCGATGCAGAAGTGCGGGCCGTGCGCGAACGCCAGGTGACGGCCGGCGTCGGCGCGGAAGATGTCGAACCGGTCCGGGTCACGGAACACAGCCGGGTCACGGTTGGCGGCGGCGAGGGAGACAGTCACCCTGTCCCCGGCCCGGATCGTGGCGCCGGCGATGTCAGCGTCCCTGGTCGCGTACCGGTCGACCAGCGCCGCAGCAGGCTCCAGCCGGAGCGACTCTTCGATGGCCGCCGGCAGCAGGCCGGGGTCGACGTGCACCACCGCCAGCTGGTCCGGGGCGCTGAGCAGGTGCAGCACCGCGTTGGCGATCATCCCGTCTGTCGTGTCGATTCCGCCGAACATGATCACAGCGGCGTCGGAGATGACCTCGCTCGAGGCTAGCTGGCCAGCGCCCGCCACCTCCGCCAGGACACTGGACATGCCTGGGGCACGGGAGCCGTCTTGAACACTGGGCTCGCTGCCAGGCACGCGGGCTTCGATGGTGGCGCGCAGGCTGGCCGCCAGGCTGGCGAACGCGTCGGCGGCATCGGGGCCGGGCTGCGCGTCACTGATGGCGTCCTGGCCGGCGGACAGCTCCGTGACGGCCCCGACGATGCGGGAGTACCAGGACAGGATCGTTTCCGGCGCGACGTCCGTCAGGCCGAGTGCCTCCGACACGACCGACACGGCCAGCGGGCCGGCGACGTCCCGGCGGATCTCCGCTGCGCCGCGGTCCCGGATCGCCGTGACCAGGCGGCCGGCTTCCGCCTCCGCGAATACCGCGAGCCGGGCGCCGCCGCCGTGGTGGAACGCGCTGGCGAACGGGGCACGGTGCCGCGCGTGCGCCGCCCCGTCGAGCGACAGCATGCTGGGCCCGACCACCCGCGCCGTGGAGAACCGGGGATCGTCGACCGTGAAGGCCCGGGAGTCACGCATGACCGCGACCGCTTCGGCGTAGCCGGTGACCAGCCATCCGCCGAGGACCGGCACCCAGGCCACCGGGGCGTGCTCGCGCAGCCGGGCCAGCGCCGGATGCGGGTCATCCGCCAGCCCGGCGAGCGTGACCGCCTCAGCCGCGGTCATAGCTGGCCCGCGCGCTCTCCATACGCGCCTGTTGCCTGCGCTGCGCGGCGGTGAGAGTGGCCATCTGACCTCCGGGTGCCTACCGCACTGTGAAGTGCGTCGCTTGCTTCCGGATGGAGAGTAGCTCTATCAGCCTGCGGGTCGCGGCCACCTGCCCGCTGACGGAGGCGGCCCGGGCGCACGAGCGCCGTCGGGGTCTAGCCGGCCCGCGGCGGCGCCTGACCTGGGCCGTCCGGCGTGCCGGGGCGATCGCCGCGCACCAGCAACACGATCCAGCCGGTCAGGATGATCAGCCAGAAGTTCACCAGCCGGTAGGCGATCACGGCGGCCAGCGCACCGGAGCCGGCCAGGCCGCCGGCGGTCAGCGCTGCCGCCAGCGTCAGCTCGACCAGGCCGAAACCGCCTGGGGTGAGGCCGGTGCTCCCGACGGCGGCCCCGGCGCCGTAGGCGAGCAGCAGGCCGTGCCAGGGCACCGGCTGTCCGGTCGAGAGGATGGCGAACGCGAGGGCCCCGCTGTCGGCCAGCCAGTTCAGGATGGCCAGCCCGAAGACCTCAGCGTAGCCGCGTGGCGGGAGGCTGATGCTCGCGATCCGGTCGAGGAAGTCCTCCAGCCGGGCGGGGAAGTCCTCGAGCCTGCTCTCGGTGCCCGCCTGCCGGGCTGCCCGGCAGGCGGGCAGGCGGCGCAGCAGGCGATTCAGGCCGTGTGCGACCCGGACGAGGAACTGGCTGAGGACCTTGCGGACCCGGTCGTAGCGCACGGCGAGCAGTACCGCCGCCCCGGGCACCAGGTACACGGCCGCGCCAGCGAATCCGGCTACGGTGGCGACGGCCCGGCCGCCAACGACAGCGCCGGCTATCAGCAGCAGGGCCAGTGAGGACGTGGAGAAGATCCCGGACACGGCCAGCGTCCAGCCGGTCGTCGCGGAATCGATCCCCTGCCTGCGGAACTGCCGGTAGGAATAGACGGTCGCCAGCCCGGTCCCGGCGAATGGCAGGGACATTGACATCGCGTTGCCCGCGCACGTGATCGCGAGAATCGCACGGCGGCTCACCTGGCGGCCGCTGGCGCGCAGCAGGCGCCGGCGGCTGAACGCGAACGCCAGGATGGAGACCGTCTCCGCTGCGACGGCGAGCATGAACCATTTCCAGCTCAGGTTGCCTAGGGCATGGAAGGACTGGAGCAGGTAGCGGCGGTAGATGGCGACGATCGCGGCGATGATCGCGACCGTGGCGAGGCGCGCGGCGATCCGCCAGCGCGGCGACCGCCGCCCGGCATCCTCCGCGGCCCCGGTCTCCGCGATCTTGGCCTCCGCGCTTCCCGGCACTTCCGTAGGGACCCCTCGCATCGGCGGCGTGCTGCGAGAGAACTCGGAGCACGGGTTCGTTCCTAGCATCGTGGATGACACAGGCCGCACCAGGCAAAACGAGAAGATTCGTCCCACTGGCACGTAGCCATCTAGTTCCCTTGAGTGACCCGGCGACGTTCGTGTACCGGCAGCCAGATGCTCGCCGGGATCACCGCGGGCTGGCCCAAGGTCCTCTCCGGTCTCAAGACCCTCCTGGAAACCGGCGAGTCCCCGGCAGCCGATGCCGTGAAGCGAAGGCGCCAGGGAACCACCAGCCCGGCGCATGAAGCTGCCATGGATGCTGGATGAAATCGCGCTCCTGCCGGCATGACGATTTCCGGCCATGCGCTGCGCCAACTTCCAGATTCCTGGAAAAGATATTGCCCTCGATCGCGTGGGGCTCCGGCATCGCCGCACGCAGGTATGCTCCCTGCTAGATGTTCGCAACCTGCGTTTACGCACCGCAGGGTGGGTAGCGGTGCGCCAGGTAGGGGAGGGGAACAATCCAGTAGGCCGGATCAAAATGTGCGGCAGGCAATCTCGGCTGGCCGTCTCTTTATGCTTTAAACAGATAGTGCTGACGGAGGTCCAAATGCACATCGGATCGGTGCTTCTTGTCATATGGCTGATCATCGGCGCCGTCGCCGCAGAGCAGCGCGGATATTTCAACGGGCCCATTAGCAGCTGTACCAAGGCAAGCACGATCGCGTTGACGGTCGTCGCCGGTCCCCTCAACTATGCGGGCGCGAACCCGAAGGTCAACTGCACCGTGACCGTGCCGCAGCTCAGCAAGTAGCCGACGGCGGAGTGGCCTGCCCGAGAATTCCCACGGCGCAGCGAAAGGAGTGCATTCCGTGATCACGTGTATCAGGCAGGAGGCGGTCGCGTTCTGGATCATTGTCGGGGCTAAGCGCCCAGGCTCCAAGGGGGTATAGGGCCGACTTTGCAGCTAGCCGCCATGCCGGCGGCACCGGTGGCCGCAGGTGCAGTTGGCGGCTGACCGCGATGACCGCATCGTCTTGGGGCGAGATAGTGATGGTGAAGGCCCGGGAAGCATCCAGCTGAGGGGCAAAATATCCGGCTGAGGGGTAAAGAGGATGGGTTACTGCTGGTGGTGCGGGAGATGGAGTCAAGTGCGTAACGCACTCTGCCCAGAATGCAGAATTGAGAACAATCATCGCCATTCAGGGAGAGCGGGGCATACCCGCTGAACCGGCACATATCGCGAACATCTCGTTGGGGACAGGTCGCGGCCGTCGACGGTGCCGGTGTTGACGACGGGCTGGGTGGCCTGGTCACTGCACAGGACTACGAGCATGTTGCTGACCATGGCGGCCTTGCGTTCCTCGTCGAACTCGACGAGGTGCAGCGCCGCGCCGCCGGAACCCTCACCGCGACGGCGGTCTGGTGATTCGCTTCTCGAACCAGTGGTGGGCGTACGGCTCGTCGTTGAAGGCGGCAACCTCCTGGAAGCCGTAGGAGTGGTACAGGCTGATCGCGGCGCTGAGCGCCTTGTTGGTGTCCAGGCGCAGTACGTCGCAGCCGTGCTGGACGGCCCGCGCCTCCAGCTCGGCCAGGAACCGGCGGCCGAGGCCGAGGCCCCGGGCGTGGGGCGCGACCCACATACGTTTGATCTCGGCCGGGGCGCCGGGCGGTAGCTTCAGGCCGGCGCAGCCGGCAGGTTCGCCGTGCAGCCGGGCGACCAGGAACAGGCCGTGCGGCGGCCGGAGTTCGCCCGCGTTGGGCAGCCGGCTCCGTGCGAGGTCGAAGCCGGTCTCGAAGCGCTCTTGCAGCTCGGTGAAGTAGGACCGCAGGCAGTGCTGGGCGTCGGGGTGGTCCGGGTCGACGGCGTCCAGCGTGACGGTCGCGGCGGTCAGCAACCGGTCGACCTCGGCCATGGCGGCGACCAGCCGGGCGCGCTGGGCGGTGTTGAGCGGCTCGAGCAGGGAGCTGGCCAGTTCGTCGCTGCGGCCATCGAGCATGGCGCGCTCCGCACGGCCGGCGTCGGTGAGCCGGACGGTGCGCACCCGTTTGTCACGGGGCTGCGGCTCCACCGTCACCAGGCCGTCGGTCTCCAGGGAGCGCAGCAACCGGCTGACGTACCCGGAGTCGAGCCCGAGGCGCTCGCGCAGCCGCCGTACGTCCTGGCCCTGCTCACCGATCTCCCAGAGCAGCCGGGCCTGGCCAATGGGCCGGTCGCGGCCCAGGTAGTGGTCGTGGAGCACGCCCACGCGTTCGGTAACGGTGCGGTTGAACCGCCGCACCTGATCGATCTGCGCCGCATCCATTCTCTGACTCTAGTCAGAGAACCTTGTACGGGACCAGAGGCGGGCGGTCGATCTTCGTTGAGACGTTGGTCAAAGTTCGATGAAGACGGGACAGCTCCTGACGTTCCGCAGTCAAGGATGTGACGGCGGCTGTTCCTGCCGCTCCCGCTGGAACAGCAGGAACAGCCAGGCCAGCGACGGGATGAGGATCACGATCCCGGCCCCGACGCTGATCGTGGTGGCCTGCAGCGTCGCGGCACTGGCGGCCGCCTGGGCCACGGTCATGCCGGGCAGCAGGACGTGCGGGTACTGCGCGGCCCCCCAGCCCCACAGCACCGCGGCCACCGCGAGCCCCGCGGTGATCCGGACCAGGACGAACCTCCGCATCGCCATCAGCCCGAGCGAGGCGACGCCCGCCGCGCCCGACACGGCGACCAGCGGCAGCGCACGGCCGGACAGGCCCGCGTAGAGCTGGGGCGCGTCGGCGCGGGTGACGGCGATCCCGGCCACGGCGAGGACACCCGTGGCCACCCCGGAGGCCAGCGCCCGGCGCCGGAACTCCGCGGCCAGTTCCGGTTCGCCGGCCCGCCGGGCGTCGGCGGTGAGGTAGACGGCGGCGAGATACATCCCGGCGGCAACCGCGAACACGCCGCTCAGCACCGACGTGGGGTTGAGCCAGCTCGTGATCACGTTGCCGCGGGCCACGCCGGGCGGCACCCGGCCGGAGGCGACCCCGCCGGCGGCGGCACCGAGGAAGAACGGCGTGACAACGGAGGAGAACGCGAACGCCGCGCCGAAGATCCGCTGCTGCCACACCTCGGTGACGGCCTTGCGGAACGCGAACGCCGAACCCCGGGCGATCACGCCCAGCGCGATTGGTCCGGGCCTCCTCGGGTCCGGCCCGCCTACTACGACGTGTAGTAGTGACAATATCAACTACATGATGTAGTAGTTCAGGGAGGGGCTATGGGTGCTGCTGATGGCAGCCGGGACCGCATCTGGCATGCAGCAGCTACCATCAGCCCATTGAGGATCGGCGTCCAAATCACCCTGCTGTACCTTGCAAGAAGGCTGATAACAGCAAGAAGCGGGCAGCAGCGAGCTGAGCCCCAGCCCGCTGCTGCGAAGGATTGGAGCGCCGAAGGGCTCGCTGTCAATGCCCGCAGCTCAGTTGGGTATCACGGACTTATTTCGTGACAGCCAGACCTCGCCACGAGCGAAGGCGTCATGAGC
>DASQVO010000298.1:0-11743 GCA_035640715.1 Streptosporangiaceae bacterium
GCTCGCTCGAGCAGGTTGAGCCGGGCATGAGCCTGCCGGAGAGACCTGACCGCCTGTGCCCGGTCGGTGACGTCGGTGAGGGAGCCCACCACCTCCAGCACCTGGCCGTTCTCCGTCACCGGGTACGCAGACCACGAGAAGACCCGTTGCTCACCCCCCACGGTCTGCTCCAAATACGCGTCGACCACGGGAACGCCCCTGTTTATCACCTGCTCGGCGAGGGTGTGTTCGATCATGGCCCCGTCCATGCCGTGGTCGACCTCTGATGGCCGGCGGCCGATGATCGCCTCGTCCGGCAGGCCGACCAGCCGGCGGAACGCCGCGTTGGTGCGCTTGGCGCGCAGTTCGCGGTCGTTGAAGACCATGGCCATCGGTGACTGGTCGAACAGCGCGTCCAGTTCGCGGGTGGCACCAAGAGCAGAACCAGGAAGCGATGGCTTGGTGGCACTCCGTATAAAGTTACGACTATCTATGGTGCCTTGTTCCGGTATGCTCATCGACACCGCCCCAGCCTCTTGACATACAGCAGTCAGTACGAAAATCGGTGTTGAGCAGCAAGTTTGCCGACTTTAACTCGTGACGTCAAGTAAGCAGTCATTGACG
Source organism: Streptosporangiaceae bacterium (assembly GCA_035640715.1). GTDB lineage: Bacteria > Actinomycetota > Actinomycetes > Streptosporangiales > Streptosporangiaceae > DASQVO01. Next base: position 604 of record DASQVO010000298.1, read on the forward strand.
TACTGCCATGATCAGCCCTGTCCCGGCGAGGCATCCGCCGATCAGGCGCGGCTGGTACTGGGCCGTCTGACTGACCGCATCATCCCCTCGGTGGGCCTGGGCCGGCCCGGGCCGCCCACCGCAGGTGAGTGACGCCGAGCAAGCTGATGCTCATCTGCACCTGCGACGGGACGGTGACCGGGTTCGCCCTGGCCAACCCCGCTCCCTGCAGGAAGCTGACCGGCCAGTGGGTGCCCTCAGGAGGTGGACTTCAGGGCCTCCCGCACCGCATCGCGTGCCCTGTCGATGACCGCGGCGAACGGGCCGACGAGCATGTTGGCGACAGGTGTGTTCGGCATGGACGGATGGGGCCGCGTCGGTGCCATCTTCTTGGCCACCTCGTAGGCCTTGCCCATCCGCTCCAAACGCTCGGTGGTCTCTTTCTCGGCCACCTTGGGAAACTCCTGGGTCTCCTCGGCTAGGGCATGGTCTTCGACCTCCCGCCGCAGTTCGGCCAACTTGGACGTGAACTCGGCGGAGGCCGGGTCGAGCTTCTCCATCTCCTTGAGCAGCTGCTCGGCCTGGCTCTCTTCGTTGATCCGGGCGTTGGCGATCTCCTCACCCGCGTCGCGCTTGCTGACCGGCCGGAGGATCTCCTCTTCGGCGACCTCGTGACGTACAAGCTCGCTGACAAGCTGCTGGAACAGATCCCGGCGCTGCTCACCGGTTGCGGCATCCAACCGGCCGAACATCTCTCGCACCTCGTCGTGATCGTGACGCAACGCCTCGATAATCCCCTGGGGCATTAGTCTCTCCTGTCTGATCTGGGCAGTCTCAAGCTCCCCTACCCACGGTCACGGGAGCAACACAAAACAGCCAGGCACGCCGAGGCTGGGGAGGCCGGGGCCGGATGCGGGAATGCCGGAAACCAGGTCCACGCCGGGGCACCGGGCCCCAAGTGGTGGCGGTGGAATGCCTCAATCGAACGGATGCGGCACCGCTAACCCAGCGAAGATGTGGCTACGGTCTGCCCCGCAGATGAAATTATCCGAACTCTGACCTGGAGCCGCCCATGAACCGCGCCTACATCCCCCTGCGGGCCTTTGACCCGCTGGCCGGTACCGTCGTCATGGAACCTGAAAGAAACGAGCGCGGCTACTGGGTTGGCTGTCCCAGCGTGCTGCGGGAGAACACCGGCGAGTTCTGGCTGACCTACCGCCAGCGCCGACCGCGCGGCGCCAAGGCCGAGCGCGGATGGCGCTGCGCGGTGGCGGTGTCCGACGATGGCCTCAATTTCAGTGATGTCTGGTCGGTGCATAAGGATGAGCTGCCTACACCGTCCATGGAGCGGTTCTGCCTCATCCGGGCTTCCGGCAGCGGATACCGCTTGTACCTGTCCTATGTCGACCCCGCGGACGGCCGGTGGCGCATCGACAGCGTGGCCGCCGGGCACCCTGCATCTTTCGACATCTCGAGCCGAGAGCCGGTGCTCACAGCTGGCTCCACCGGGACCGAGGGTGTGAAGGACCCGCTCGTGCTGCAGGTAGGTCCGGTCACCTACATGTTCGTCAGCTTCGCAGCACCGATTGACGGGCTCGACCCGAAGGCGCACTCGACCGGCGACATCTACAACGTTGGAGCCACTACCCATCCCAGCGGCCTCGCCATAAGCACCGATGGTGAAAATTTCTCCTGGCGTGGCGAGATTCTCTCCGTCGGCAGCGGCTGGAACCGCTATCAGGCGCGCCTGTCCAGCGTGGCTGCTGTCCCAGGTGGATACGTCGGCTTCTACGACGGCTCCGCATCATGCGACGACAATTACGAGGAGCACTGCGGCATTGCGGTCTCCCCCGACCTCCTCACCTGGCATTGCCTCACGGATGGCGGGCCATGGGTGCAGTCCCCGAACGCGACGGGCTCCCTCCGCTACTTTGACGCCTTCATCCTTGACGGTGAGTGGTGGATCTACTACGAGCTAACGCGACCCGACTACGCGCATGAGCTGCGTCTCATCCGGTTGCCGGCCGTATAGTGCCATCACCAGCGCTGCACACTCTCAACTTCACCGGGAACCGCAGATCAGGTGACGGACTCATAGGCATCACTGACCGCGTCGACGCGGTCGGGGGGACGATCCAAGTGATGAGCCCCGCCGGACAGGGATCGGCGCTGCTCATCACGCTTCCCGTCGAAGAGGGCTCATCGCGGCCGTGCAGGCTATGCCTGCTTCAATGGAGTGGCCCGAACGGGCAACCGGCGAGGTCCGGGGCCGGGGCCGACCGAAATGCGTCAATTGATTAATGCCGGGGCCACCGCGCGGAAGGTCAGGTGAGGTGATCAGACGGCCATTGAGGTGGCGGCGCGGCATGTCCGCACGCGGGGCAGCGGCCGGTCGTGGTGTCCCTGGCCAGCCGCGCGAGATCCTTTCCGGTGGGACACGGTTCAGGCAAATGTGGCGTATGGCCTTCGGGGCGCACTCTACACTGGGTGAGGACCTGCGAGCAGGGTCGGCCGAGAAGTAATGGAGGCATCCGGGAGCTCAAGACCGGCCAGCGCGGCGATACCTGCCTCCAACAGTGGCCGCGCGGGTCCCGCCATTGGAGGTATGGCCCAGGTGCCACGGGTATCCACCAACTCGGCCGGCCTGCCCGGATCAGTCGGGCCAGCAGGCCCCTCCGGAACATACGACCCCCTCGAAAGGCATGGCCGGACCGGTCCGATCGAGCGGGTCATGAGCACGGTGATCCGCAAGCTCTCCTGGAGCAAGCTCTCCGACCCCAAGGTTGCCATCGCCGTGTCCGGAGCCGGCCTGCTGCTGGGAATGCTCGTCGGGGCGATGGCGCCGAACACCGAGACGTTGCCCATCAGGCTGCCGCTGTCGCACCTCCTGCCGTCGCTGGGCAGCCACAACCTCATCGCGACGGTGATGCTCTACACGGGCGACATCCTCGCCTGCCTGGGGCTCGCCGGGATGCTGTGGGCGCATAGCCAGGGGTGGCGCCCCGACCCGCGTCACCTGCTGCTGGTAAGCGCGGCCATCGTCGCGGTGATGGTCTGCCTCACCCCGGTTGGCTCATCGGATACCGCGAGCTACGCGGCATATGGCCGGATAGCCTCCCAGGGCGGGAATCCGTACACGACCAGCCCGCTGGCCTGGGGTGACCGCGCCTACACCTCTCCCGTCGGCACGATCTGGAGGAACACGCCTTCCGTCTACGGCCCTGTCGCCACCGTGATCCAGGCGTTCGCGGCATCGATCGGCGGCGCGAGCGCCGCCACCACCATCTGGATCTTGATGATCCTCAACGGCATCGTGTTCATCGCCGTCGGGTTCCTGCTCCTCAAGACCTCTGACGATCCGGTGCGGGCGACGCTGTTCTGGGCGGCGAATCCCGTCCTCATTCAGCAGCTGGTGAGCGGCGGTCATCTCGATACGTTCGTGGCGGCGGCGGCGATCTGCTCGATCCAGGTGGCGCGCCGGGTCTCGGGTAAGTGGGGCGACATCCTGATCGGCGTGCTGATCGGCCTCGCCTGCGGGGTAAAGATCAATGCGGTGCTTGTCGGGCTCGGGCTCGCGTGGCCGCTGCTCCGGCGGCATGAATGGATGCGCACTACCCGGATCGCGGTCACGTCCCTGGTGACGGTCGCCCTGGCATACAGTTTCTACGGGCTTACCTGGCTGAAACCGCTCCTCAACGCGGACAAGCTGATTGCGCTGCCATCGCCATGGCGGCTCTTCCAGATACTGGTAGATGCGCTAGGCGTCAGTCGGGCCACCTCGACAACGATCATCGGCTACCTCTGGCCGATCGCGACGGTCGTGGTCGCATGGTTCATCTACCGGCGGATCTCTTCAGATCAGCCGCGTGAAGTCGTGGCGCCATTCGCCCTGACATACGCCTGGATCCTCGTCGCCCCATGGGTACTTCCGTGGTACACCGCGATCGCATGGGTCGCGCTGACCCAGGTCCCGCGCAACCGGATCACCCGATGGCTGGCGACTGTCACGGTCGTCCTCGCCCTCTGGCGTTCCAGCGGCGGGCACGGTGGTCCGGGATTTATCTGAGATCGCCGGATCCTTCAATTCCGATGTGAGCAACCAGTCGTTGCTTCCGCCGGTTTCAAAGCTCCAGGGGAGGCCGCGGTGAACGCCTGCCGGGTTCGGGGATCCCTCAGCTTGTCCTATATCGTCCCCAACGTCTGCAACGACGGGCACGACTACCCCTGCGTCAACCAGCCGTCGGGGGCCAGCGCCCTGGCTGACATCGACACCTTCCTGTCGACATGGGTCCCCAAGATCACCGCGTCGCCCGCCTACAAGCACGACGGCCTGCTCATCATCAACTTCGACGAGTCCGACGGGCCCCAGAGCGACTCCTCGGCCTGCTGCGGTGAGGGCCCCGGTCCCAACTCACCGCTTCCCGGGATCACGGGGCTCGGCGGCGGCCGCACGGGCGCAGTCCTCTTGTCACCATTCATCGCGCCCCACACGGTGAGCTCCACGCCGTACAACCACTACTCACTGCTGGCGTCGATCGAGTCGGAGCTCGGTCTCGGCCGCCTCGGGTATGCCGTGGACGCCCCGGCGGTCTTCGGCTCCGATGTCTTCAGCCGATGACGAGCCAGCCGCCCGGCTCCCCGGCCGGGCGGCTGGCAAGCCCCGCGCCTGAGCCGACGTCCGCTGCTTAGCGCTCCAACGGCAGGTCCCCTGAGGCATGCTGTGGAATGTGGACGGCCGTACCTGAGTCCCGGCTGTCTCCAGGCGCAAAGGAGCCGTGACGGCCCGCACCGGCGGCGAACCGGGCCACGCCGGACAGCGCCTCCTCGTCGGCCAGGGCCTCCTGCCCGTGGGCGAACTCCGCAGCCAGCGCGGCCGTCTCGTCGAGCCCTTCCTGGTCCAGCACGGACGCGCGGTCGCTCCGCAGGCAGGTCTGCGGGAACGACGCGAGCTGGGCCGCCAGTTCCTGCGCGGCGGCCAGCGCCTGGCCGGCCGGAACGACACGGTTGGCGAGCCCGATGGCCTCCGCTTCCCGGGCATCGACGCCGCGCCCGGTGAGGATCATGTCCATCGCCCGGCTGGTCCCGATGAGCCGGGGCAGACGGACGGTGCCGCCGTCGATCAGCGGGACGCCCCAGCGCCGGCAGAAGACGCCGAACACAGCGGTCTCATCCGCGACCCGGAGATCGCACCACAGGGCCAGCTCCAGGCCGCCGGCCACCGCGTACCCGGATACGGCCGCGATGACCGGTTTCGACAGCCGTAGCCGGCTGACTCCCATCGGCCCGTCGCCGTCGGGGGCCACCCGGTTGCCGCGATCGGTGCCCATCGCGGTAAGGTCGGCACCCGCACAGAAGACTCCGCCCTCACCATGCAGCACGGCTACGGCGGCGCTGGGGTCGGTGTCGAACGCGCGGAAGGCGTCAGCGAGCTGGGCGGCGGTCGGGCCGTCGACGGCGTTCCGGCGCGCGGGGCGATGCAGGAAGACGGTGCTGACCAGCCCGGACCGCTCCACCCGCATTGCTTGCTCGGTCATCACCGCTCCCAGTCTTGCCTGGCGAGGACGCTACCGCCCGCCTCGCCGGTTTGTCGAGCCTGCGCTCAACCGGCTACCGCGGCCTGACCATGCAAGGCGTGGCACGCCGGACCGGCACCGGCAAGGCGCCGCTATACCGCCGCTGGTCCAACAAGCAGCATCGGCACCACAAGATCGCCGGGGGACTGCGCCGAGTGAAACTCGCAAACATGACTTACTGCGGCATCTATGGGTACGCGTTGACGCCCTAGGAACGTCACACCCAGAAGACGCAGGTGATCATCTAATGAGCAACGACCCCTCCATGCACGATAGGGAACCCACCTCGTCTGCCGGCATCACCCGCCGGCGGGTGCTCGGAGCACTGGCGGCCGGCGCTGGGGCCTTGGGGGTCGGAGGCATCGGTGAGGACGCGATGGCCTCGGCACAGCCGACGGCGCCGCTGGCCACGACCCTGCCGGCGCCGTCCGCATCGGGCATCGATCACGTGGTAGTCCTCATGATGGAGAACCGTTCCTTCGACCACTACCTGGGATGGCTGCCCGGGTCCAACGGCCGTCAGGCGGGCTTGAAGTATCCGGATCCTGCTGGCGTGCTGCACCCCACGTATCACCTGACGACCTACCAGGGCTGCGGCTACAACGACCCGGACCACTCGTATCAGGGTGGCCGGACCGAGTTCAACGGCGGCAAGTGCAACGGGTGGCTCCTCGACACCGCCAACGACATATTCTGCATCGGCTACTACGAGGCCTCCGATCTTGCCTTCTACGGCCATGCCGCGCCCTACTGGACGACGTGCGATCACTACTTCGCCGCGACGATGGGCCCCACCTACCCGAACCGGTTCTACATGCACGCGGCGCAGACCGACCGGATCGACGACAGCACCACGATCTCGACCCTGCCGACCATCTGGGACTCCCTCGCCACGGCGGGCGTGAGCCACAACTATTACTTTTCGGACATTCCGTTCACGGCGCTCTGGGGTACGAAGTACGCTTCGATCTCCCGGCCCGTGGGTGACTTCCTGACAGCCTGTGCCGCCGGAACCTTGCCGGCGGTGAGCTTCATCGACCCGCGCTTCGTGGACGAGGGCAGCGGGACCTCCGGCGACGACCACCCCCACGCCGACATTCGCGTAGGCCAATCCTTCATCAACCAGATCTATGAGGCCATCACGTCGGGCCCAGCCTGGAAGCGGACCGTCTTCGTCATCAACTACGACGAGTGGGGAGGGTTCTTCGACCATGTCGCGCCGACGACCGCCCCTGACGCCAACCCCTCCAACGGCCTGCGCGGCTTCCGCGTCCCCGCCCTCCTGATCAGCCCTCTGGCCAGGCGCAACACCGTTGCCCACAACACCTACGACCACACGTCGGTGCTCAAGATGATCGAATGGCGGTGGGGGCTTCCCGCTCTGACGCCACGCGACGCCGCGGCACGCAACATCGCCGAAGTCCTGAACTTCTCCGCTCCCCCCAACCTGACTGCCCCCCGCTGGAACGTGCCGGCCGTCCTGCCGCAGGCGTGCCCGGCCGTCACCGCCCCGCGAGCCCGGCACCCCGTGCCGACCGAGCACGAGCTCACCTGGTCAGCGGTCCGCAGCCTCGCCCAGGCGTCAGGATTCACACGGCACCGGGGTCGGCGTCGAACGCACGGAAGGCGTCAGCGAGCTGGGCAGCGGTCGGGCCGTTGACGGCGTTACGGCGGCGGGCCGGTGCAGGAAGACGGTGCTGACCGGCCCGGTCGTCGCCTGGCGGGAACGCTAACGCCCGCCTCGCCGGTTTGTCGAGCCCACGCTCAGCCGGTGACCGTCACGCCGTCCGGGACGTTCCCGACCTCGACCGCTGCGCCGGGCGTGCCGGTCGCGACGGCGACCGGCACGACGTTGTTGACGTTGGTGTCCACCACCCAGGCCGTCGTCCCGTCCGGGCTGAAGCCGACCGCGTAGGCGCCGGAACCAGTCGGGATGAAGGTGCCCGGCGTGCCGGTCGCGACCGCGATGGGAGTCACGCCGCCGGCCCCGAAGTCCGCCACGTACGCTGTCGCCCCGTCCGGCGAGATCTTGACGTACTGGGGTCCCGCGCCGACCGGGATCGTCGCGGCCACGCTGTCCGTCGCCGCGGCGATGACCGACACCGAGGACGAGCCGCCGTTCGTGACGAGCACCTTGCTGCTGTCCGGGGTGACCGCCACGCCGAACGGCGCCGCGCCGACCGTGATCGTGTGCGCGACCGCGCCGGTGGCCAGGCTGATGTCGCTGACCGTGCCGCTGCCCTGGTTGGCGACCCACAGCTGCGACCCGTCCGGGCTCACCGCCAGCCGCTCCGGCTGGCTGCCCACGGTGACCGGCTTGCCCGCGGTGAGGGTCGCGACGTCGATCGGCTGGACCGTCCCGTCGCCGAAGTTGCTCACCCACACGGCCCCGCCGTCCGGGGTGGCGGCGACGTCGGCCGCGATGCTGCCGACCGGGATCGTCTTGATCACGGCGTTGGTCGTGGTGTCGATCACGGTGACGTTGTTGCTGTTGTTGTTGGCCACGAACAGGTCACCGTGGTCCACGATCATGCCGTCGGGCCCGCTGCCGACCGGGATGGCCGGCCCGGCGGTGTGCGTCCGGGTGTCCACCGGCGTGACCGTGCTATCGCTGTAGTTGGAGACATAGGCCGTCGGGATGCTCTGGCCCGGCTGTGCGACCGTCACCAGGAGCGAGACGCCGGGGATGACGGCGCCGTTCGACGCCTGCGAGGCGAAGGTGACCTGGTAGTAGCCGGTGGCCGTGCCTGCGGCGGCCGCGATCGTCACGGCCGTCTTCGCGGTCCCGCCGGCCGCCGCGGTGATGGTGCCGCCGGCCGGGGCCGCCGACAGCCCTGACGGTGCGGTCGCGCTCCACGTGACGGTGGCCGGGCCGGACGTGCCGAGGGTGTTGTCGGCCTCGACGGTCACGGTTGTGCTGGATCCCGGCGAGAGACGCACCTGGCCGGGGCTGACGCTGAGCGCGGCGCGTGTGCTCGGCGGGAACTGCACCGGGCCTGCGCCGAACGACGGCGGGGCGTCGCCGGGCGCTGAGCCCCAGCTTGTGTTCGGGGTCGCGGACAGGGTGAAGTCGAGCTCGCGGGTGCGGCTCAGGTCGACCCAGGTGTGGTCTGTCGGCTGGCCGTTCACCTTCAGGCTCTGCACATACGTGTCGCCTGCGCCCTGCGCGCTGACCGTCAGGTTGCCGAACGCGCCGTGGATGACCGCCTGCGGGAACTGCGGCGTGCCGAGCACCAGCATCGGCACGCCCGGGGTCTGCGGGTACAGCCCGAGCGCGGCCCACACGTACCACGAGCTCATCGAGCCCAGGTCGTCGTTGCCCGGCTCGCCGCCGGGGGCCAGGGAGTACAGCTGGCTGGTGATCTCGTGCACGATTGCCTGCGTCTTCCACGGCTGGCCGACGCTGTCGTAGACCCATGGCGTGTCCAGCGACGGCTCGTTGCCCTGCCAGTGGTACGGCTCGTTCGGCCCGGCGTTCAGCTGGGTGAAGTAGGTGTCCAGCCGGGCCGCGGCGGCCTGGTCACCGCCGATGCCCTGGATCAGGCCCTGGAGGTTCTGCGGGACCATCCAGGTGTACTGAGCCGCGTTGCCCTCCTGGAACCCGTTCTGCCCGAATCCCGCACCGGTCTGGACCGGGGGCCCGGACGGGAACGCGCCCGCGGCGTCGCGCGGCTCGATGTAGCCGGCCGCGGTGTCGAAGACGTTCGCCCAGTTCTGTGAGCGCTGGGTGAACGTCCCGGCCGTCGAGGCCTGACCGAGGGCACGGGCCAGCCGCGAGATCGAGAAGTCGTCGAGGGCGTATTCGAGGGTTTCTGAGGCGCCGTTGGGCACGGGGCTGATCGAGTCGGAGCCGATGTTCGGCACGTAGCCTTTGGCGATGTAGGCGGCGGCGTTCGGCCGCTCCACGTACCAGCCCTGGCCGACGGGCGTCCTGCCGTCGGCGCCGTTGACCATGTCGGTGAGCGCAGCCGCGGCGCCGAAACCGCGGGCGCCGAAGGCGTAGGTGTCGGCCAGGATCGGGTCGGCGGCGTCACCGTTCATCACGCCGGTGTAGCCGTTCGCGACCGGCCATTTGGGCAGGGCTCCGCCCTGCGCCGCGTCGTTGAGCAGCGAGGTCGCCATGTCGGCGGCTATCCGGGGGTCGATCGTGGCCAGCAGCGGAACTTCGGACCGGTAGATGTCCCAGCCCGAATAGTTGGCGTACTGGGCGTGTCCCCGCGGGACGCGGTAGACCTTGCTGTCGAAGCCGATGTACTGGCCGTCCGCGTCGCTGAACAGGCTCGGCTCGAGCGACGCGTGGTAGAGGGCGGTGTAGAACGTGGCTTGCGCGGTGCGGCTGCCGCCCCGGATGGATATCGTGCCGAGCTGCCGGTTCCAGATGGCGGTGGCCTGCGCGGCGACCGCGCCGACGTTCCAGGTGTGCGCCTCGGCGGCCAGGTTGGCGAGCGCGCCCGCGGCGCTCACATAGGAGACGGCGACCTGCATCCCGACGTTCGGGTCCTTCGTGGTGTCGAAGGTCAGCCAGCCCCCGGCCACGACGCCGGAGCCCTGCTGGCCCGACGCGGCGGCGCTGGCCCGGTTCACGTCGTAGCGCTTCGGCGCGGGATCCTGCTTCCCGCGCTCGGTCACGGCCGCGCTGCCGGCCGACCGGGTGACCTGCGCCGGGCTCGTGCCGCCCCAGGTGCCCGAGGCGGTGAACGAGCGGCTGAACCGGGCGGCGAAGTACACGGTGTAGCTGTCTGGCTGGCCGCAGAAATGGCCGCTGGTGACCGCGCCGGTGATCTCGCGGTCGCCCACCGTCTGGAACGTCGCTGCCGACCCGCCGTTGGCGCTGCCCGCGACCTTCACCAGCACCTGCGCCTGGGTGGTGGCGGGGTAGCTGAACTGGGCGACCCCGGTGCGGTCGGTCACCGCCAGCTGCGTGTGTATCCCGCCCGCGGTGACCGCGTATGAACCGGGGTGCGCGCTCTCCGAAGAGTGGCTGAAGGATGCCGAGGCCGAGCCGGGGTCGGCGGGCGGGGCACCGGTCAGCGGCAGGATGGGGAAGTCCCCGGCGATAGCGCATCCGGGCCCGGACAGGTGGGTCAGGCTGAATCCGGTGATGCTCGAATCGTCGTAGTTGTACCCGCCGCCGGCCGGGCGCGACGACGTGTCAGGACTCCACTGGATCATGCCGAACGGCAGGTCGGCACCGGGAAAGGTGTCGACCTGGCCGACGACCGCGCCACCGCTGCCGGTGCCGACCATCGGGTCGACCAGCGCGGCCGGGTCGGTCACGGCGGCGGGGGCGTTCCCGGCAGAGGCGTCAGCGGCGTGCGCGAACGCTGGGGTGAGCATGGTCGCGGCCAGCGCCGCGGCCGCGAGCAGGGCGGCCCGCGCCCGGCGCCGGGCGGATCCGGGAGATTCTGGGGACAACGCTGTCATATCCGGCAATAAAGCCACAGCTCCGCCCATCCTGTCAAGCGTTCCTGATTCATCAGCATCCAGCCGCCTGGTCGCCCGGGGATACCTGTTTGGCCGGTCAGGTCCTGCACCGCCTCTGCGGTTGCCCTCGGGTCGTGGCTACACAATTGGACCTAGTGCGACAC
>DASQVO010000299.1:0-8947 GCA_035640715.1 Streptosporangiaceae bacterium
TCATCCGCCCCATACCGGGCTGGCCCGCCCGGACCTGACTGCGCTATCCACGTGTGCCCATGCCATGCCAACGACCTGAGCGTGACGAATGCACTCATATGATCCCGGCGCGGGATGGACGGGGCCCGGCCGGGTAGGGAACACGGCATGGTTACGGACATCCGCGAAGTTGAGCTGAAGTACGAGGCCAGCCCGGAGGCCGTGCTGCCGCCGCTTGAGGACCTCCCCCGGGTGGCCAGGGAGGCGGGGCACGACGAGGAGACACTCGGGGCCGAGTACTACGACACCGAGGACTTGCGGCTGCTGCGCGCGGGCGTCACATTGCGGAGGCGCCGCGGCGGCCCGGACGCGGGCTGGCACCTCAAGCTGCCGGCCGGGCCGCAGACGCGCCGCGAGATCGAGCTGCCGCTGGGCCGGACGGGCCGCACGGTCCCGGCCGAGCTCGCGAGCCTGGTCCGCGTGTACACCAGGGGTGAGGTGCTCCGGCCGGTCGCCCAGGTGGATACCGTGCGCCGCCGCCGGACCCTCCTCGATGACGCCGGGACGTCGCTGGCCGAGGTGGTGGCGGACGAGGTATCCGCGCAGACCCTCGGCGAGTCCACGACGATATCCCGGTGGCGTGAGGTGGAAGTGGAGCTGACCGGTGGTGACCGGCAGCTGCTGCGGGCCGCTGACCGGCGGCTGCGCCGCGGCGGGCTCCGCCCGGCCGGGCGGATGGCGAAGCTGGAACGGGCGTTCGCGGATCAGTTGCCCGCCGACGGCCAGCGGCCGTCGCTGGGCCGCCACTCGTCCTCGGCCGAAGTGATCATGGCCTATGTCCGGGACCAGGCCGACGCGCTGAAGGCGCTCGATCCGATGGTGCGGCGCAACGAGCCTGACTCCGTGCACCAGATGCGCGTCGCATCCCGCCGGCTGCGCAGCACGCTCCAGTCGTTCGGCTCGATCCTGCGTCCCGCGGACACCGCACACCTGCGCGACGAGCTGCGCTGGCTCGGCCACGTGCTCGGCGGCGCGCGGGACGCCGAGGTGCTCGCCGAACGCCTCGAGACCGAGGTGAAGCAGGCGCCGGCGGAGCTGGTGATGGGGCCCGTGCAGGCGCGGCTGCGGGAGCACTTCGCGCCGCTGGAGGCGCGGACCCGCCAGGCCGTGCTCGAGGCCCTCGACTCGAAGCGCTACGTCGGGCTGCTGGACGAGCTGGACCGGCTGCTGGCCGACCCCCCGCTCGGCCCCGCGGCCAGCCACCCTGCCCAGGATGGCGTGCCCGGGAACGTGGCGCGGACCTACCGGCGGACGGCTCGCCGAATCCGGCGGGCGAAGCGGGCGCCCAACGGCCAGGCCAGGAACGTGGCGCTGCACGGCGCGCGGCGGGCGGCCAAGCGCGCCCGGTACGCCGCCGAGGCGGCCAGCCCGGTCTACGGCAAGCCGGCCCGGCGATTCGCCAAGCGGATGAAGAATGTCCAGTCCGTGCTCGGCACGCACCAGGACGCGGTCATCGCCCGCGACACGATCCGTGAGATCGGCGTGCGCGCGCATCTGGAAGGCGAGAACGCGTTCACCTTCGGCCTGCTTCACGAGCGCGAGACCGCCGCCGCCCGCGATTCGGAAAGCCAGGCCCGCAAGGAATGGAAGCGCGCGTCCCGCCGCAAGTACCGCGCATGGCTCTAGCACCATTCCGGCATGGCGGTCACTGGGTCCGTGTGGTTGTGGCGGCGGGTAGTTCGCGCCATAGGTCGGCCGGGTCGGTGCTGATCACGCACCATGGCCCGGCCTGCGGGCTGCCGGGGCGGTGGATGGCCTCGAACCGGTAGCAGCCGCTGTGGCTGGTGAGCGTCACGTCGTAGCCGGGCAGGGCGGCGCGGAGGCGGTCGAGCTGGGCGAGCATGCCGGGCGCGGGTGCCGGGCGGCGGGTGTGCATGTCCGGTGTCTTCATGGCTGGCGCTCCGCCATGCGGATCGATTCGGCCAGTTCGGCGGGGGTGCGGCCGTAGCGCGGGATCGGCGTGTGATCGCCCGCGTGGCGGGGGTGGCGCGGTAGCCGCCGGGGGCATCATTACATTGATCTGGCGCGTGGCTATGTGATGGCCGGGGACCAGGCGGGCGCTTTGCGCTGCCTCCAGCAGGCACGCCGGGTCGCGCCGCAGCAGACCCGGCACCATCCCATGGTCCGCGAGACGGTGCTGGCCATCGCAGCGGCACGGAGAGGACGCGAGGAGCTGAGCCTGTTCGCGTCCTGGCTTGGCCTGGGCCGCTAACACGTGCGGTACGCGAGTTGCCGGTCGTGTTGCTGTCCTTGCAGGCTCCTGCGGAAGACGCGGGCCGCTACCCCTGGGTGCTTGCATCTTCCATGGTCATAGCGCCTGCCTGCGCCGACATGCGACCGGGCCCGGGCAGGTCCTGCTCGTCGCCTATCACCCAGGAGCCGCTGAATACCTCAGCGCCGTCCGCGATCGTGCAGACCAGACCGACCAGCACGCGGCCCCGGGCCAAGAGCCGGGGCCAGCGCCTGTGGCAGGCCGCCGGCCAGGTTGTCCCGCGCCGGCCTGGCTCCCGGCATTCCCGCTAGCCGGACTGGTTGGCAGCATTCCCGCTAGCCGGTAGCCGAGTATGGGGGCGTGCCGTGAAGACGGGAGCGCTCACATGAGCGAGAGTCGGCAGTACAGATAAATACCGATTTAACAGTAAGCGTCACGGGACCTGCCATTCGATGCGGGACCGTCGGCGCTCCGGTCGCTGCTGCCGTCAGGGCGGGATCGTCTCCCGCCGCGAACTGTCCGGGCGGCTGGGAAGCAGGGCGCGAGGCTTAATTCCGCCCTGAACGGCAAATCAACGCTGCCCGGGATGAGGAGTGATCAGCTGAGGCTGAAAGAGCGAAGGTTCGTAACGCGCTGGAAGTCGTGGATCGAACCGGCCGCCGCCGTGGCTGCCGGTGCGGCGATCGCACGTGAGCTTTCCGTTGAGATCTGAGGAGCTGAGAGGCAAAGACTTCTTCTGCCTCAAAAGTAAACATGCGTAGCTCAAAATTCGCACCGCACCTCGGCGGATTGGAGGGGACCCTGGACCCAGTCGCCTCAGGCGCGCTGACACCGATGGGGCTGATGCAGTCCCCGTTCTGCGTGGTCATCCTCGACACTGAGCCGCGGATCGTCTGGGCTAATGAGGCAGCCGAGCATCTCGGTGACGGCATCCCGGCTACAAAGTGGCCCGGGCGCCGGCTGGGCGAGGTGCTGCCCAACGTGGACGTTGACTTGATCGAGCAGTCGCTGCGGCGGGTACTGGCAACCGGGAAGCCAGTGGCCGACCTCGAGGTGAGCAGCCACGCCGGCAGCGACCCCACCGATGAGCGTTTCTGGAGCTGCGCCCAGTTCCGGATCGGCGGGCCGGACGGTAAGCCCGCCGGGGTGGCCCACATGATGTGGGAGGTCACCGAGCGCGCCCGCAGCCAGCGCCGGCTCGCGCTGGCGGATGAGGCGAGCGCGCGGATCGGGACCACGCTGGACATCACCCGGACCGCGGAAGAACTTCTCGACGTGGCCATCCCGCGCCTGGCCGACGCGGGCACGGTCCATCTGCTGGCCACCGTCATCAAAGGTGACCAACTGGCCCAGCAGGCACGTGACCAGAAGATGCGCCTGCGACGGGTCGCGCTGCGGTGGCCCGCCGGCCCGCCGACCACCCGGGAATACGTCCGGAATACATGGACCGAGACTGCCCCGGCGAAGCTGTTCCACCAGCGCCTGGTGGCCGGGTTGCCGGTCTGCCTGCCGACGTTCGGGGCCATGACCGAGGAGCAGATCGGGGAGGTAGACTCCGGCGCGGGCTTGGATCGCCTGATGGCCGCGCACGCGGCGGGCGCCCACTCGATGATGATCGTCCCGCTGACCGCACGGGGTGTCATCATGGGCATCGTCGCCTTGTACCGCCTTGCCGGTTCGAAGCCGTATACCCTCGCGGACCTGTCACTGGCGTGTGGCTTTGCCTCCCGCGCGGCGGTCCCGCTCGACAATGCCCGGCTCTACACCCGCGAGCGGGCCACCGCACTGGCCCTGCAGCGCGGCCTGCTGCCCCGCCAGATCCCCAGCGTCCCCGGCCTGCAGCTCGCCTACCGCTACGTCCCCGCCGAGGCCACCGTCGAGATCGGCGGCGACTGGTTCGACGTCATCCCCCTCCCCCAGGGCCGCTGCGCCCTCATCGTCGGCGACGTGACCGGCCACGGCATGCCCGCCGCCTCCCTGATGGGCCAGCTCCGCACCGCCACCCGCACCCTGGCCACCTTCGACCACCTCACCCCCGCGCAGGTCCTCACCCGCCTGGATCAGATCACCGCCGACCTGACCGACGCCGAAACCAGCGCCACCTGCCTCTACGCCGTCCACGACCCCGCCACCGGCACCTGCGACATCGCCCGGGCCGGGCACCCCCTGCCCGCCATCGCCCGCCCCGGCCACCCAACCACCTTCCCCGCCCTGCCCCCCGGCCTGCCCCTCGGCACCGGCACCGGCATCGGCGACGGCCGCTACCAGGCCACCCGCCTGCACGTCCCCCCCGGCAGTACCCTCCTGCTGTACACCGACGGGCTCATCGAAAACCGCGCCACCGGCATCAGCGCCGGCATGGCCCGCCTGGCCCGCACCCTCCAGACCGCCACCACGCTGCCCCTCACCCAGGCCTGCGACACCCTGCTGGCCACCCTGGCCCCCAGCCCGGCCGACGACATCGCCATCCTCATGGCCCGAACCTGACACGGGGGGCGCGAGTGTGATCTCCCGGTCCAGTCGCGAGTGGCCCGCGGCGTCGATGATCTTCACGACGACGTCCGGGCTGACGTAAACGTGGTGGGAGCTGCTGTCAGCGGTTGCCATGGGGCCGGGGTCGCGTCCCAGGGCCGCTACCGCGATCGCGCGAGCGGCATCGTGGGCTTGCCGCAGGTCGTTCACCAGCGGTCACAAGGCGGGGCGGCCGACGTTCTGGCGAGGTTGATCTGAGTGCCCGTTCCAGCGCGCATGTTGGGAAAAGTTTATCGTCATACCGTGGTTGGTGGTTTGCGGTATCGACGCGCCCGTCGGCAGGCAAGACTCCGACGACTAGCGGTCGCTTACGCGGCAAGCGCCCCGTCCGCTCAGGCATGTGAGGTCATCTCCGAGCGCCCAACGCGAGATCGCGGCGCGCCAGATCGACCTGATCTGCGTGCCTCAGCTGATGAGTACCCAGGGTCCGGCAGCCGCGCCGAACGGCGGTTACAGCATTGAATCGATGGCGGCGCTGGCTTTCACGGCAGGTAGCCGACGTGGCCTGGCTCAAGGCGGTCAGGGACGGCGGATTCGCAGCAGTCCGCGCTGCATGACCGTCACCGCCCGGCCAGGCTGCCAGGATCGGCGAGGGCGGTCAGGTCGCTGATGGCCTTGCTCGCCGTGGCGGCAGACTGGTCGGGCAGGCGCAGTACGACAATGCCGGCGTGATTGCCGGGCGGGTAGGCGCGGATGTCTCCCAGGCCGCGGTCCAGGGAGATCAGGATGCGTCCGGCCGCAGTGGCGGCGGCGACGACGTCCTGGTCGGGTGCGCCAGCCAGGCCTTCGTCGATGACGGTGTCAACGTCGTGACCGGCGTGGGCCAGGATGGCCGAGGACGAGGCGGGCAGGTTCTCATCGAGCTTGAACTTCACCGCGACTGTGGCAGCGGGAGCAGTTCCTCGCGCGCAAGCGCTGCGCCGTAGGCGGCGGCCGCGCGTACGCCCGCGACGGTGACCGTGGGGTATTCGGCGGTGATTTCCTCCGCCGTCATGCCGGCCGCCAGGCAATCAAGGATCACGCTGACCGGCACGCGGGTTCCGGCGATCACGGCCTGGCCGTGCATTACCCGCGGATCGGTGGAGATCATCTCCAGCTGCTCGGTGGTCACGATTTCAGTCTGCCGTGCTGGGGCCGGAAACGCGAAACCATTTGCCAGAAGGTGCCCGGCGAGACGATCTCGCCGGGGAGTTCGTTGCGGTCCAGCCCGGTGGCGTGCGACTCATAGTCCAATCGCGGCCGGCGGACATGAGCGGCTGGTAAGTGGTCCAGCAGGTCTTCCTCCACGGCGTAGCGGTAGAACCCGGCGACGGTGCACAGGCGCCGGGTGATGGTGGACGGGCACGGCCGCGGGTTTCCAGGTCGCGTGCGAAGCACTCAATGTCCGCCCTGCGCACCTCGAACAGGCGTACGTGGTGCTGGTGACACCAACTCGCGAACTGGCGCAGGTCCAGCTCGTACGCCCCGCGGGTCAACCCGCTGTATCCCACCAGGAACCGGCTAGCGCCAGCCTCTCGGCGTTCGTGAACACCGGTGCGGTCGGGACCAAGGCAGCGGACGGAGTTGTGGTGGTCATCGGGCACCTCCGGGGTCGGGCTGAGACTCGGAGGCTGGGCCTGCCAGAGCCCCAGCGACGTTGATTCAAATCACCGTTAAGCCCGCACGGGGTGATCGGCAGCGTCACAACGAGCTATCCCGTCGGCGAAGCGCTCTCTTCGAAGATCACACCGATCGCCGACTCTGTCTCTACCAACAGCCGTACCGATGGACTACGCGCCGCGCACCGAACGTCCGGTTCTGGCTCACGCTGTCGGTTCGTTGCAACCTCATCGCGGCAGATGAGTAAATGCTTGCGGATGCCAGCGGCCTGGACGATGTCAGTGGGAGCTGTGTGTAATCCGGCGCAAGAGGTAGGCGGAGAAATAGTCCCCGTACTTGCGCTGTAGCTGGGGCAGCTGCCAATCCCGGCCGCCGATCGTGCGGCGGCACGAGGCTGTCCCGCACCGGCATTCCATCGCGCCGTCGTAGTCGTCAAACAGCGCGTAGTCGGTGGTCAGCTCCTCACCCGGCCGGATCTGGCGCATGGCTACCAGGACGATGTTCCCGGCGAAGCCCACGTTTGGCTCGCATGAGTGGTTGAGGAAGAGCATCACCGGCTCGTACTCCGCCTCCTCCAGCGCCACCAAGTGGAAGCCGTCAGCGATCTGGACATCAGAGTTCTGCAGCTGCTGCGGCAGCGAGCGCAAGGTGGCGGTGTCGACGACATGGCCCCCCTTGATCGCAACGATCTCGTCCTTGCTGATCGCTACCGCCGCCACCAGTCCACGTCCCTGGATTCCGCTGGGCTGGCCCTTCACCGCCTTCGGCGAGATGTAGCTCGAAGCAAGCACCGCATCTCCTTTCCTTCGGCTCTGACAAAACCGATTCTTGTTGTACTTAGCACGCATCGCGGTATGAGCGGGCGTCGACTCGCGTGAGAACATGCGTCCATGAGCAGCGACTTTGCCGTCGACGTGAGCGCCCTGGCGATCAACGTCACGATCCCGGAGGGGCTCCGCTGGACCGGCATCCGGCGCGGTGAGGAGTTCACGCTGACCACACTCAACGTCCGGCTCCTCCCGGACGGGCGTCTCGCGGCGAAGGCCTACGGCCGGCCGGCCGGCGGCGGCCGCGGCACATACGTCTCGTTCCCCGTGCCCAACAAGCCCGAGCTGGCGGCCCTGGTCGCCAAAGCTGCCAGTCGCGCCGGCGCGCTGTGGGCCGCCCACCGCGGTCTCAGCTGAAGGTCCGGCTGCTGTGACGGGGCTGGCGCGTCGACGCACCAGTCTCGTAGGCGCACAGGATGCAGCAGACGCGACCTGAACTGCGCGCACCCGCAGCGGCATGAGCGGACGTAGCGCCCGGACCTCAGTGACTGCGATCGGGCTTCCTGCCCAATCGGTGCAGCAACCGATCCTGGCATGACGCGCCGGGAGAGAGCACACACTCGGGAGCGGCAAAGAACCGGTGAGTTGTTTCGGCGGCAGTGGGTGTTTCCGCCAAACCGGCATAGATCTCGTCGATATGGTCATCGATCCATGCGACCAGGCTCACGTTGAGGTTCTCATCCAAGCCGACGGCCCGGGCCAGATCCCACGTGTGAATAGCGGTGTCGGTGGTCCGTACGGCCAGCGCCTGCCGCCCGGCCACGTGGCCCAGCGGATAATCGAGAACCTGCTGCAAAGCACCGGGCTGAGCGAATGCTCCGGCGCACTCTTGCACCGACTGGGTGTACGAACCAACCGGATCCGCGCCAAGCGCGTCGGCATCCCGCAGACGCAGGAACTCCGCGCTGGTACCGCCATGCAGCAGATATACGTAGCTGAGGTTTCCCCGGGTCATATGGTTCACCAACTGGCGGATGTCCCACTCCGTGCAGGGTGTTGTCCAGCCCCATTGCTCCGGCCGCACCGCTTCCAGCCTCCGCCCGAACTCAGCGCTGGCAAGCAGGAACCGGTCAATGATCCCGTCGAAAGTACTGCCCATATGACAGAGTGTGCCGCTCACCTGCAGCAACTGCTGGCGGATATCCGACGCCGCATTATCCGCTCATCGGCATGACCGGGCGTTCGCAGTTGGGCCAGCCGCCCTGTATCGATGCTCGGCTAGCAGAAGCGATCGACTGGAGAAGGTCCTTCAGGGCCAGCTGCGGCTGGTTAGGACGAGACGGTACCCGTCGGGGTCCGCGATCGTGACGCCCCCGTGGTCCCAGTACGGATTGCGCGAGGCGACCTGGGTGCCGCCAGCATCAACCAGGCGGCTGATGATGGCTGCTTCGACGTCTCCATTGAGGTAGAGCACGAGCAGGTCTTCCTCGGTTGGCGCAGGTTTCATAGCCCGATCATCGCCGACGTCAGGCAGGGCAGGGACCGGTCGGCCGATTGGCCGGACGCGCTTGATCCGGCCACCAGCATGTTCACCCATATCACCCAGTTATGCGCTTCAAGACAACAGCCAGCACGACCGCGACGAAACACACCGAACGGCGGCATTGTGCGTCTCGCAGCGACCGGACTGACGATCACGCTGGCAACAATGCCCTGGCCGGGTGCCGCAACCGGCGGCGGGTGGGGGGCGTCCAACTGGGGTGGACACATTGCTGACGCGCGGTGTCCGGTCCTCTCC
>DASQVO010000300.1:0-17423 GCA_035640715.1 Streptosporangiaceae bacterium
TCGGCGAAGCGCACATTGCGAAGCTCGCCGATCCGGAGGCGCTAAAGCCGTGGCTCTATGCGCTGGCGCATGTTGAATGCCAGCGCCGCCGGCCGCCGTCAGCCGGCGAAACGGATGAGCCGATAGCCCGCCCTGATCAGCAGGACGCGGACCTCCGGCTCATGGCGTGGAATTCCATGATGTCCCTGGACCTAGCCGAGCGTACGGCCATTGATCTGGTGACCCGGCATCGCATGGAGCCGTCGGATGCGGCTCTCGTGATGGGCATGCCCTTGACGGACATGCAGGAACTGCTGGCTACCGCCAGGAACGGCCTGGAGCAGGCGCTGGCGGCCGAGATTCTGGTGAGCAGGGGAAGCCACGAGTGCGCCGGTCGGACCGACGCGATGCGCGGCTGGGCCGGGACCGTGACCCCCGCCGTGCGAGAGCGACTGCTGCGGCACGCCGCCTCGTGCCCGGTATGCCTGCCGGTCCTCCCGCGCACCGTGTCCTGGGCAAGGGTCTTCAGCCTGATTCCGGAGCCCGCGCTGCCAAGGGCGATGCGGGCGCGGGTGCTCGGCTGCTTCAGTGACCCTGAGCTATCGGGTTACCGCACCTTTGCAGCGGGCCACATTACCGCGTTCGATGCTGCCGGGTTCCCCGCAGCCGGGCCCGTGCCCGACAGGCCGGACGATGAGCGTGACGCCAGCCCCGCCGGCGGGCGCGGCAGGAGGCTTCTCGCCGGGTTCGGCGCCGCGGCCGTGGTGATCGCCACCGCGGCGGCGTTCGGGTTCGGCGGGCTCGGCGGGATCGGCGGGATCGGCGTACTGAACGGGGACGCCGGCGTCTCAGCCGCGAGCGGCCACCCGGACCGGGCCACGGGGACGCAGCCCAGCCTGCGGCCGGGCGCTACGCCGACGGCCGCCGGCCGTACCAGGCTTTCCAGCCCGGTAGCTCCCGCGTCAGCCGTCGGCCACCCGCAGGCAGTTACCGGCCAGGGGCAGCCCGTGCCCGTCGGTGGCAGCTCACAGGTCATGATCCCGCCGCGGGGTGTGCGCGGGGCACCGCCGCCGGGTCCGACGATCTCCCCCCAGCCGCCGAGCCCGGGGCCAGCCGGCCATCTCCAGGTGAGCCCCGCCAGCCTCAGTCTCGGAACCGGCTCACAGGGCCAGATCGTGCTAAGCGCCGCCGGCGGAACCGTGAGCTGGGCGGCGAGCACCTCGTCGGCCGATGTAACCCTGAGCGATACGTCCGGGCAGCTGAGCGCCGGCCAGAGCGTCACCATCGTGGTGACCGTGAGCAGGCAGGCAGGAGCGGGCGGCAGCGCCACCGTGTACATCGATCCGGGCGCGAACTCCGTGCAGGTCAGCTGGGCCGCATCGCCGAGCCCGTCGCCGTCGTCGTCACCGTCGCCGACGGTGACGACGACGGCGGCGGTCACGCCCACTCCACCGCGATGGCGCCGGCCGGGCCCGTCGCTATCGCCCAGCCCGTCACCCTCATCCAGCCCGTCACCCTCATCCAGTCCGTCGGCGGCCCCTTCGTCACCCGGCGCCGAGCGTCCCGGCTAGAGGCCGCGGCGGCAAGCGCTTTTGCCGGTGGCTGCCACGACATCCCGTTCCGCCCGATGATTCCTGGCCGCCCGCGCCGGCGGGTGGCTTCCTCGCGGCCGGCCATCTGGGTGGGACCAGTCAATAGGCTGGTGACCGTGATCACCGAATCCCCGCCGCGTACCGCGCTCGTGCGCCGCGCGCGCAAGATCAACCGCGAGCTCGCCGTGCTCTACCCGGACGCGCATACCGAGCTCAACTTCAGCTCACCGCTTGAGCTTCTCGTCGCCACCATACTGTCCGCGCAATGCACGGATCGCAGGGTCAACATGGTGACGCCGGCGCTGTTCGCGCGGTACCGCTCCGCCGCGGACTATGCCGCCGCCGACCGGGGGGAGCTGGAGAAGATGATCCAGTCGACGGGGTTCTTCCGGGCGAAGGCCAACAGCCTCATCGGACTCGGCCAGGCGCTCTGCGAGCGGTTCGGCGGTGAGGTCCCGGGCAACCTGCGTGACCTTGTGACGCTGCCGGGGGTGGGCAGGAAGACGGCCAACGTCGTGCTCGGCAACGCGTTCGGCGTTCCCGGTATCACGGTGGACACCCACTTCGCCAGGCTCGCCAGGCGCTTCGGATGGACCACGAGCACCGACCCGGAAAAGATCGAGTTGGAGGTCGGGGCCTTGTTCCCGCGCTCGGAATGGACGGTGCTCTCGCATCGGCTGATCTGGCACGGCCGGCGTGTCTGCCACGCCCGCCGGCCGGCCTGCGGCGCATGCGGGCTCGCGCGGCTCTGCCCTTCCTTCGGCGAGGGCCCGGTCGACGAGAAGATCGCCAGCAAGCTCGTCAAGGCGGGGCCGTTCTCGTGATGGATGTCGGGCCGCCCCGCTGGCTCACCGATCTCGCTGCGGCTGCCGCGCGCATGGAGGTGGCGCCGTCGCTGCGGCCGCCGGCGGCTGGCGGCCGGCCATCTGCGGTCCTGCTGCTGTTCGCTGACGGCCCGGGCGGCCCCGACCTGCTGTTCATACAGCGCAGCCAGGGACTGCGCCAGCATCCGGGACAGCCGGCGTTTCCCGGCGGCGCTATCGATGCCACGGATACCGGACCGGTCGCCGCGGCGCTCCGGGAGGCCGCCGAGGAAGCAGGGGTAGATCCGGATACCGTCGAGGTCTTGTGCACGCTGCCCGAGCTGTTCATCGCGCGCAGCGGATTCCGTGTCGTACCGGTGCTTGCCTGGTGGCATTCACCGGGCCCGGTGAATGCCGTCGACCCGCGGGAGGTGGCAGCCGTCGAGCGTGTCCGGCTGGCTGAGCTGGCCGACCCGGCCTGCCGCGTGACCGTCCGCCACCCGTCCGGGCGGACCGGGCCGGGATTCCGCGTCAAAGGGCTGCTCATCTGGGGCTTCACCGCCGCCCTCGTGGACCGCCTGCTGGTACTCAGCGGATGGGAAGTTCCGTGGGATGCCGGCACCGTGCATGACTTGCCAGACGGTTACAGACCGGCTGAACTGTCCCCAGGCACTCAAGACCGCCCGATACCGTAAGGCTCGTGCACGCTGACTTGCTGGATCTCGCGCTGCTGGTGATCGCCGCCGCCTTCGCTGTCTCTGGTTACCGTCAGGGCTTCATCATCGGCGCCCTGAGCTTCGTCGGCTTCCTCGGCGGTGCGGTGGCAGGGGCACTTTTCGGTCCCGGCATCTCGCGCGCCGTCGTCGGCGGCCAGACCCGGCAGGACCTCGTCGCCGTCGTGGTGCTCGTGCTCTTCGCGATCATCGGGCAGTTCGCCACATCGGCGGTTGGCACGGCCCTGCGATCGCACATGACGTGGAGACCGGTGACGTTCCTCGACAGCGTCGGCGGGGCGGTCGTGAGCGTGCTGTCCGTCCTGCTCATCGCATGGGTGATCGGCTCCGTTCTGGCCGCATCCCCGTTCAGCGGCGTGGTGCGGCAGGTGAACGACTCCGCGGTCCTGCGCACCGTGGACAGGTTCATGCCGACGCCCGCGCGGACCATGTTCTCCGATTTCCGCAGGCTGCTGGCCAGCGGCCCGTTCCCTCAGGTCTTCAGCGGGCTCGGCGCGGCGCATGCGCTTTCCGTGCCGCCTGCCAGCAGCGCAGTCCTGGACAGCCCCGGCTACCTGGCGGCACGCAGCCGGGTGGTCAAGGTCAAGGGAACGGCGCCGAGCTGCTCCCGCGTCATCGAGGGCTCCGGGTTCGTCTACGCACCTGACCACATCCTCACCAACGCCCACGTCGTGGCCGGGGTCACCGAGGGACTGGACGTCTACACGGAGAGCGGGACCGTCTACCCGGCGACGGTGGTCTTCTACGACCCGCAGGTTGACATCGCGGTCCTTTACGTTCCCGGCCTGAACATGGCACCGCTCGATTTCGCCGGACAGGCCCAGGTCGGCGCCGACGCCGTGGTCGCCGGGTACCCCCTCGACCAGTCCTTCACGGCAGGACCGGCGCGCGTCGGCGGCATCCAGGACGCGACCGGCCCGGACATCTACCAGACGAGCCAGGTCACGCGCCAGATCTACGAGGTCAAGGCCAGCGTCCAGCCAGGCAATTCCGGCGGTCCGCTCCTCGCGCCGGACGGCAAGGTGTACGGGGTTGTCTTCGCGGCAGCCGTCGGCGTGCCGGACACCGGATTCGTGCTCACCGCCGCCGAGGTGTCCGCTGACGCGCGCGCTGGCAGCAACGACACCGTCCCGGTGTCGACTGATGGCTGCGACTAAGCGCGGTGGAGCACTTAGCCGCAGCCGCAGGTCCGCGGCGCGCAGCCCGGCGAGGCCGCCGCGCTCGATCCTGTCGGCCAGGCCCTCGGCGGCAGCGACGACGCCGGTCACCGCCACGCCATGCGGGTATCCCTCCGCCGCGGCGTCGCCGGGCAGCCGGAGGTCACCCGGGCCGGCCGCCACGTAGGCACGGACGCGGACAGCGCCGCGGCGCAGCAGCGCCACGGCTCCGCGGGAATTACCGCGCTGCGCATGCGTCAGGCCCACCGCCAGCTGGGCCAGCCCCTGCCAGAGGTCACGTTCGGCGGGCGGCGCGGATTTCCAGCACGCTTCGAGCACCTCGTGGGCGTGGAACGGCCGGCCAGAGGCGAGCAGCCGGTCCGCCTCCGCCAGCGCCGCCGACGGTGCCAGCACCAGGTCGTCAGGCACCCGCGGCTCGCCGGCGGCGGTCTTCGGCAGCGGGCGGCCCAGCGCGTCACGTGGCCGGGCGTTGCGCGGCCGGCCTTCCGGATCCCGGTCCCTATCCTGGCCTGCCGTGCGGTTCATCGTTCAGGCTCGGGGTCCGTCAGCCAGCCGCGCAGCTCGGTGTCGAACTGGCTCGCGCGCTCCTCGTGCGGGAAATGGCCCGCGCCGTCGATCATGCGGCGCCGGTAAGGGCCTTCGACATGCTGCCCCGCACTGAGCACTGTCTGCGGCAGCACGCAGGTGTCCAGCGCGCCGTGCAGGTGCAGGGTCGGCGCCTGAATCGGCGCCCGCATGCGGTGGGCGTAGCGCAGGCCGTCCGGGCGGAGCGTCGAGCGGATGAACCAGCGGTAGTACTCAAGCGCCGAGTGGGCGACGGAAGGGATCCGCATGGCCCTGCGATAGATGAGCTCGGTCTCCTCATCGGGCCATCCCGGGGCTGACCAATCCGCCAGCATGCGTCCGACGCGCTGCGCGTTATCACGCAGCAGCTGGTGCTCGGGCAAGATCGGCAGCTGGAACGCGAGCGCGTGGCTGCCGCGATGGCCCTGGCTGAGCGGTTCGGCCCACATGGCAGCGCGCATCCGCAGCGGGTGCGCCACCGACACCACTGCCAGGCGGCGGACCACCTTCGGGAAGTACGCGCCCACGGTCCACGCGACCAGTCCGCCCCAGTCATGGCCGACGATGACGGCGTTCGCCTCGCCTAGCGCGCGCACCAGCCCGGCCACGTCCGACGCCGCGGTGATCAGGTCATAGCCCCGCGGCGGCTTATCGCTGCCGCCGTACCCGCGGAGGTCAGCGGCGACGGCGCGAAAGCCCGCCCGGGGCAGTGAGACGAGCTGGTGGCGCCATGTCCACCAGAACTGCGGGAAACCGTGCAGGAGGAGCACCAGCGGCCCGTCGCCGCTTTCCGCGATATGGAAGCGGGTGCCGTTGGCGCTCACGGAGCGATGTGCCCAGGGTCCGCTGATCAGGACCGCGGAGTCAGTGGCGACGGTCATGGCGCTGCCGTCACCGCTGCGCCGGCCTGGTGATTTCCGGGTGGTCGCCATCGCGCCGCAGCGCCGCGATGCTGTCGCGCATGGTCGCCCGCGTCGTCCTCATGCCAGTGACGCCACGCATCCGCGACCGGGCGATGAGGAAGGCGATGGTGGCCACCACCGCGAGGGTGAAGGCGACGACGATGAACGAGAGCCAGTTGTAGAGGCCCGCCCTCGTGAGGCCGTAGGCGTAGGCGAAGCAGAGCATCACCAGTATCAGGCAGCCCATGAAGGCGCCCATGCCGATCAGGACGGAGGACTGGGCGGCCCGGCGCGCGTCACCGCGCAGCTCGGCCCTGGCGAGCTCCATCTCGCAGCGGATCAGCTGGGAGACATCCTTGGCAGCGAGAGCCACCAGGTCGCCCAGCGACTGGTCGCTGCCGGCAGGCCGCGGCGTTCCGGTCTGGGCCATTAATCGTTCTCCCATCGTGCGCTCGCTGTCTCCGCAATTCCCGCGGGATAGGGCGCCGCCCTCCGTTATGGCAGCTGGCACCGCCGGATCCTGCCCGGCAGCCGCTTCCCCCCCGCACCTGCCATATTCAAGGCTATCGCCAGCGATCGCCGCCGCCGGCGAGACCCGCACCGCAGAAGATCATTATGCCGAACCTGTCATGCCCGCAGCCGGCAAATTCAAGCCGGCGGCGCGTCCCCTGCGGGGCCGCGCCGCCGGCTTGCAGGCACCGGACGCGTGAAACCGCGCCTTAGTCCTCCGGTTTCGCTGTGGGCAGCTGCTGCCTGATCAGGTCCATCACCGCGGCGTCGGTGAGGGTGGTGACATCACCGAGTGCGCGGTTCTCCGCCACGTCACGCAGCAGGCGCCGCATGATCTTGCCGGAACGTGTCTTTGGCAGCTCCGGCACGACGAGAATCTGCCTCGGCCGGGCGATCGGCCCGAGCACCTGTGCCACATGATCGCGCAGCTCAGCGGACAGATCATCGCCCGACTGCCCGTCATCACCGCGGAGGATCGTGAACGCCACGATCGCCTGCCCGGTCACCGGGTCGGCGGCGCCGACCACGGCAGCCTCGGCGACACGGGGATGGGAGACCAGGGCGGACTCGACCTCGGTGGTGGAGATGTTGTGGCCGGAGATGAGCATCACGTCGTCCACGCGGCCGAGCAGCCAGAAATCGCCATCCTGGTCCTTCTTGGCGCCGTCCCCGGCGAAGTACATCCCCTCGAACCTCGACCAGTAGGTCCTGATGTACCGCTCGTCATCACCCCAGATGGTGCGGAGCATCGACGGCCATGGCTCCTTGATGACCAGGAATCCGCCGCCGCCGTTCGGCACGCTCTGGCCAGAGTCATCCACGACGTCGGCGACGATACCGGGCAGTGGCCGCATGGCCGCGCCGGGCTTGCCTGACGTCACTCCCGGCAGGGGGCTGATCATGAGCCCGCCGGTCTCGGTCTGCCACCAGGTGTCGACGACCGGGCAGCGGCCCCCGCCGATGTTCTGGCGGTACCAGACGTAGGCCTCCGGGTTGATCGGCTCGCCGACCGAGCCCAGTATCCGCAGGCTGGACAGGTCGTACTTGGCAGGGACCTCCTCGCCCCACTTCATGAACGTGCGGATCGCGGTCGGGGCGCAGTACAGGATCGAGACCTTGTACTTGTCGACGATCTCCCACCACCGGCCACGATGCGGCGTGTCCGGCGTTCCCTCGTACATGACCGAGGTCGCGCCGTTGGCCAGGGGGCCGTAGACGATGTAGGAATGGCCGGTGACCCAGCCGATGTCGGCGGCGGTCCAGAAGACGTCGGTGTCCGGCTTGAGGTCGAAGACCGCCCAGTGCGTCCAGGCGGCCTGGGTCAGGTAACCGCCGGTTGTGTGCAGGATGCCCTTGGGCTTGGCGGTCGTGCCCGAGGTGTACATCACATATAGTGGGTGCTCCGCGTCATGCGGCTCCGGGGTGTGCTCGGCCGATTGCCGTGCCACCAGGTCGTGCCACCAGACGTCGCGCCCTTCCGTCCATGCGACCTCCTGGCCGGTGCGCCGGACCACGAGAACCGACCTGACGCCGGGGGCGTTCTGCAGGGCCTCGTCCACGGCCGGCTTGAGAGCGCTCGCGTTCCCGCGCCGGTACCCGCCGTCCGCGGTGATGACCACATGTGCGTCGCAGTCGATGATCCTCGTGCTCAGCGCGTCCGCGGAGAAACCGCCGAAGACCACCGTGTGCGGCGCGCCCAGGCGAGCGCAGGCAAGCATCGCAACCACGGTCTCGGGGATCATCGGCATGTAGATCGCCACCCGATCGCCCTTGCGCACGCCCAGCTCGGTGAGGGCGTTGGCCGCACGGCAGACCTCGTCCTTGAGGTCGGCGTACGTGATGACCCTGGTGTCGCCGGGCTCGCCTTCCCAGTAGAAGGCGACCTTGCTGCCGCGGCCCGCGGCCACGTGGCGGTCCACGCAGTTGACCGAGGCATTCAGCTTGCCGCCGATGAACCACTTGGCGAACGGAGCGCCGGACCAGTCGAGGACCTGATCCCATGGCTGATCCCAGGTAAGCCGCTGCGCCTGGCGCTCCCAGAAGCCGAGGCGATCGGCGGCGGCTTCCGAATACGCGTCGGCTGTCACGTTCGCCGCGGCGGCTAGCTCGGGCGGCGGGTCGAACCGGCGCGTTTCTTGCAGCAGGTTGGAAAGAGTCTCTTTGGTCAACGCTGACTCCGTTCTTGCGCGGACGGTATGACGCAGGCCGTTTCCGTCGGCCGGGGCGCGGCATATGCCGTATTTGGGTTATTTACCACCATAAATTATTCATCATCGCGGTAGATACGGACCTCCTTGCACTCAACACAAGTTCAGCGCCATCGCCCGTCCGGCGCAAGAGTATGGTCACGCATCTGTAGCCGACGTTGCCGCAGGTGAGGCCATGTGATGGAGTGCCGTTACATAACGAAGCACAGCGATTACCTGGCGCGGCGACCGTTCGCCGGTGCAACGGGCCGGGCACGCGAACGGCGCCCCCGAAAGGGGCGCCGTCGCGACGGCATGCCGGGGTACCAAGCGTGCACGTCCACTCTGCCGGCCAGGCCGTCGCCACCGCCCGCGCCGGTATGGGCGCAACCACGTCTCCGACCGCACCTGGCGCGGCGAGCCTCCCGCGGCTGATCGCGCGTGGGTTCCCGGCTGCCGTGCCCGGACCTTTCGTGTCCGTGACACATTTCTACGACGAACGGCGGAGCTTGAAAAGACCCTGGCGTAATCAATTCGTGACATCAATCAGTGCCGCCGCTTACATGCCCTGAAGAGGTGGTTTAAGCGACCGCAACCCGTGGGGGCAGCTGCCCGCGGGCGGCCGCGCCCCGACGGTGCCGTGAAGGACAGGATCGGCCAGCCGCGCTCGGCCGCGACGCGCCGCAGCGCGCGGTCCGGGTTCACCGCGGTGGGGTAGCCGACCGCCTCGAGCATCGGCAGATCGGTGATCGAGTCGCTGTAGGCATAGCACTCGGCCAGCCGGTAGCCGCGCTCCGCGGCAAGCTCACGTATTCTCGCGGCCTTTGCCTCGCCGTACGCGTAGAAGGCCATGTCGCCGGTGTAGTAGCCGTCAGCGATAACCATCTGGGTGGCGATCACGGTATCCGCCCCCAGCAGGGCGCCGATCGGATCGACGACCTCGTGGCCCGAGGTGCTGACGATGATGACGTCCTGGCCGGCCTCGCGGTGCCGCGATACCAGTGCCTGGGCCTCCGCGTACAGGTGCGGAACGATGATTTCATCCAGATTTTTCCTGACGATCTCACGCACCCTCTCGGCCTGCCAGCCACGGCACAGCTCACTCACTTGGCTGCGGATGCGTTCCATCCTCCCATGGCCTGCTCCAGCCCTTCTGAACACAGCCTGGGCAAACGCGCCACGGATCACGGCACTTCGGCTGATCAGGCCATGACGGTAGAACGAGCGAGTGAAGGCCAGGGTACTCGATCTCGAGATGAGCGTCTTGTCGAGATCAAAAAATGCGGCGGTGGTTGTCGTCATCTCCTCGGCCGAACTCTCCAGGTACCAGGCTGTATATGTGCTAATTCTTGCTGCGGAAGCTTCCTTCGGGTGCCCGAAGTGGTTACCGAAGCCCATTGAAGATATGCTTTCTTAGTAGGCGGTTCCGGCTCATCCCCCCCAGGGCCGGGCCCGTACGGCGGCCCTCGCTCTCCCCCCCGGCGGGGGCCGCCTCTTTTTCCTGTTGAAGCTGGCGGCGGGTGTCTTAGCTGCGTCAAGCAACGTGCCAAGAAGCATGAGCGCTCCGCTCTTTGAGAGCGGCATGTTGCCGTTTCCGCACTTAGGCGACTGTATGCACGACGGGCACCCCGTCTCGCATTCACACGATGCGATCGCCTGCCGTGTGGCCGTGAGCCACTCGCTGGCCGCGTCGAACCCGCGCTCGGCAAAGCCGGCTCCTCCTTCATGCCCGTCGTAGACGAACACGGTCAGCCTGCCGGTCGCGGGATGCAGGTCGGTGGAGACGCCGCCGATGTCCCATCGATCACATGCAGCGAAGAGCGGCAGCAGGCCGATCGCGGCGTGCTCGGCCGCGTGCGCGGCGCCTGCAAGATCCACCCCGGCGCCGGCGAGCCGCGCTCGCTGCGCTTCCGAGATCGTCCACCACATCGCGCGGGTGCGCAGCGTCCGCGCAGGCAGATCGAGAGGGATTTCGCCAAGCGGCCTGCCCGTATCGGACCGCCGCCGGATAAATGAGGTGACCTGCCTGGTGACCTCGACATCGCCGAAGCGCGCCGCCGCCTCGCCCCACTCCACACAACGAAAATGCCCAATTACGTCGATCTCAGTCACCTGACGGGCAGAAGTCACGTAGCCAGGATCGCCGGCGCGGACCAGCGCCACGCCGTCCGCCAGGTCGAGCGCGCTGACCACGTAGGTATCGCCCTGATGCAGGTAGGTGGCGCCCTCGTGGGCGAGCAGGTGCGCGGATGGCTCGTCTACCGTGCCGACAAGCCGCCCGGTCGCCTCCTCGACGATCTTGACGGGCTCCGGGCCCGTTCCGCGAAGGCCGGTAAGCCGCGTCGCGTGGGCACGGCGGGTCCAGTACCAGCCGGCTGGCCGCCGGCGCAGCATGGCACGACGGCACAGGTCCTCGGCGACAGCACTGGCTGCGTCCCCGAAGAGGGTCATATCCGCGTCGGTGAGCGGCAGTTCGGCAGCGGCCGCGCACAGGTGCGGAGCGAGTACGTAAGGGTTGGCGGGATCGAGCACGGTCGCCTCGACCGGACGGTGCAGGATCTCCGGATGGTGCACCAGGTAGGTGTCAAGCGGGTCATCCCTGGCGATCAGCACCGCGACGGCGCTCGTGCCACTGCGCCCGGCCCGCCCGGCCTGCTGCCATAGTGACGCCCTGGTCCCGGGCCAGCCGGCGATGAGCACGGCATCGAGGCCGGTGATGCTGACCCCCAGTTCGAGCGCGTTCGTCGTGGCAAGGCCGGTAATCCGTCCGCCGCGCAGCGCCGCCTCGAGCCCGCGCCGGTCTTCCGCCAGGTAACCCGACCGGTATGCCGCCACGCGGCCGGCGCAGTCGGCCGCGCCCTGGTCGGTGAGAAGCCGCTTGGCGTGCAGCGCAACTGCCTCCGCGCCCCGGCGGGAGCGGATGAACGCAAGCGTCGCGACTTTCTCGCGGACCAGGCCGGCGAGCAGTTCCGCCGCCTCGGCCGTCGCCGTCCTGCGCAGCGGCGCGCCCGCCTCGCCCCGCAGGGAGGTGAGAGGCGGCTCCCACATCGCGAAGGCGACTGGCCCGCGCGGGGAGGCGTCCACGGTGACTTCCTCGGCATCCAGGCCGGTCAGCAGGCGCGCGGTCCGGCCAGGCTGGCTGACCGTGGCCGAGGCGAGAATGAAGACGCAGCCCCTGGCCGGTGCGTGATGCGCGGCGATCCGGCGCAGCCTGCGCAGCACATGGGCCACATGGGAACCGAAGACCCCCCGGTACCCATGGCACTCATCGACGATCACATAGCGCAGCCGGCTGAAGAAGCCGGACCACCTGCCGTGCTGGGGCAGCAGGACGTGGTGCAGCATGTCGGGATTGGTGAGCAGGTACCCAGCGTGTGCGCGGGCCCAGGCTCGCTCCGCGGCGCTGGCATCACCGTCGAGCACGGCGGCCCGGACACCGGGGAGCCCGAGCCCGCGGATCGCGGCTAGCTGGTCTGCCGCCAGGGCCTTGGTCGGCGCGATGTAGAGCGCCGTGCCGCCCTCGAGCACCGCGGTCAGTGCGGGCAGCAGGTACCCGAGCGACTTACCCGAGGCAGTGCCGGTAGAGATGATCACATTGCGGCCGGCCCGGGCATGGTCCGCGGCGGCGACCTGATGTGACCAGGGGGCGCGGACACCGCGGCGGGCGAGCGCCTCGGTCACGTCGGCCGGCACCCAGCCGGGCCACGCCGCCTGGACGCCGCAGCGGCCGGGGATCTGCTCAAGGTGGATCAGCCGTCCTGTCCGCCAGCCTTCGCGGAACAGGCCGGGAGCCGGGACGGCATGCCGAGCCGGGGGCGGCTCACTCGGTACTGGCGTGATGGAGGCCACGGCTTCTCAGTCTCTCACCTGGCGCTGCCGGATGCCGGACTTGCGCCGCAGGATACTCCGGGTGTGGCGCCGGAGGATGCCCGGGAGGCGGGGCCGGGTGTGCCTGTGAGCCTGATTTCGTATAGACATAACACCGGAGCGTGGTTGAATGCCCCGGAGGATCATCCCGCGTCCCGTCTCGCCATATCCCGCGGTGGGGCCGGGACGTTCAGACGACGGCTGCATGGCGCTGGAGGATTTTGTGGAACTGAAGCTGGGTCACCACACCAAGGACGGCATCGAGGTCGTCGATGTAGAGGGCGAGATCGACGTGTACACCGCACCGCGGCTCCGTGAGCTGTTGATCGACCTGGTCAATAAGAACAACTATCAGCTGGTCGTGAACATGGAGAAGGTCGAGTTCCTCGACTCTACCGGCCTCGGGGTGCTGGTAGGCGGCCTCAAGCGGGTGCGCGCTTACGACGGCTCGCTCGACCTGGTGTGCACGCAGGAGCGGATACTGAAGATCTTCCGCATAACGGGGCTCACAAAGGTTTTCGGCATCCACGACACGGTAGATGAGGCCATCGCCGCCCGGAAGTCTGAGAAGTAGCCCGCGGGTGGCTGAATCTCAGTGATGCCCACAGTTGAAGTCACGTTCACACCGCTGCCAGCGCACGTGCGCACGGCCCGGCTCGTTGCCACGGCCGTGGCCCGCCGCAGCGGCGTCGACGAAGCACTGCTCGATGAGGTGCGGCTCGCGGTCGGCGAGGCGTGCTCCCGCGCGGTGGAGGCGCACCGGCGGCACTGCCCGGCGGAGCCGGTCCGGCTCGAGCTGACCGACCTGGGTGAGCGGTTCGAGGTCGTGGTCACCGATGCCGCGCCGCCCGACGCCGTGCCCGGCCAGGGCGGGATCGCTCCCGTCATGGATGGCGCTGCTGTCTCGGCGCCGGACGATGGAACGGCATCGTTCGCCCCGGAGCTGATGGACAGCCCGGATAGCGCATTCCCGGCCGCGTTCGGCCTCGCCGTGATCTCGGGCCTCGCCGACGACGTGCGGATCTCCCCGACGGATTCCGGGCTCAGCGTCCGGATGAGCTGGCCTGCCGTGACCGCGGCGATGTAGCGGCCGCCTGCCGCGGTGCCGGCGGCGCCACGGGCGCTGCCGGCCCGCCGCGGGCGCTCCCGCCCCGGGCGGGGCGGGACAGGTACGGTCATCGGGTGGCCGTCCAGTTTCCCCGGGCCATCCCGGCCGCCTGACCGTGCGTGCCTGCTGGCACCTCTTACCGCGCCACGCACCTCTCACCGTGCCGGGCGCTGGCATGTTCCACCATGCGAGCCCGCTGGCGTGCGGGCGCCTGCCGTATCCCGCCGGATGTGCTCATCGGCATCCCGCAGGCCTGTCCGCAGCGTTGTGGAGACCGTATCGGTGTTACCGTTAAGGTAACGTTTTTATAAACCTTTTATTACAAATTTATCTCTAATGTGTTAAGAGTGCGCCAGCCTTTACGATTCACGCGATGCATGCGTAGACTCCCGCCACTGTCTTGGTGGCACTACTCAGCGCATGCGGCACTCGCCGGCGCCGGGCGCGGCGGGACGCTGCCCGGAGTGCAGGCCCTGCACGGTGCGGCTGAGCAACGCACTGCCGTCCCGGGTGCGCACCATGCGTGGCTTGAGGGTCAAGGAGGACTAAGGACTAATGTCTAGGCTCAACCCCGCCTTGGCGGCGGCCGGGCCCGTCGGTGTAAGCGGCGGGAACCTGGTGTGGATCGTCATCGCCGCGGTGATCGCGCTGCTGGCCCTCGCGGTGGCCGGCTGGCTGGTGCGCGAAGTGCTGGCAGCCAGCCAGGGCACCGCGAAGATGCAGGAAATCGCCCGGGCGGTCCAGGAGGGCGCGGCGGCCTACCTCAGGCGCCAGTTCAGGACACTCGGCATCTTTGTCGTGGTGATCTTCTTCGTCCTCCTGCTGTTGCCCGCGGACGGCACCGGCGTCCGGTGGGGCCGCAGCATATTTTTCCTCGTCGGTGCCCTGTTCTCGGGACTGACCGGCTTCACGGGCATGTCGCTGACGGTACGCGGCAACGTGCGGGTGGCCGCCGCGGCGCGGGAGAGCGGTGAGCGGCACGCCCTGCGGATCGCCTTCCGGACCGGCGGCGTGGCGGGGATGTTCACCGTCGGCCTCGGCCTTCTGGGCGTAGCGGTCGTGGTACTGATCTACAAGGGGAACGCGCCGAGTGTCCTGGAGGGCTTCGGCCTCGGTGCCGCGCTGCTGGCCATGTTCATGCGTGTCGGCGGCGGCATCTACACCAAGGCGGCCGACGTCGGCGCCGACCTGGTCGGCAAGGTGGAACAGGGCATCCCTGAGGACGACCCGCGGAACGCGGCGACCATCGCCGACAACGTGGGGGACAACGT
This sequence comes from Streptosporangiaceae bacterium, assembly GCA_035640715.1. Classification (GTDB taxonomy): domain Bacteria; phylum Actinomycetota; class Actinomycetes; order Streptosporangiales; family Streptosporangiaceae; genus DASQVO01. The sequence goes on from DASQVO010000300.1 coordinate 14,695, forward strand.
CGGCGACTGTGCCGGCATGGCGGCCGACCTGTTCGAGTCGTACTCGGTCATGCTGGTGGCCGCACTGATCCTCGGCAAGGTCGCGTTCGGCAACGACGGCCTGGTCTTCCCGCTGATCGTCCCCATGATCGGCGTGATCACGGCGGTCATCGGGATCTTCGTCGTCCGGCCGCGCAAGGGCGACCGCAGCGGGATGAGCGCCATCAACCGGGGCTTCTTCGTCTCCGCCATCATCTCCGCGATCGGCGTGGCGATCGCATCGTTCCTGTACCTGCCGGGTAAGTTCAGCCAGCTCAAGGGTGTCACCGATGCGGGCATCCTGCACCACGGCGGCAGCCCGCAATGGCTCGCGCTCGGAGCTGTGCTGATCGGCCTGGTGCTGGCCAGCGCCATCCAGCTTCTGACCGGCTACTTCACCGAGACCAACCGCAGGCCGGTCCGTGACATCGGGCAGAGCTCGACCACGGGTGCGGCCACGGTCATCCTGTCGGGTATCTCCACCGGCCTGGAGTCCGGCGTCTACTCCGCGCTGCTGATCGGCGGCGCGGTCTTCGGCGCTTTCCTGCTCGGTACGGGCAACGCCACGGTCGCGCTGTTCGCGGTCGCGCTGGCCGGCACCGGCCTGCTCACCACGGTCGGCGTCATCGTCTCGATGGACTCCTTCGGGCCGGTCACCGACAACGCGCAGGGTATCGCCGAGATGTCCGGGGACGTCGAGGGCGAGGGCGCGCAGGTGCTCACCCACCTGGACGCGGTGGGCAACACCACCAAGGCGATCACCAAGGGCATCGCGATCGCCACCGCCGTGCTCGCGGCGACGGCCCTGTTCGGCTCGTTCCGGACGACCGTCGAGTCGGCTCTCGGCCGGGCCGCGGGCTCGTTCAGCCTGTCGGTGGACAAGCCCAACGTGCTGGTCGGGGTGATCGTCGGCGCCGCCGTGGTGTTCATGTTCTCCAGCCTGCTGATCATGGCGGTGGGCCGGGCTGCCCAGCGGGTGGTCCTCGAGGTGCGGAAGCAGTTCCGCACCCACCCGGGGATCATGGACTTCACCGAGAAGCCCGAATACGGGCCGGTGGTGGACATCTGCACCCGCGACTCGCTGCGTGAGCTGGCCACCCCGGGCCTGCTGGCCGTGCTGACCCCGATCGCCGTCGGGTTCGCAATCGGGTACGCGCCGCTCGGCTCCTTCCTGGCCGGCGCCATCGCGGCCGGCGTCCTCATGGCGGTGTTCCTCGCCAACTCCGGCGGCGCCTGGGACAACGCCAAGAAGCTCGTCGAGGACGGCAACTACGGCGGCAAGGGCTCAGAGGCGCACGCCGCGACCGTGATCGGCGACACCGTGGGCGACCCGTTCAAGGACACCGCGGGCCCGGCGATCAACCCGCTGATCAAGGTGATGAACCTGGTCTCGCTGCTGATCGCGACCAGCGTCGTCAGGTACAGCGGCAACGTGGGCCTGCGGACCGGCGTCGCCGTCGTCGCCGTGATCATCATTGTCGGGGCGGTCGTGATCTCCAAGCGGCGCTCGGCGCAGGACGGTACGGGCGCGGGCGCCGAGGGCCCATCCGAGGTCGCTGGCGCAGTCGATGCCATCGTCCAAGGCGTCAGCGCCGGGGATGCCAGGGCCGAAGACGCCACTGCCGCCCAAGGTGCCCCGAGCACGAGCACCCAGGGCGCCCGCAGCTCCTCTGCCTCCGACTCCTGACCGCACTCCGGGGCCCCTCGGCGCTGACTCACAACCGTTGGTGCCGGGGGGCTCCGTTTGTTTCTTGCGTGCATGGGCCGTTTGCCGGTAAATACGCCGGTTCCGGCCTATGATCATGTAATTCCGCAGCCTCGGCTGCCTCTACCTCGTCGCTGGAGATGCCGAGCAGGTACAGGACCGTGTCCAGGTAGGGAAGGCTCAGCGCCGTGTCCGCGGCGTCCCGCACGATGGGCTTGGCGTTGAACGCGATGCCGAGCCCGGCGGCGGCGATCATGTCCAGGTCGTTGGCGCCGTCGCCGACGGCGACGGTCTGGCTGAGCGGGACGCCGGCGCGCTCGGCGAACCGCCGGAGTGCTTCGGCCTTGCCGGGGCGGTCGATAACTGGGCCGCAGAGCTTCCCGGTCAGCTTGCCGCCGTCGATGTCGAGCACGTTGGCGGCCATGTAGTCGATGCCGAGGTCGGCGGCGAGCGGATCGATGATCTGGGTGAAGCCGCCGCTGACGATCCCGCAGCGGTAGCCGAGCCGCTTCAGCGTCCGGATGAGCGTGCGGGCACCGGGCGTGAGCCGCAGTTCCCGGCGGACCTCGCCGAGCACGCGCTCGTCCAGCCCGGCGAGCAGGGCCACCCGTTCCCGCAGCGACGCTTCGAAATCGAGGTCGCCGCGCATGGTTGCGTCGGTGATCTTGGCCACCTCGGCGGCGCACCCGGCCCGGCCGGCGAGCACGTCGATGACCTCATCCTGGATCAGCGTCGAGTCGACGTCCATCACGATGAGCCGCATGGCGCGCCGCTGCAGGCCGCCGCGCTGCACGGCCACGTCGACCTGCTGCTGCGCCGCCTCCCGGGACAGCTCAGCCCGCAGCGTCACCGGGTCCGCGCCGGAGACGTCCATCTCGATGCACATCACGGGGTGCTGCGCGAGCCGGGTGATCCGGTCGATGTTCGCGCCGCTCGCCGCGATCCGTCCCGCCATGGCGGTGATGGCCGCTGGTGACAGCGGGCTGCCGAGGAGGGTGACATGCAG
>DASQVO010000301.1:0-5564 GCA_035640715.1 Streptosporangiaceae bacterium
CGGCCTGCTCGGCGCCGACCGGCTCGGCATGGGCCTGACCGGCTCCTTCGCGATGACACCGGCCGCAAGCGTCAGCGGCCTGCTGTTCGCCCATCCCTCATCGCGCTACTTCACCGTCGGCCGCATAGGCGAAGACCAGGCAGATGACTACGCCCGGCGCCGGGGCTTGGACCCTGCCCAGGTCAGGCACTGGCTGCGCCCTAACCTCACATAACGCCGGGCTGAGGCCGGCCGGGCCAGTCTTCAGCTCGGAGCTGTGGTAGCTCACGCGGGGCGCGAGCCCGGGGCTGTATCTGGCGATGACGTGGCGGACCCTTCGCACGGCGAGCGGGCCGAGCAGGTCATAGGTGGTGATGAACAGTTCGCGGGCCGCGGCCCGCGGCCATGCCTCGGGCAGCAGCTCGGCGGGCAGCTCGGGGTCGAGCGCAGGGAAGGCCCGCCATTCGTCCATCAGGCGGGTCCGCGCGATCAGCGCGTCTTCTGGTGCCATGGTCCCGGCGAGGGCGGCTTCCCGCAGTTCCTGCGCGTAGCCGGTGAAGGCCTCGTACCGCTTGCGCAGGCCCTCCAGGTCCCAGGCGCGGTGGGGTATCCCGCCGATGCCGCCCTCGGGTGCCGTGGTCGCCCGGAATGCGGTGGCGGTGGTGATGCCCAGCTCGCGGAGGTAGCCGATCACCTCGGCGGCGTGGTCACGGGGGCAACCCACAGGCCGTCATACAGCGGCGCGAATCCGAGCCAGCGCAGCTGCTTGCGCAGCGCGTCCCGGGCGGCCCGGTTGTTCTCAGGGATGGAGAACGCGACGAGGCTCCACATCCCGTCCCACGCCTGGGTCGCCTGGCCGAAGGAAAAGATACGGCGCGCGCCGTCGTCGAGCACCCTGGCCGCCCGGTCGCTGAGCCGGACGAAGGTTCGCCGCCCGCTCTTGGAGGTGACCAGGAGCCCGCTGCGGGTGAGGCGGCTCAGCGCGGCCCGGGCCGCCGAGTCGCTGACCCCGAACTCCGCCAGCAGCGCGACGATCGCCGCCGACGGCAGCGGCTCGGTGCGGCGCCACCAGTAGTCGCCGAGCAGGGTCAGCAGGAGGCGCGGCGGCCGCTGGGCGACACTCCCGGCTGCCGTGTCCGGCGTGACGTCCTCGCCGGGCACCTCCATGTCGTCGCCGTGCGTCAGCAGCCTGGACATGCTAACGAGGATATCCAGCGACTTTCATCGTGAGCCGAACGATAACGTGGTTTATGTCATACGACCGTCTTCCCTAAATTATGTGAAATTCATGCGATAGCTGACGCCGGAAATGTCATCTAGTGGCCCGGCCCGGCGCCTTCCGGCCTAGTGCCCGCTGCCCGCGCTTGCCAAAGCGAGCAGGGCGAAGATGCCGCCCTGTATCAGTCCCATGGCCACCATCGCCGGGCCCAGCACCGGCCTGTCCCACCCTGGTGGCATAGCCGTGCGGGCCAAGGGTGACGCGCTAAGTCGCTCTTCCTTGCCGGCGCGGCATGGAAGCAGCCTGGGAGCTGCGGAACGCACGACGCCTACGCCATGGCCAGCGTTGAAGCACTTCAGCGGCACCGGGCCGAGCGTGATCCAGCGCGCCGCCGCTGACATGCCGTCGCCCTCACCAGCAATGGCCGAGGAAGAATAGCCAATACCTGTGGATCAAAGATTATTATTAAATGTCAACATCACTAAAGGCCCTGGATCGCGGGCGGCCGGGCTGGCCGTGGCGTTCAAGCCCATCCGCGTCAGCACAAGACCGCTGGCGCGCCATGAACTGGACCGCACCTCGTCGCGCTCGTGCGCGCAGGAGCTGCCTTCATCAACGGCAAACCCGCCGGCCGGCCCGGCAAGAACACCGGCCGGAGTTATCTGAAAAATCTTCATCACAGGTCTTGACAGTTGCCCGCCTGGCCCTGTGTACGGTGGAAGAACGTCGGCACGCACGGGTAGCCGTCAGGGGGCGGTTACCGTCCACGGGGCGACGTCACGCCTCTGTTTCCCTGCCGTCCCGTCAGGTCACTATTCGAGGGCGCTGCCGTTGCGGCACATCAGAGGCCGATTGGCTGACGATTTCGTGATGCCGCTCCAAGCGAGAAAAACTTGGAGGCGTGCGATGCGAAAGCTCCTCACGTCAATATGCGCTGCGGTGGCACTGAGCGTTCCCGCAGCCGCGCTCCCGGCAGCGAACGCGAGTGCAGCGACCAAGTCCGGGCCCCAGCCGATAGGTTCCGCTCCAGTCATCCCAGCCGGGGTTAGCGCTATGGGGACGACATCACCGTCCGCCCCTATCAGCTTCGACATCGTGCTGCGGCCGACGGCCCCGGCCGGGCTCCAGGCGCTCGCGACCGCGGTTTCCACGCCAGGGTCGCCGTCGTACCACAAGTTCCTGACCGCCGCTCAGTTCGCTGCCCGGTTCGGGCAGCCGCCGGCTGTCATCCAGAGCATTGACTCGGCGCTGCGCGATATCGGGCTGGCGGCCGGCCCGGTCAGCGCGAACCACATGGTGATACCAGTCACCGCCACCGTGGGACGTGCCAGCACGGCGCTGCGCACTCACTTTGAGAGCTATCGGCTCTCCTCCGGGCAGGTGGCGTTTGCGAACACGCTGCCGCCACAACTGCCTGCGGCGGCCGCCAGAGTCACGCAGGCCATTGCCGGGCTCAACACCTTGCTGCCAGCGGCACCGGCCCGGCCAGTGCCAACTCCTCCTCACCCCCGCGCCACACCTGCCCACCCCCGCGCCACGCCTGCCTGGCTCGGCACCAGCGGTCCTCAGCCCTGCCAGGCAGCCATAGCCGCGCGCGACGAGCATGGCGCGTGGACATACGATCAGCTGGCCAAGGCCTACTCCGTCAGCGGGCTGTACAGCAAGGGTGACAAGGGCCGGGGAACTACCGTCGCGCTGCCCGAGTTCGAGCCATTCACGGCGAGTGATATCAGCGCGTTCCAGGCGTGCTACGGAACGAAAACCTCAGTCTCCACTGTCAGGGTCGACGGCGGCGCCACCGGGAGGCAGGAGGGCGAGGCGGCTCTTGACATCGAGACCGTGATCGCCATGGCTCCTGCGGCCAGGGTCGTGGTGCATGAAGCGCCTGTTTTCAACTATGCCAAGTCCGTAATCGATGTGTACACCAAGATCATCGATGCGGGTGTGGCAGGCGTGCTCTCAATAAGTTGGGCGGCGTGCGAGCCCATGGCCAACGCGGTCGCCCCAGGGCTGATCGCCAGTGAGAACACTCTATTCCAGCAGGCAGCGACCGAAGGCATGTCCGTCTTTGCCGGTTCGGGTGATAGCGGGTCGGAGGCGTGCTACCTTCACCGGCCCAGTATGAAGCAACTGGCGGTCGAGGACCCGGCCAGCCAGCCTTATGTGACATCGGTCGGCGGCACCGAGCTGGCATCGCTCGGGCCGCCGCCAGCCGAGACAGTCTGGAACGAGTCGGCCGGGCATAAAGGCGCTGGAGGCGGCGGCATCTCCAGCATGTGGACAATGCCGGCCTGGCAGAAGGGCCCAGGGGTCATCAGCGGCTACAGCAGCGGCCAGCCCTGCGGCGCGTCAAAGGGGTATTGCCGGGAGGTTCCCGACGTGTCCGCCTCAGCCGACCTATATCGAGGCTATGTCGCCTTCTACGGTGGCCACTGGCTCACGGGCGGCGGGACGAGCGCCGCGGCGCCGCTGTGGGCCGCGATGCTGGCCGACATCGAGTCCCAGGCGTCCCCGGCCATCAGGGAAGGGTTCTTGAACCCGAGGCTGTACTCGATGCCGGCCGGGAGGTTCAACGACATCGTTTCCGGCAACAACGACTACCTTCAGCCCGCCCGTGGCCGCTACCCGGCGACCAGGGGATATGACATGGCCAGCGGATTGGGCACGCCCATCGCGCCCAAGCTTGCCCTGGCATTGGGAACATGATTCCCGGCCGAGGCACCGACACCATCGGATGACCAGCCGAGGCACGGCTATTACAGCCATACTCATCGGGGATGGTCGCATTCGCGGGAGAATCTGTTGTGCCAGGTAAGCGCGCCATGCGGCAGGGATTCTCTTGGTCAGGTATCCACTTCATCCAGACCCGCCCATCGGTACCCGCATGGGTGCGGGGAAGGGGGTTAGCATGCCTGGTTCACTCAAGCGGCTCAGATGCCCAGGCCGGGGGGTGCTTGCTGCCGGCGCGGCCGTGATACTGGCTGCGGGGGGTGCACTCGCCGCTGGCGGCCCGGTCGCGGCGAGCGCCCGGCCATCGGCGCCGCGCGGTTTCATCGTCGTGGCCAACATCGAAGCGGACTCGGTGACCGAATACGCGAAGAACGCCAGCGGGAACAGCAGCCCGATCGCCACCATCGCCGGGTCCCACACCGGGGTGTCCTACCCTGCGGGCGTGGCGGTGGACTCCCCCGGGCACCTGTTCGTCACCAACTTCAGCGCGAACTCGGTGACCGAATACAAGGAGAACGCCAGCGGCGACAGCAGCCCGATCGCCACCATCGCCGGGTCCAGCACCGGACTGTCTGGCCCTGATGGCGTGGCGGTGAACTCCTCTGGACACCTGTTCGTCGCCAACAACGGCACGAACTCGGTGACCGAATACAAGGAGAACACCAACGGAAACACCAGTCCCATCGCCGTCATCGCCGGGCGCAGGACCGGGCTGTCCGAACCTTCGGGCGTGGCGGTGGACTCCTCCGGGCACCTGTTCGTCGCCAACACCGCGAACTCGGTGACCGAATACAAGAAGAACGCCAGCGGCGACAGCAGCCCGACCGCCACCATCAAAGGGTCCCGCACCGGGCTGGATGGCCCTGATGGCATAGCCGTGGCGGGCTGAGGGGTGATGTGCCGCTCTTCCCTGCCGGTGCGGCATCGAAGCGGCATGGGAGTTGCGGAACGCACGACACGTACGCCAGGGTCAGCGCCGGAGCACTCCAGCGGCGCCGGGCCGAGCGTGATCCAGCGGGTCGCCGCTGACATGCCATCACCCTCACCGGCAATGGCCGGGAGGAAGGGACCATCGCCCACATCATCAACGACACCGGCGGCCCCTCGGACGCGGAGACCACCCTCGCACTGCTCACCTCCTACCCCTGATCCCAGCCAGGTCGCAGGGAGGGACGCACTGGGCGCGGTCCGCTGCTCCCAGAATCGACATGGCACTGAGCCGTCCGGCCGGGGTGAGCTGGCGACTGACTACGCCCGGCGCCGGGGCTTGGACCCTGCCCAGGTCAGGCGCTGGCTGCGCCCCAACCTCACATAACGCCGGCCGAGGCCGGCCGGGCCTGGCAGGCACGCGGGACCGCTGCCAGGCCCGGCCGCTTTCAGGATCGCTTGCGCAGCGCCAGCAGCGCGAAGATGCCGCCCTGCACCGGCCGCGCCTGGAAGGCGACCTGGTCCCCGGTGATCGTGTCATACAGGTCGCTGAACGGGACCCGGCTGGCCTGCGTTCCGCGTAATTCGGCTCGGCTAGAGCACCGAATCAGGTTCTGACCTCGGGAAACGGCAGGCTGACTAGCCGCGGGCCGTGTCTCTAGGCCGCAGCTCGTCGCGAGGGGCTTTGATCAGGTCTCGGGCGTGGTGA
>DASQVO010000302.1:0-14426 GCA_035640715.1 Streptosporangiaceae bacterium
ACGCGGGCAACCGTGACCGCGAGTGTCGCATACTCCTCGGTGCCCGCGGCCTTCGACAACACCGGGATCACCGATGATGCCAACACGGGCCCCGGCAACATCGACGGCAGCGGATACAGCCTGTCCGCGCAGGCACTGGCATCCGTCGGCGTCACTCCGGGCTCGGCCGTCAAGGCCGGCGGGTTGTCGTTCACCTGGCCGGCGGCGGCGCCGGGCGAGCCGGACGACATCGTCGCCGGCGGGCAGGCCGTCCTGATGAGCGGCAGCGGCACGACTCTCGGCTTCCTCGTCACCGGCACCTACGGGACCGCCACCGGCACCGGGACGATCCTCTACACCGACGGCACGTCGCAGTCATTCACGCTGTCCACGCCGGACTGGTATGTGACGCCGCCGGCCGGCTCAGACCCGGCTATCACCATGCCGTACCGGAACGCTCCGGGCAACGCGCAGGACCATAATCCGGTCCACGTGTACGACGTGGGCGTGCCGCTGGCCCAGGGCAAGACGGTCCAGGCGGTGGTGCTGCCCAACGTCTCGGCGTCGCCGCCGGCTGCCGGCTCGCCCGCGCTGCACGTGTTCGCCATGGCCACCGGCTGACTCCCGGCGCCCGCGTCTCTCCCGCGGGTCGCGCCCCTCCTGCGCCCGCCGTGTCCTTCCCACGGCGCCACGTGCGGGAGGGGCGTGCGGGAGGGCCCGGTCCGCGGGCGTGGGCGTGGGCTTCCCGCCTTCCCGCCGTCATCCGGGCGTAGCCGGGCGGACATGTTCACGGAACCAGACGCTGGCACGATGGCTCTGCCCCCGGTGCGGCCGAGCGCAGGAGGCGATCCGGGGACGGAGGCACCCTAGCATGACGCACGAGTCCGTCACCGCGGAAACCGGGCCGGCCGGGCGCGACGGCGCCGTCTCACGCAGCCAGCAGCGCTGGCTGCATGAACGCGGCTACCTGAACGGGCACCGCCATGCCCTGACCGCCGTGGTGCAGGACCTGTACCCAGCGTCGTGGCGGGTCGCCGGGACACCGCTGATGTGCCGGCCGGAATGGCTTCCCGCCGCGCCCGTCTCCCTGGATGCGGTCACGCTGTCGTGGGATCCGGCCCCGCGTGGCACGGTCATCGACGGCACCAGGCCGGTAGGGTCGGCGGGCGTGCGCCCGCTCCGCGACGACGGAGTGCGCTACGGCTCCTACGCCGCCGCGCTCGAAGCGCTGAGCAGGCCGCGGCTGCTCGAGAACCGCCTGTGCTACCGGCTGCTCGAGGTGCGCGCGTCCGAGGGGAGCGGCCGCCTCGCCTTCGGCCCGGGCCGTTACTTCGATCTCATCAACACGAGCGAGGCGGTTGCCCATGAGACGGCCGGCCGGGTCCTCGCGCGCCGCAACCCGGGCGGCGGATCCCAGTGGCCCGGGCAGGTGCCGGGCCAGCTTCCGGCCGGGCCCCTCACGGTGAGTGAACTCCCGCTCCGGTCGGCGGTGGATGACCCGCTGGATCTGGCCCGGCGTCCGGTGATGACCGGTGTCGCCACGCTCATGCTGCGGCTGGACCAAGGCGCGGGAAGCGCGCAGATGTTCCTGCACTGGCGGGACCCGGCCCGCGTCGCGGTCAACGGGGGCCTCTACCAGGTCGCGCCGGCGGGCATGTTCCAGCCGTCACGCGACGGCGAATGGAACCTCGCCAATGACCTCAGCCTGTGGCGGGCGATCGTCCGTGAGCTGTCTGAGGAACTCCTCGGCACCAGCGAGGACTACGGCAGCGACGTCGCCCCCATTGACTACGGGCAGTGGCCCTTCTTCGCCGTGCTGGACAGCGCGCGGCAGGCGGGGACGCTGCGTGCGTACTGGCTCGGCGCTGGGGTCGATCCGCTGACCCTGGACGCCGACCTGATGACCGTCCTGGTCCTCGACGCGCCCTTCTTCGACGAGACGTTCGGCGGCCTGGTCCGGTCCAACGACGAGGGCCACTTCGTCACCGGTCTCGGTGCGGCGGGCGGCGATGCCGGGATCGAGTTCACCGCCGCCACGGTGGAGCGTTTCACCACGGCCGAGGCCATGCAGCCGGCCGGTGCGGCGCTGCTGCGCCTCGCCTGGCAGCACCGCAAGCTGCTGCTGAACATGTGACACGTCAGCACAGCGGGCGGCCCAGGGAGCCCGTTTCGCGGCCGGCGCGACAGCAGGTCAGTATGGAGACATGGCTAACCGGCTGAAGGACGCGACAAGTCCATACCTGCTGCAGCACGCGGACAACCCGGTCGACTGGTGGCCGTGGTCCGATGAGGCGTTCGAGGAGGCCAGACAGCGCGATGTGCCGGTGCTGCTGTCCGTCGGCTACGCCGCCTGCCACTGGTGCCACGTCATGGCCCACGAGTCATTCGAGGACCCGGCGACCGCTGCGCTGATGAACGAGCGCCTCGTGGCGATCAAGGTGGACCGGGAGGAGCGTCCTGACGTGGACGCGGTCTACATGACCGCGACGCAGGCCATGACCGGCCAGGGCGGCTGGCCGATGACAGTCTTTATGACACCGGATCGTGAGCCGTTCTACTGCGGCACCTACTTTCCCAGGGACCACTTCACGCGACTCATCCTTGGCATATCGGAGGCCTGGGAGAAGGACCGGGGCGGCGTCCGGGGACAGGCGGAGCGCGTCGCCGAGGCGCTCGCTGGCAACGCGTCCGCAACGGCAAGGGCACTGCGCGATGCGGGCGGCACGGGCGGTGCTGTCCGCGCGGGTGCGGGACTGGCGGACGTCACGGCCGCAGCCGTCCGCACGCTAGCGGGTGACTTCGACCAGAGGCGCGGAGGCTACGGCGGGGCGCCGAAGTTCCCGCCGTCGATGGTCCTGGAGTTCCTTCTGCGGCACCACGAGCGGACCGGCGGCGCCGAAGCGCTGCGGATGGCCGATCAGACAATGGAGGCCATGGCCAGGGGCGGGATGTATGACCAGCTCGGCGGCGGCTTCGCGCGCTACTCCGTGGACGCGGCCTGGGTAGTGCCGCACTTCGAGAAAATGCTGTACGACAACGCCCTGCTGGCCCGCGTCTACGCCCACCTGTGGCGCCGCACCGGGTCGGCGCTCGCGCGGCGGGTCGCCGAGGAGACCTGCGACTGGATGCTCCGCGAGCTGCAGACCCCCCAGGGCGGCCTGGCCGCCTCGCTCGACGCGGACAGCGAGGGCGAGGAGGGCCGGTTCTACGTCTGGACGCCGGCGGAGCTGAGTGCGGCGCTGGGCCCGCAGGATGCCGCCTTCGCGGCCGAGGTGTTCGGCGTGACCGATACCGGGACCTTCGAGCACGGCCGTTCGGTGCTCCAGCGGCGGGCCGAGCCCGCGGATGCTGAGCGTTTCGGTGCTGTCCGCGCCGCCCTCCTGGCGGCCCGGGACCGCCGTGCCCGCCCGGCCAGGGACGACAAGGTCGTCGCGGCATGGAACGGACTCGCCATCGCGGCGCTCGCCGAGGCCGGGCTGCTGCTCAACAGGCAGGACCTGACCGTGGCCGCCGGAGACGCCGCTCGCCTGCTCGCCGATGTCCACATGCCGGGTGACCGGTTCGCGCGCAGCTCACGAGACGGTACCGCAGGTGCCAGTGAGGGTGTGCTCGAGGATTACGCCTGCGTCGCGGAGGGCTTCCTGGTGCTGTACGGCGTCACTGGGGAGGCCCGCTGGGCGACGCTCGCCGGGCGGCTGCTGGAGACCGTACTCGGCTCCTTCAGCGACGGGGAAGGTGGCTTCTACGACACCGCGGCCAGCGCCGAGCCGCTGATCTACCGGCCGGCTGACCCCGCCGACAACGCCACGCCGTCAGGCGCGTTCGCCGCCGCCGGAGCGCTGCTCAGCTATTCGGCGCTGACCGGCTCCGCACGCCACCGGGAGGCCGCACTGGCCGCGCTCGGCGTGCTCCCGGGTCTCGCGGAGCGCTACCCGCGTGCGGCGGGATGGGGCCTGGCGGTCGCCGAGGCGCTGCTCGCCGGGCCGTCGGAGGTCGCGATCGTCGGCCCGGCCGACGACCAGCGAACCCGCGAGCTGCACCGGACTGCGCTGCTGGCCGCGCCGCCCGGCGCGGTGCTCGCCCTCGGCGACGGCACGGAGGCCCCGGTGCCGCTTCTGGCGGGCCGGGGGCTCGTGGATGGCGGTCCCGCCGCCTACGTCTGCCGCAACTTCACCTGCCGGCTGCCGGTCACAGAGCCGGCATCCCTGCGTGACGCCCTCACCGCCTGACGATCCAGAAGTCCCACCGGCACAAGCGGTACATGGGCATGCTGTGCTGTCCCGGGCCGCCCGCGCAGGCCCAGACCCGTGCTCGCTAGCTGGTTCCGGATAACGCCCGCTGAATACTGGCTGTACGAATCGTGCAGCATAGTTCTCAAATGAGTTAGGTATAGACGTTTGGGCCATATGTGAGGCATCTTTGCCAAGGAGCATTCGGAACCGGCGGGCGGGTGGCGCCCGTCAAAGGGTGAGTGACTTGACGACAAGCTGAGCCACGCGAGATAGATGAAACATTGCGCCGTTCAGCGGGCTGTTATGTCAATATATGCCCATAGCGAAGGGGGAGGGTCTGTGCGGGACAAGGCGCGTTTGCTGCCTGCTGTTGCCGCTGTTACCGCGCCTGTGCTGCTCGGAGTTGCAGCGGCCCTGGGCATATCGGCCATCGGGCCGTCAGCCGGGACGCGGGCCGTGGCCGGGAAGGCGGGTACCGGCCCCGGCGCTACCGGTGATGCCGGGCCGCTGATCCCGATGCTCGGCAGCGCTCGGCTGGCGTCCTTCTCACTGCCCGTCGCACAGTTGCGGCGCGGCGGTACCGCGGACGTTGCCCCGCTTCGCGGGCTGCTGCAGGCGGACATGATCGTCGTGGCGCCGTCGTCACTGTCGGCCGGGACGCTCCCCGCCATCCGGCGGCTCCCAGGTGTCACCGCGGCCCAGTCGGTAGAGGCCGCCAAGATACAGGTGAACGGGAAGTTCACCGCCGTGCTCGGCGTCGACCCGTCGGCCTTCCGCGGCTTTGCCGCGCCCAAGACGGCCGCCTCGGATCGGCTATGGCAGAGCGTGGCGGACGGCGGCATGGCCGTCTCCTACACGATGGGCAAGCTGGACAAGCTGCTGCTCGGCGGGACGGTCCACGTCGCGGGGGCTAAGCGGGAGAACCTGCCGGTCGGCGGTTTCGGCACCGTCGGCATCGAGGGTGTCGACGCGGTGGTCTCCGATGCCGTCGCGCGCTCGCTCGGGATGCCCGCGGCGAATGCCATTGTGATCAGCGCGCCGCACGCCAGCCTGGCATCGCTGGCCGCCGCCGCGAAGCGGGTTCTCCCGCATGCCGCAGCGGTTGAGCCGCTGATGACACAGGTCGCCGCCGGAGTCACCAAGCCCGAGGCCACTGCGGCCGGGGTGGCGGCCGCAGGCTCAGCCGGCGCCCTCGGAAGCACCGCTGGGGCGCTCACCCAGAGTGAGGCAACCTCGATGCTCAGCTCGGCTCTCAGCAGGCGCGGCATGCCCTACATATGGGGCGCGGCGGGACCGAGCTCGTTCGACTGCTCTGGCCTGGTGCAATGGTCCTACGCGCGGGCTGGCGTGCGGATGCCGCGAGTTGCCGCCGATCAGGCGAGGACCGGGCCCGCGGTGCCTGTCAGCCAGCTTCAGCCGGGTGACCTGCTCTTCTACCACACCGACCCGACCGCTCCGGGATATATCTCGCACGTCGCCATCTACATCGGGAACGGCCTGATGATCCAGGCGCCAGAGCCGGGTATGGACGTGGAGATCGTCCCGGTCAGCATCGGCACGGAGTTCGCGGGCGCGATCCGCGTGGATCCGGCGCTCGCCGCCGCGGTGGCAGGTTCGATCTAATCCCATTGGCTCAGGGCTTAGAACGAAGGTTGTCGTCATACCGCCGTCGACAGCGATGGTTTGCCCAGTGACGAACGAAGCGGTGTCTCCGGCTAGGAAGACGACGACGCCGGCGATCTCCTCTGGCCGCCCCCAGCGGCCGAGCGCGGTAGGTGACCGCAGCCATTGTGTCCATTGCGGGTCTTGGGCGAGTTGGGCGTTGACTTCTGTAGCGAACGTGCCGGGAGCCACCGAGTTGACGGTGATACCGCTGGGACCGAGATCGGCGGCAAGTGCTCGGGCAGGAGGGGGCTGTCGCCACTCCCGGCCTTGACCTTCACCGTATGCAACGTAATTATAATTACATGAGTACGGATCAAATCGGCAGCGGCCCGCAGGACGAGTCTGCCGGCGACGGCCGCGGCAGCGGCCCCGGCGAGGACGTCGCCGAAGGCATCAGCCCGGACAGCGGCGAAGGCGGCGGCTCGGGCGACGACGGCGTCTACGCGGGCGCTGACGAGGCTGGTGCCGGGGAGTCGCCGCGCGATCGGTTGCGCGGCTGGTTCGCCGGCAGGCTGCCCGGTGGCTGGTTCACCGACGTGCCGGTGATCCAGGCCGACCGCGAGGAGATTATCGTGGTCGGGACTCTGCCCGATCCGGAGACGGACCCGGACACGTCCGACGCTGAGCGGGCCGCGGCGGCCGAGGGCAGGATGCGCCGGTTCCGCGAGGAGACAAGGGCCCGGCGGGTGGAGATCGCGAGGGAGGCTGAGCACAGGTTCCGGCGCAAGGTGTCGTGGGGCGTCACGTGCGCGGGCCGGACAGAGATGTTCACGACCCAGTCGGTGCCCGTGATGACGCGGCTACGCCAGGCGGAGCGCCGCGTCCTGGACACGCTGGTCGAGGGCGGCGTCGCGCGGAGCAGGAGCGACGCGCTGGCCTGGTGCGTGCGGCTGGTCGGCCAGCACGAGGATTCCTGGCTTGATGAGCTCAGGGCCGCGCTGCGGCGAGTCGAGGAAGTGCGCTCGGGAGGCCCCCGGGCCTGACCCGGATGGCTCGGCCATTCAATCCTGGTTTATACCAATTCAATCCTGGTTTATACCAAAGGTCTAAACCAGGATTGAACACGTGCACAGCGTAATTCCATCATCGCTAAGAAGAGTTGCCGTGCCAGCGCGAAGATCGCGCCAGAGAATACCCGCCGGTGCCGTGTCAAGGTCTATACGGAAGGCACGGTAAAGGTCTATACCAGAGGCGGCGAAGGTCTATACCAGAGTGCCTGTCATCGCCAGCAGACCGTTTAGCCGCGGCCCGGCGATCCCGCTTCCCCCTATCGCGTCAACCGGATTGTGACGCTCATTACAGGCGCTATTGAACCTCCGATTACGGGGTACACTCGCCGAAACTGCCTCGTAGCCGGGCCCAGCTATCTATACGCCCGGGGCGCGGATGCGCGGAGGCGTCTGGCGAGGAGGAACGATAGTGGCGTACCAGGTAAACGCGGCTTCAGTGGAGTGGAACCCGACCGCGGGGCGGCTGCGTGAGCTGACGGAGAAAATGCCGAACAGCCGGGTCACGGAGTTCGGCAATGTGGCGGTGAAGGCGCGCGTGGATTCACGTAGTACCCGGTCCACCTACATCGTCGAAGATTCAACCAACGCCAGGAAGCAAACGATCAGCCGGGACGAATACAACCGCGTGGCGGCCATCCAGGATGCCTATATCGCTGGCTGCCACATGGTAGTCGTTGACGGCTATATCGGACCAGACCCCGCATTCCGCACCAAAGCGCGCCTGATCATTGAGGCGGCCAATGCCAACGTGGCAGGAATGCAGAAGCAGCTCTACTACCCGGTCGCCGGCGATTACGACCCGGCGACGTGGGAGCCGGACACCACGGTCGTCTACACGCCGAACCTGCCGGCCCCCGGGTACCCGGATGACCGGGTCATCGCCGTCGACCTGGCCAGTAACATCACGCGCGTCCTCAACTCGGACTACTTCGGCGAGTCCAAGAAGGGCGGCCTGCGGATGTGGAACGACATCGTCTACAACCGGGGCGGCCTGGCGCTGCACGCCGGCTGCAAGGTGATACCGGCCGGCGGCCGCAACAGGACCGTGCTGATCGTCGGGCTGTCCGGCACGGGGAAGACCACCACGACGTTCACCACGCAGCTGGGCAGCAAGCCGGCCCAGGACGACTTCGTGGCGCTGATGCCGGGCGGCATCGTGCACGCCACCGAGAACGGGTGCTTCGCGAAGACGTTCGGGCTGGACCCGGAGTACGAGCCGGCCATCTACCACGCCACCACCCAGCCGGACGCCTACCTGGAGAACGTGTCGGTGGACGAGGTCGGCAAGGTCGACTTCTTCGACACCTCCTACACCAAGAACGGCCGTACCACCTGGCCGTTCACCTATGTCAGCCCGTGGCCGGCCGACCAGCTCGAGCCTGCCGAGTTCCTTCTCATCCTCAACAGGAACGAGAACATAGTCCCCGGTGTCGCCCGGCTGGACCGCACCCAGACCGCCGCGTACTTCATGCTGGGCGAGACGACCGGCACCTCCGCGGGCGGCAAGGACGAGGAGGGCAAGTTCCTCCGGGTTCCCGGCACGAACCCGTTCTTCCCGCGCGACATGGCCGACATGGGAAACCGGATGCTCGAGCTGCTCGACAGCCATGAGCTCCAGGCCTTCGTGCTGAACACGGGACGCGTCGGCGGCGGCGACGGTCACCCGGACTCGAAGAAGGTCACGATCCCCTTCTCCTCGGCGATCGTGCAGGGCATCATCGAGGGAACCATCGAATGGACCGAGGACGCCGACTTCGGTTACGAAATCGCTGCCTCGGTGCCCGGCATCGATGACATAGAGATCCTGCAGCCGCGCCGGCTGTACGAGCGCACCGGCAGGATGACGGACTACGACGCCATGGTAGAAAAGCTCAAGCGTGAGCGCAGCCAGTACCTGGCGTCGTTCGAAGGCCTGGATTCCTCGATCGTCAAGTCGATCGGCTGACGCGATCACTCGATCGGCTGAAGCGATCGTCAACCTGGGCTGACACGGTGGCCCATCGCACCGGAGGCCGGGAACTGCAGGTAATTCCGCTAGGCGGAAGTTCCTGCGGGCCCGGCCTGCGGCGCGCCTGGCCCGTCCGATTCACCCATCCTTGCCGGATCGTTCCGGATTCTTGGATACGGTTCTACTAGCTGAGCAGGGGAGACAGAAAGGTCGCTACATGGGACTTCGTGGCCTGATCTACCGGCTCTACGCTCGCAGGCTCGAAGCTTCCCTGTCCCCGACGGCGATTCCGCGGCACGTCGGCGTGATGTGTGACGGCAACCGGCGGTGGGCCAGGTCGGCCGGGCTGTTCGATGTGAGTATCGGCCACCAGAAGGGCGCCGACAAGATCTTCGAGCTGCTCGAGTGGTGCCGTGAAGCCGGCGTGGAGGTGGTCACCCTGTGGCTGCTGTCCACCGACAACCTGGCGAGGCCCGCCGCCGAGCTCGAGCCGCTGCTCCGGATCATCGAGGAGACAGTCCGTCGGCTGGTCGCCGGGCGCTGGCACCTGAACCCGATGGGTGCGCTGGACCTCCTCCCGGGCGAGACGGCCCGCGTGCTCAAGGACGCCGCGGAGGCCACCGCGGAAAACCCGGGCCTGCTGGTCAACGTCGCGGTCGGATACGGCGGCAGGCGGGAGATCGCCGACGCGGTGCGCTCGCTGCTGCACGAGCACGCCACGCGCGGCACGACGATCGAGGAGCTCGCGGAGGTCCTCGACGTGGAGCACATCGCCGAGCATCTCTACACGGCCGGCCAGCCGGATCCCGACCTGGTGATCCGCACATCCGGTGAGCAGCGCATCGGCGGATTCCTGCTTTGGCAGACCATTCATTCGGAATTTTACTTCTGCGACGCCTACTGGCCAGCCTTCCGTAAGGTCGACTTCCTGCGCGCGTTGCGCAGTTATGCGGCACGGAACCGCAGATTCGGCACATAAACCGAATCCCCACCGGCCCAGCGAGTCCGGGCCTTCAGGCCCGGCGAGCGGCCGGTGTATCGGCCGGTACCGGCGCGGGCTACGGACAGGCGATCGTACCGGCCCAGCGAGTCCGGGCCTTCAGGCCCGGCGAGCGGCCGGTGTATCGGACCCCAGCCCGGGAAAGCTGACGGGGGGTTCCGGGGGGTCGCCCCCCCGGGCCAGCACAGTCCCCCTGGCCAGCGCCGTCACCAGGAATTTCACAGGTCGTCAGCGTGCGGTATTTCCAGACCGGCGGTAAGCCGGGTACCTTCGATGTGGCAGACGGCGAACGCCGTCCGCGGGAAGGCCCTTGGATTTGCGAAGCGTTCGCGTCCCCGAACGCAGGCGTGATGAAGGAAGGGCCGGATCGTGGCCCCTCCAGGGCCTACCCCGGTCCGTCCGAGACGCCTGTGAGCGTTATTCGCCAGGCGGCTGGCAACGGCGGGCCTTCGGGCCCGGGTGGGTAACTGGTGCTGGCCGCGGCGGTGATGGTCTCCGCATGCTGGCGAATAACGTGGGCAGGGTCCTAGCAGGGCGCCGTCCTGGGCGCCCAGGGGAGAACGTGTGGCCAGTTCCTCTATCCACCGCGGTCCGCAGCGTACCAGCAGCCAGCAAGCCTCCGCGCCGGGTGCCAAGCCCGGGCGGCGCGCAGGTACGGCGAGCAGGCGGTCCCGCAAGGTCCGAACCTACGTGCTCGACACCAGCGTTCTGCTCTCCGACCCGGCCGCCTTCACGCGGTTCGACGAGCACCGCGTGGTGCTGCCGGTCGTGGTCATCACCGAGCTGGAAGCCAAGCGCCACCACCCAGAGCTGGGGTACTTTGCCCGGCAGGCGCTTCGCTACCTGGACGACCTCCGCATCGAGCACGGCAGGCTGGACGCCGAGCTGCCCGTCGGTGACCTGGGCGGCACGGTCAGGGTGGAACTGAATCACACGGACTCCCAGGTCCTGCCGGCCGGATTCCGGCAGGGGGACAACGACACCCGGATTCTTTCTGTCGCATGCAGCCTTGCCGGCGAGGGCCATGACGTGGTGCTCGTCAGCAAGGACCTGCCGCTGCGGGTCAAGGCCGCCTCGATCGGCCTGCCAGCGCAGGAATACCGGGCTGGCCTGCCAGCCGACTCGGGCTGGACGGGAATGTCGGAGCTGGCCGTTTCCCGGGCCGAGATCGAGGAGCTCTACTCCTCCGGCGTTCTCGACTGCGAGGCAGCCCGCGAGCTGCCCTGCCACACCGGCCTGGTGCTGGTCTCCGAGGGAAGCACTGCGCTCGGCCGGGTCCGGGCGGACAAGTCCGTCCAGCTGGTGCGCGGCGACCGCGAGGCATTCGGCCTGCGTGGCCGGAGCGCGGAGCAGCGTGTGGCCCTCGACCTGCTGCTTGACCCGGACGTGGGGATCGTCTCGCTCGGCGGCCGGGCCGGGACCGGCAAATCGGCGCTGGCGCTGTGCGCCGGGCTCGAGGCTGTCCTGGATCGCCGCCAGCACCGCAAGGTGCTCGTCTTCCGGCCGCTGTACGCGGTCGGCGGCCAGGAGCTCGGCTACCTGCCCGGCTCCGAGGCGGACAAGATGAACCCGTGGGCGCAGGCCGTCTACGACACGCTGTCTGCCGTCACGACGCAGGACGTCATCGACGAGGTCCTCGCCAGGGACATGTTCGAGGTGCTGCCGCTCACCCATATCCGCGGCCGGTCACTGCACGACGCGTTCGTGATAGTCGATGAGGCGCAGTCGCTTGAGCGCGGCGTGCTGCTCACCGTGCTGTCCCGGATCGGCTCCGGCTCCCGGGTGGTGCTCACCCACGACATCGCCCAGCGGGACAACCTGCGGGTCGGCAGGCATGACGGCGTGGTCGCGGTCATCGAGAAGCTCAAGGGGCACCCGCTGTTCGCGCATGTGACCCTGGTGCGCTCGGAGCGCTCGCCGATCGCCGCGCTTGTCACCGAGCTGCTGGAGGACTCCGGCTTGTGAGCGTATGAGACCCGGGCCGCAGCTGCCGGCTGACGGGATCAGGAACTGCGCGGCGGAATTACCGCCGCGTGCAGTAGCGTCAAGGTCGTCATGGAGCAACGGCCGCACACACCACCAGCGCCCGCGGATGCGCCGCCGCCGGAGTCCGGCTGGCCGCCGGTATCAGTTGTGATGCCCGTGCGCAACGAGGAGAGGCACCTGGCTGAGGCGGTGCGGCACGTCCTCGCGCAGGACTACCCGGGCGAGCTTGAGCTGGTGCTGGCCATCGGGCCGTCGCGGGACCGCACGCTGGCGATAGCCCAGGAGCTTGCCGCGGGCAACCCGCGCATCACCGTCGTCCCGAACCCGACCGGCAAGATCCCCTCAGGGGTGAACGCCGCGATCAAGGCGGCACGGTTCGCCGTAATCACACGGGTCGACGGCCACGCCATGCTGCCGCCGGGTTACCTGCGCACCGCCATCCGCACGCTGGAGGAAACCGGTGCCGCTGACGTCGGCGGCATCATGGCCGCCGAGGGCGTGACCCGCTTCGAGCAGGCCGTGGCCTGGGCCATGACGTCAAAGGCGGGTGTAGGCAGCGCGAGTTTCCACACTGGCGGAAAGGCCGGCCCGGCCGACAGCGTCTATCTTGGCGTGTACCGGCGTGAGGCCATCGAGAAGGTGGGCGGCTACAACGAGGAGTACCTGCGGGCCGAGGACTGGGAGCTCAACCACCGGATCCGGCTGTCCGGCGGCCTCATCTGGTTCTCGCCGGAGCTGCGGGTCACCTACCGGCCGCGCTCCAGCACCCGCGCGCTTGCCGCGCAGTACTTCCATTACGGCCGCTGGCGGCGCGTCGTCGCGCGCCAGCATTCCGGCACCATCAACCTGCGCTACCTGGCACCGCCGGCCGCCCTGTCGGTGATCGTGGCCGGGACGGCAGCCGGCCTGACGGGGCTCGCCAGCCTCGCCACGGGAGGGCCGGCCGGCGTGGCCTGGCTGACTGTGGGATTTGTGATCCCTGCTGCGTATCTGGCGGGCATCGTCTGCGTCGCCGCGGTGCTGGCCCGGGCTGTGCCGCCGGCAGTGCGTGCCCGTGTGCCGCTAGCGCTGGCGACAATGCATATGTCCTGGGGTGCAGGGTTCCTGACCAGCCGGCGTACGCTGCTGCGGGGCCGGAAAGGCAGCGCACGTCTTCGTTCGGCATCGGTGGAGGCGGCAGGCGGGCAGCCGGCCAGCCGATGACCAGGGCGGCCCGCACCGGGCCGCCGGGCGTCGTTACCATATCGCAGCCAGTCGTTACCGTATCGCAGCAAACAGTGTCTGTGTTGAGCGGCGAATTCCGCCTAACCATGCGGCGGGGGAAGGGACAATGGACCATGAACTTTGATCTGCCCAGCCTCCTGAGCGCCAGAAGCGGGGAGGGATATGGGCTGCACGCTCGTTACCTAAACCCCCAGCTTCCCCGCATGCTCCACACGATCGGCTTCGATCGGCGCTATGAGCGGGCAGAGGGTGCCTACCTTTACGACGCCGATGGCAATCGCTACGCGGACTTCCTCGCCGGATTCGGCGTGTTCGCCGCCGGGCGCAACCATCCGGTAATCCGCAAGGCGGTGCACGACGTCCTCGACGCGGAGCTGGCCGACTGGGTGCAGTTCGACACCCCGCTGCTGCCCGGGCTGCTCGCGGAGCGGCTGCTGGCCAAGGCGCCCGGCATGGAACGGGTCTACTTCTGCAACAGCGGCACCGAGGCGGTCGAGGCGGCGCTGAAGTTCGCCCGATACGCGACGGGCAAGGGCCGGGTGCTCTACTGCGATCACGCTTTTCACGGCCTCACCACCGGGTCGCTGTCGGTCAACGGCTCGGCGGAGTTCCGCAAGGGATTCGACCCGCTGCTGCCGGACGGGTGGATCGCGCTGGGCGACCTGGAGGCGCTCGACCGCGAGCTGCGCAAGGGTGACGTCGCCGCGCTGATCGTCGAGCCGGTCCAGGGCAAGGGCGTGCACATCGCGCCGGACGGGTTCCTCGCCGCCGCCCGCGACCTGCTGCATGCCCGCGGCGCGCTGCTCATCTGCGACGAGGTGCAGACCGGCTTCGGGCGGACCGGCAAGTTCTTCGCCTATCAGTATGAGGACGTCGAGCCCGATATCGTCACGGTCGCGAAGGCGCTGTCCGGCGGCATCGTCCCCGTCGGCGGGATGCTGGCGAAGGCGTGGATCTTCGACAAGGTGTACTCCTCGATAGACCGGGTGCTGGTGCACGACTCGACGTTCGGCTCCGGGGCGGCTGCCATGGCGGCCGGCCTCGCAACGCTCGCCGTCATCGAGGAGGAGGGGCTGGTCGAGAACGCCCAGCGGACCGGCGACGCCCTGCGCGCCGCCCTCCAGGAGATGGTCGACCGGTACGAGCTCCTCGGCGAGGTCCGCGGACGCGGGCTGATAATCGGCATCGAATTCGCCAAGCCGAAGTCGCTGAAGCTCCGGACGAGCTGGAACATGCTGCAGGCCGCCAGGCGCGGGCTGTTCGCCCAGATGGTGGTCGTCGCCCTGTTCCAGCGCCACCGCATCCTCACCCAGGTCTCCGGGGACCACGTCGAGGTGATCAAGCTGCTGCCGCCGCTGATGATCGGCGACACCGAGGTGAAG
>DASQVO010000303.1:0-11054 GCA_035640715.1 Streptosporangiaceae bacterium
CGCTTAAGTCCCGTGTGTCCCTGCGCGGGACGCCCTGCGGGCGTGAAAATCAGCACACCAACAGCCCCGAGACCCATGATCAAGTCGTGGCGCGGGGTGACAGCACGACGGGCCATACTTAGCCACCTGCGATTTTGCCATGGGGGCGGCTGGCTGGGGTCCGATTTTCGATTCCGTCAGGCGCTGTCCTGCTTCAGGCCGACGCCCTCCCTGCCTGACCGCCTCGATGCGAACTAAAGATCCTTAATGGCGAGGGTTATGGAAGGGTATGAGGCCGAGCCCGGTGCCAGGTTCCAGCAACAGGGGTTCGGCTCAGCGCGGGCTGACCCGCAGCACCGCACCCGATCATGCACAGCCTAAGCCTGGCGTCGGCGCCGGGCCTTGCGTTCGATCTGGCGGCGCGCCTTGCGCCAGACCCGATGGCCACCAGCTCCCGGCGAGGCAGAGCTTGCTTATCCTTAGCTATTATGCTAAATAGCTAATATGAAAGGTATCGATGCTGGCGAGGAGGCAGGTGCCTTCCGCGCCCTGGCAGACTCCACGCGTCGGCAGATCCTGGAGGAGCTCCGGGCGGGAGAGTTGTCGGCCGGCGAGATCGCTGGGAGATTCCCAATCAGTGGCCCGTCGGTCTCCCGCCATCTCGGCGTGCTGAAGACGGCGGGGCTGATTCGCGAGCGGCGCGAGGCTAACCGGATCTTCTACTCCCTCGCCGAGGAACGACTGGCGCTGTGCGTCAGCAGGTTCCTGAGCGCGGTCTGTCCCGAGCAGGTCGTCTTCCGGGTGCAGGCGCGCAAGCTCCAGGAAGGGAGGGGGAACACGGCATGAGACCGCCCTCTATGTCAAGCATCATCGAGCGACGTCTCCTGGTGAACTACCGGGTTGACCCGGAGGTCGCGGCGAGCCTGCTGCCAGCACCGCTGCGGCCGCAGCTGGTGAACGGCTGGGCAGTCACCGGGATCTGCCTGATCCGCTTGGGACGGCTACGGCCCAGCTGGATGCCTGGCTGGGCTGGGATGCGCACCGAGAACGCCGCGCATCGCGTCGCCGTCGAATGGGACGGGACTAGCGGTCGTCGGTCCGGCGTGTACATCCCGCGGCGCGATAGCAATTCAGTGGCCACGGTCCTCGCGGGCGGGCGTCTGTTCCCCGGCGAGCACCACCACGCGTCCTTCGATGTCCGCGAGACCGAGCGGGACCTCCATGTGGCGTTCGCCAGCACTGATGGCACCGCCCACGTCAGCATCGATGTCCGGGTGGCACAGCGGCTTCAGGGGAGCGCGCTGTTCGCTGGCCTGCAGGAGGCATCGGACTTCTTCCGGCGCGGCTCGGCGGGATTCTCGGCCACCCGGGACAGCGGCAGGCTCGATGGCCTGGAGCTGCGCGCTGACCGCTGGGTCGTCGAGCCGGCCGAGGCGCACGCCGTGCGCTCAAGCTTCTTCGACGATGCGCGCCTGTTCCCGCCGGGCAGCGCGACCCTCGACTGTGCTCTCCTGATGCGGGACCTTCCAGCGACCTGGACAGCCATTCAGCCGACGGCGTCAGATCTCGACACCGATGACCGATCCGGCGTCATCGGCAGCCGCGCCATCGCGGGCGGCGCCGGCATCGATCAGGTCGCGGAGCAGCAGCGCCATCGAATAGGCGGGGTCGGCGTCGAGCGCCCGGTCCAGCGCCACGTTCGCGAGCGCCCCATTGCCTTGCTGCCAGGCACAGAAGGCGAGGTGTCGTTAGAGGCAGGTCATGGCGCGAAGCATCAAGCCGTACTTCCGGCCTGTGTTCCAGACTTGTCGGCCTGCGTCGGTAGCTGGCCGTGGTCTTGGCAGCAGCGCGATGTGCTGATCGCGGCGCAGGCGCAGCAGATCGCGGTCTTGGAGGCACAGAACGCTGACCTGGCGGCGCGGGTCGCCGAGTTGGAGAAGCGGCTGACGGCCGCGGAGCGGGAGGCGTCGCGGGACAGCGGGAACTCGTCCTTTCCGCCGTCATCGGATGACCTGCCGGGCCGCGGGAAGCCGCGGAAGCCGCGGCGCGCCGAAGAGCGGGCGGAGAAGAAGCGGAACCGCGGCAAGCAGCCGGGCAGTCCGGGGGCGGCGATGCGGTGGGAGGTCCCCGACCACACCGAGGACCACTGCCCGCAGGGGGAATGCGAATGCGGGCGGGACCTGGCAGAGGCTGATGACCTGGGGGTTGTCCGGTCCTACTTGCTCATCGCGCTCTCCCCGTCCGGTAGTGCTGGAACGACGCGACTTCGTCGAGGCTGCTCCCACCCTCCCCGCCGACCCGCGGATCAGGCTGCCTCCAG
Source organism: Streptosporangiaceae bacterium (assembly GCA_035640715.1). GTDB lineage: Bacteria > Actinomycetota > Actinomycetes > Streptosporangiales > Streptosporangiaceae > DASQVO01. The sequence goes on from DASQVO010000303.1 coordinate 2,300, forward strand.
CTTCACCCCACCGCTACGACGGCAAGGAGACGAAGGTCTTCCACCTCCATTCGGAACAAACAGCGCGTCGTGGCGCACCACCAAGATCTCCGGATCCTTGACGCCACGCTCCAAGCCAGCAACACCAACCAGCCGATCATGCGAACAAAGATCAAATACAGGAATCAGGGAAACACAAGCGCCGAGGGTAAACGACCAGGTCAACCTCCTTGTACGACTTCTGGCGCCGCACAGGCCTGCGCGGCGAAGCTCGCGCCGTCATGGGTCTTGACGCCTGCCCTTATGGGCGAGCAGACTGAGACAACGTTGTCCGGCTTGTACGGCACGCTGCTTCGTTCCGCTCAGCATGTTTCGGATTGGACCCCCCGGTCATGTCAGAACAGTCGAAACAAACCCGCCTTTACTCACGCCGGTCCGTCATGGCCACCGGCTCGACCCTCCTGGCGGGACTCGGCCTCGGGACCGTCCTCCCGGGAACCGCGTTTGCCGCCGAGCCCGGAAAGGCGGCCGCGGCGCCAGGCACCCCGGGCGAACTGGCCGCCTACCGACCGGTCGAGGTGTCGTCGACGCACTACGCGCCCACCCCGGCCGAGTTCGCCGTGGACAAGGTCAATTCCCCCGGGGTCAGGGGAACCGGATGGCGTGCGGCGGACGGTGATCCTCAGTGGATCTCCGTGGACCTGCAAGCCGTATGCCAGGTCACCTCGGTGCGCCTCACGTTCGAGGCCGCCGCCGGCGACCCCGTGTTCATCCCGGCGGCCACCGGCAACTGGTCCGACGGGACCACCGGCAAGGAGATCCTCTCGAGTTACGCCACCGAGTTCGTGGTGGAGACGTCCCGGGACCGTGCCTCGTGGACCAGCGTGTACCGGACCACGGCCGGCACGGGCGGCGTGGTCGACATCGCCTTGGACAAGCCGGTGCCCGCGCGCTGGGTGCGGCTGACGGCCCAGAAGCGGTCCACCTCGAATCCGCTGGGTCTCAATGGCTTCGAGGTCTACGGGATCCCGCCCGGTCACCGGCCTGAAGCGACCGGCTGGACCGACTGGGGCAAGCACACCCGGGTGGCGCCGGCGCTGGAGACCGCGGCCGATGGCACGGTCCCGCTTGAGTCCGGCTGGACGCTCACCATGGACGACTGGGCGGGCGGTGAGGGCGCCGACCTGTCGAAGCCGACCGTGGACACCAGCACCTGGCTGCCCGCCACGGTCCCGGGCACGGTCCTGGCGTCCCTGGTCGGCCAGGGCAAGCTGCCGGACCCGGTGGCCGGCCTCAACAACTTGCACGTTCCCGAGGCGCTGTCGCGGCACTCGTGGTGGTACAAGCGGGACTTCGAGCTGCCGGACGGTCTGGACACGGGCACCGGCCGGCACATCTGGCTGGAGTTCGACGGGATCAACCACCAGGCCGACATCTGGCTCAACGGCAGCCGGGTCGGCGGGATGACCTACCCCTTCGCCCGCTCGGCCCACGACATCACCGCCCTGCTCGCCCAGGGCGAGCAGGCCCTCGCGGTGAAGATCACCCCGATGCCCGTGCCCGGCAGCCCCGGCGACAAGGGCCCGGCCGGAGAGTCCTGGGTGGATGCCGGCGCCGGCCAGATGAACCTCAACTCCCCGACCTATCTGGCCGCTTCGGGATGGGACTGGATGCCCGCGGTCCGTGACCGGGCGGCCGGCATCTGGAACCACGTCCGGCTGCGCTCCACCGGCCACGCGGTCATCGGCGACGTCCGGGTGGACACCAAGCTGCCTAACCTGCCGGACATCTCACTGGCCGAGCTGACGGTCGTGGTGCCGGTGCGCAACGCGGACACCGCAGACCGCCAGGTCACCGTCACGGCGGAGTTCGGCACGGTGAAGGTGACGCAGAGCGTGCCCGTCAAGGCCGGGCAGAGCGTGGACGTGACGTTCACCCCGGACGCGTACGCCGCGCTGAAGGTGCGCAACCCGAAGCTGTGGTGGCCCAACGGCTACGGCGACCCCGCCCTGCACGACCTGAAGCTGACCGCGGCGGTCGACGGCCGCACCAGCGACCGGCGCACCACCCGGTTCGGCATCCGCGAGTTCGGCTACGACTACAAGATCCCGCTGCCGTTCACCGATGCCACCGACTCCTATACCCAATCCGTCGACCTCGGCCGGCAGCAGGCGCGGTACGTGCGGGTCAAGTGCCTTACCCGCGCGACCGGCTGGGGATTCTCACTGTGGACGCTCGCGGTGGTCGACAGTTCGCGCCCCGGAACCGATCTGGCTCTGCACGCGGCCGCCACCGCGTCCACGGTGGCGGACAACACTCAGCCGGGCAACGTCACCGACGGCGATCCGAACACCCGATGGTCCTCGGCCTATGCCGACAACCAGTGGATCCAGGTGGATCTGGGGTCCGTCCAGTCCTTCGACCGCGTCGACCTCACCTGGGAGCAGGCGTACGCCCTGACGTACATGGTGCAGGTGTCCGCCGACGGCAACGCATGGGCCGATGCCAAGTCCGTCGACAACACCGCGGTGCCCCTGCCGTTCAACGGTGGCGACGCGAGCCTGCGCGTCGAGTCCTTCCCTGCCGTGACGGCCCGGTACGTACGGCTGAGCTGCGGGCTGCGGAACACCAGTTGGGGCAACTCGCTGTGGACCCTGTCGGTCGTCGACAGCGCGGCACCGGGGACGGACCTCGCGCTGCACAAGCAGGTCGCGGCGTCGACGCAGGACCCCTCCTACCCGGCGGTCAACGCGACCGACGGCAACCCCAACACGCGCTGGTCCTCGCTATACGAGGACAACCAGTGGATCCAGGTGGACCTGGGCACGCCTCTCCCCTTCGACCAGGTCGCCGTCCTGTGGGAGCAGGCATACCCCAAGACGTACGTGATCCAGGTGTCCGACGACGGCGGCACGTGGACGAACGTGAAGACCGTCACCAACACACCCGACCCACTGAAGATCAGCGTCAACGGGGTGCGGGTCCTGGCGCGCGGCGGCAACTGGGGCTGGGACGAGCTCTTGCGCCGGATGCCCGCCGAGCGCATGGACGCGGCCGTGCGAATGCACCGCGACATGAACTTCACCATGATCCGCAACTGGGTCGCCTCCAGCAATCGTGCGGAGTTCTACGCCAAGTGCGACGAGTACGGCCTGCTGGTCTGGAACGACTTCCCCAACGCCTGGGGCATGGACCCGCCGAACCACGAAGCCTACAACGCGATCGCCCGCGACACCGTGCTGCGCTACCGAATCCACCCGAGCGTGGTGGTGTGGTGCGGAGCCAACGAGGGCAACCCGCCGAAGGCCATTAACGACGGCATGCGCGACGCGGTGCGGTCCCAGGCTCCCGGCATCCTCTACCAGAACAACTCCGCCGGCGGGATCATCAACGGCGGCGGCCCCTACAACTGGGTAGAGCCGGAGAAGTACTACGACCCCTCCTCCTACGGCAGCCACAGCTTCGGCTTCCACACCGAGATCGGCATGCCGGTGGTCTCCACCGCCGCGAGCATGCGCAACCTCGTCGGTAGCGGGCCGGAGTGGCCGGTCGGCGGTGCCTGGTACTACCACGACTGGAGCGAACACGGGAACCAGGCCCCGCAGACGTACAAGGCCGCCGTTGAAGCCCGCCTCGACACCGCCACCGGTCTCGACGACTTCGCCGCCAAGGCCCAGTTCGTCAACTACGAGAACACCCGGGCCATGTTCGAGGCGTGGAACGCCAACCTGTGGAACGACGCGAGCGGCCTGATGCTGTGGATGTCGCACCCGGCGTGGCACAGCACGGTCTGGCAGACCTACGACTACGACTTCGACGTCAACGGCACCTACTACGGGGCCCGCAAGGCGTGCGAAGCCCTGCACGTCCAGGCGGACCCGGTCGGCTGGCAGGTCATCGCGGTCAACCACACCCCGCAGCAGCTCAAGAGCGTCACCGTCACCGCCGAGGTGTATGACCTGAACGGCACACGGCTCGGCACCGCCCGCAGCACCAGGACCGACATCGCACCGTCCAGTACGGCACAGGCGTTCACCGCCGGGTGGACGGACAACCTGCCGGACCTGCACCTGCTGCGGCTCACCCTCAGCGACAGCGGCGGCGGGACGCTCTCGGAGAACACCTATTGGCGCTACCGCACTCCCGACGCGATGAAAGCGCTCAACACGGCCAGGCGGGTGTCCCTGTCCGCATCAGCCGGACAGGTCACCCGCTCCGGCGGACGAGAGGAACTGACCGCCACGATCCGCAACCGCGGCCCGGCCGTCGCGGCCATGGTCCGGCTCTCCCTGCTGGACGACAAGTCCGGCGCCCGCGTGCTGCCCACCCTGTACGGCGACAACTACCTCTGGCTGCTGCCCGGAGAGTCCCGCACTGTCACCCTCTCCTGGCCCGCCGGAGCCCTCCCGTCGAACCGCCCGGCACTGCACGCGGCAGCCTACAACAGCACACTCACCATCGCCCGTTCCTAGCACAAGCCCCCGGGTGGCCGCCGCAGATCCTCCGACGGCCGCCCGGCTGACCGACGTCGGGCCGGTCCAGGTGAAGGTTGCCCTTGCCGATAACCTCATCCGCCCTGGTGGGGGCCTGTGTGCGGTCAACGGCGCCTGAGTTGATGGCGGGCGGGTGTCCACCATTGCTGGTGTTAGGTGATCTGTTCAGCGGCGATGGTGGACCAGGGGTTCGGGCGTATTTGCTAACCGGTCGGCCGATGAAGGCGAGCCAGGTGGTGAGGAATTGGGTGGCTTCGTGGGTGATGTCGTAGGCGTTGTGGGAGACCTCGCGTAGCAGCGGGATCCTGGTCTGTTCTTCCACCCGCCGGAGGTATTGGAGAACCCTGTTGGCCTGGCGCTCCGTCGGGTTCCTTCTCAAGCCATCGGTTGGCTATGCCGGGCGGGGTGTCGCTGGAGAGTGCCGCTAGCGCGGGGCCTCGGCGGCCTGCCGCCGGCAGCTGGAGCAGCGGCCGGTGACGGCGAAGCGGTGCGGGTTGATGGCGAACCCGTACTCGGTGCTGGCGATGCGGATCAGGTCGGCGAACATGGCGCCGGGGACCTCGGTCATCGAGCCGCATTCCTCGCAGGCTAGGTGCCCGTGGGCGGCGGAGGCGAGGTGGTAGGTGGCGGGGCCGCTGCCGAGGCGGGTGCTGTCGATGACGCCGAGCCGCCGCCGGGATCATCGCCGCCCGCCACCGCGGCGACCTCGCCGCCGCCGACACGCTCCTGAACGGCCTCACCGACGCCCAGAGGGCCGCCGGGTTCCTGTTCCTCGCCGACCTCGCGCTCACCCTGCTCGCCCAGTCCGAGGACCGCCCGGTGGACGTCGTCGCCGCCGAGCTCAGCCTGCACATCGCCGCCGCCCCGGCACCCGGCCAGGACAGCCCGTGACCGGCCCCCGGCCCCGCCCGGCCCGGCAAGACGACATCCCGGAACTGGTCCGGTTCCGCGCGCTGCTGTTCGACGACCTCACCGCAACCTGGGGCGCCACGCCGGCCGGCGACCACTGGCGCCACGCCTGCGCGTCCGCGCTGACCGCGGGCCTGGCCGACGGCTCCATGCGCGTCGTCGTCACCGACGCGCCCGCCGGCCTGGCCGCCTGCGGAATGGGCGTCATCGACCGGCGGCTCCCCGCCCCCTGGCACCCCGACGGGCTGATCGGCCACATCTTCGGCATCGTTACCGACCCCGCGCACCGCCGCCGCGGCCACGCCAGGGCAGTAATGAAGGACCTGCTGGCCTGGTTCGACCGCCACGGCATCACCCGGGTGGACCTCAACGCCAGCCCGGACGGCCAGCAGCTGTACCGCAGCCTCGGCTTCACCGACCACCCCGACCCCGCACTGACCCGCAGGCGCCCACCCCGGTAACAAGGCCGGCCCAACCCGCGACGAAACGGCCAGCGGGCCTCAGCGAAGCCAGGCCCGCCGGGAAGGCAGCTAAAGTCACCGGCCTGCCGACCGCGTCTTTACCGGTAGTACCCGTCGGCGAACAGCGGGTGTCGAGGAACTTAACGCGTGCCCGCCCGCCCTGTCGTACGCCCGCGCCCCTCCCCGCCGGCCGGCCGCGGCCCGCGGACCACCCGCGCTTACGCTCCTGCCCCGTCGTAGGACGCGGCGACCTCCTCCGGCGTCATCGGCAGCTGCGCGGCCGATGGTGGCAGGCCACTCGCGACCGCGTCCCGGATCAGCAGCGCCATCGTGTAGCCCGGATCGGCCTCCAGGGCCCGCTCGAGCGCCACGTTGGCCAGCGCACCGTTGCCCTGCTGCCAGGCACAGAACGCGAGCAGCGAGGCGGGCGCCGGGACGTACTCGCGCTCCGCGCGGCGGACCACATCGGTCCAGAGCCTGCGGTGCGCATCGCGGTGGGCCACGTCCATCCGCGCCCACGCGTCGTCGCGCACGCGCAGGCTGTTGAGTGCCAGCGATAGCCACGCGACCTGGTCGTCGGTGGCGAACCGTCCACCACGGCGGTATATCGCGAGGGCCTCAGCGACCGCGCTGAGCCCGCTCATCACGACGAGGCGGCGCGCATCCCTGGCCCGGCCCGAGCGGGATGCCTGTGTGAGCAGGTCCGCCGCATGGGTTTCAGCGCGGCGGGTGGCTTCCCGCATTGACTGGCGGGTGAGGCCGCCGAGCGGCGAGATCGCGGCGGCCAGGGCGGCCCGGTCCGGCAGCACTGCCGCACCGGCCACCGCCATGGCCGTGGCCGCCGGATGCTTCGCGTCCACCGGCACCCCTTCGGGCGGGCAGCAGGAGGGCTCCCGGCAGATGTAGGACCAGTAGCGCCCATCCTCCACACGCAGCACGTCCCGCAGGTCAAGGCCGGCCCGTAGCGCCTGGTCCCTGATGATGTCGGCGATTGGCGTGACCAGCTGCCCGGGGCCGTAGCCGATAACCACAGCCATGGCTTGCCGCTGGCTGGTCAGAACGGAGACCGCGTGCTCGGCGATGCCCTTCGCCGCGGCCGGATCCGGCGGGTCAGGCAGGTCAAAGCGCAGCGTCACGTGAATGCGCCCGCGTGGCGGACCCGCGCCGATCACGATGAGGCTCTTGTGCGGCACGAAACCGAGCAGGTGCGGCACGACGGCGAGGACGGCCGCCGGGGAGTCAACTCGGACAGCCCGCCGGGCGGGCCGGGGAGCGCCGGACTGGCTTGGATGCGGGGCCCGGCGCCCCGCTGGGGAGTTTTTTCTCATGCAGCCCAGGTTGCTGGGCTGGCCGCATGACGGGCCACGGCGATGTCCCGGGCTGTGGACAGCCGGGGCCGCAGCACACAGGTCGCGGACGGGTATTGACCGCGGGATTCAGCTGTGCTCTGGCAACTGATCTTCGAGGAACTTGCCGACGAGCCCGCGGATCACGGTGGCCATCGAGAATCCGTGCTGCGCGCACCACTCACGGAGCTGCGCGTGCTGATCAGCGGGAAACCGCACCGGCACCACCTGCGAAGCTGGCTGCTGCACCGATCCGGTCTTGGCGGCCTGGAAGACACGGAGCATGGCAGCGGGGTCTTCACCCCTCCCCGGGGAGACCATGGCGGCCGACGGGCTGTAATGCCGCCAGCCAACCCGAAGCAGCCAGGCAAAGACCTCGTCCCGGTCGTCCGCAGGCAGCTGGTTGACCGCCTGGACCAAGAGCGCCACGGGGTCCTTCTCCCCGGCCCACTCCGCGGGTTCCTCAGTCATGGCCAGCTCCGGCGACGCTACTGCACAACAGGCGATATCAGAAGCGATATCGACTCGCAGTATACGATCCAGGGCCATGCGGGCTTTCATGCCTGGTAGGCGGCGGGACCTGTGGCCGCGGCTCGCCCTCCCGGCCTGCCGGCCGTGCCGCCGGTGCCGGGAACTTTGAGGACGCACGCCAGGGCCGCGACGTGAGGGGGCGGGGAAGAGCCGTACGCGGTCGATATGCGTGCGGTCACCCAGCTGTCATCTCCGGGTGGGTTGGGACTTTCCCACGGCCGCGGGTACCGGTTCCCCGCGGCGCCGGGCCAGGTGCCAGCGCTGGGCGGAGTTGCAGGCCCGCCGCAGGCTGCGCACGGCGGCGAGCTGGGTGGCAAGGTGGAGCCGGTAGCGCCATGGCGTATGGTCGCTATGGCGTACGGCCATGGCGTAGGCGAAAGACACCGGGTCGTGGGCCAGGTAACGCTCAGGGTGCTCGAACCAGGCCATGCTGGTGCGCGCCGCCGCCTGGATGGGCTGCAGCTCGGCGCGCCGGTGCTGGTCGTATTCCCGCAGGGCGCCGTCCACATCCGGGTACTGCGACAGGCTATAGGCGAGGACAACGGCGTCGATCATCGCCAGCCATGTGCCCGAGCCCAGCGTGAAGTGGGTGGTGTGGGCGGCGTCGCCGGCCAGCACGGTGCGGCCGTGGTACCACCTCTGGTTGCTCACGTGAGCGAAGGTATGCCACCGCGCCGGCTCGCCACGCGAGCTGCTGATCAGGGAATGACCGTCGAGCGGGCCATGGAAGATCTTCTCCAGCAGCCGCACCCCTTCCCCGGCGCCGAGCTGGTCAAGCCCCAGTCCTCGCCAGGTCTCCGGCGAGCACTCCACGATGCAGGTGCTGATTCCCTCGACCGACGGGTAGGCGTGGCACCAGATCCACCCGGCGGAGGTCTGCTCGAAGCAGAACATGAAGCTGGTGAACATCTTGTCCGTGCCGAGCCAGATGTAGGGATTGCGGCCGGACTCGACCTGGGTGCCGAAGTGCTCGCCGTGCAGCTTGCGGATCCGGCTGCCGGCGCCGTCGGCCGCCACAACCAGATCGGCCTCGGGC
>DASQVO010000304.1:0-5240 GCA_035640715.1 Streptosporangiaceae bacterium
GACCAGGCGATGACGCTGGACGAGCAGTTCCGGCCGGTCCTGAAGTCCGGCAGCCCGGTCATCACCGGCGTGGGCTCGGTGGCAGTGCGCGACGCGCTGCGGACCTACCAGCCATTGCTCGGCCTGCACGGTCACATCCACGAGTCACGCGGCGAGGCGAGGATCGGCAGGTCCAAATCGATCAATCCGGGCAGCGAGTACTCCGAGGGAGTGCTGCGCGGGGCCCTCATCACTCTCTCCGCGAAGAAGGGGCTGCGTGGTTACCAGCTTGTCGCCGGATGAGCCGGCGCCGGTCGTCGGCGTGATCGGGTCCGCGCGCATCCGGGAAGGCGACGAACGGTGGCAGCAGGCCCGCGACCTCGGCTCCGCGCTCGGGACGCATGGCTGGCAGGTGATGACCGGCGGGTACGGTGGTCTGATGGAGGCAGCCGCCCGCGGCGCGCATGAGGCCGGCGCGCCCGTCATCGGCCTGCCGATGCGAGGCTGGCGTGAGCTGATCCCCAATCGCTGGTGTGGTGAGCTGCGGTGGGCGGAGGACTACGCTGAGCGGCTCAGGCACCTGCTGGGCTGTGACGCGGTCATCGCGCTCGCGGGCGGGGTCGGGACCCTGACCGAGGCGGCGGTCACCTGGTCGGCCCGGCAGACCGAGCCGGATGCCGCGCACCTGGTGCTGCTCGGGTCCCACTGGCGGCGGCTGCTGGACGCGTTCACCGCCGGCCTGGTGGTCGGCCCGGAAGATCTCCAGCTGGTTCACCTCGCCGACGACGTCGGGCACGCGGTGCGGACGGTAGAACGCCTGCTGCGGTCTGGCTCGCTGGCGCAGGCGCACCCGAGGGGCTGATGGTGGACTTGATCATCCACGCCCCCCGGGCGGTGACCCCGCAGGGTGAGGTGCCGGCGTCCGTGGTCGTCCGGGACGGCCGGATCAGCCGGGTTGCAGAGATCGGCCACCAGGAACCCGCCAGCGAGGTGATCGAACTCGGCCCGGACGAAGTACTGCTCCCCGGGCTCGTCGACTCACACGTCCACGTGAACGAGCCGGGCCACGCCGACTGGGAGGGCTTCACCGCCGCTACCCGCGCCGCCGCCGCTGGCGGCATCACCACCCTGATCGACATGCCGCTGGACAGCGTGCCCCTCACCACCGACACCGCCGCGCTGGCCGCCAAGCGGGCGGCCGCTGCCGGGCAGTGTTTCGTGGACGTCGGCTTCTGGGGCGGTGCCGTCCCGGGCAACCTTGACCGCCTGCCCGCCCTCCACCGGGCGGGAGTGCTGGGGTTCAAGTGCTTCCTGGCCGACTCGGGCTCACCGGACTTCCCGCTGCTGCCGCCAGCCGCGCTCCGGCAGGCTCTGGGCGTGCTGCGGGACCTGGACGCGGTCCTGCTGGTGCACGCCGAGAGCGAGGCCGAACTGGCGGCCGCGCCCCGGCCTGCAGGCCGCAGCTACGCCGCGTTCCTGGCCTCCCGGCCGCCCCGCTCGGAGGAAGCAGCGGTCGCGGCGGTGCTGGACGCCGCCAGGGAGACCGGGGGACGGGTCCATATCGTGCACGTGTCCAGTGCGAGCGCGCTGCCCATGATCGCCGCCGCCCGGCGCGACGGGGTGCAGGTCACCGCGGAGACCTGCCCGCATTACCTGGCGCTGGCAGCCGAGGACATCCCGGACGGGGCAACCGAATACGCCTGCTGCCCCCCGGTCCGCGACGCCGCTAACCGCGAACTGCTGTGGCAGGCGCTGGCCGACGGCACGCTGGACCTTGTCGTGTCCGACCATTCGCCCTGCCCGCCGCAGCTCAAGCACCTGCACACTGGGGACTTCGCAGCGGCGTGGGGCGGCATCTCCTCACTGCAGATCAGCTTGCCGGTGGTGTGGACGCAGGCGCGGCAGCGCGGGCTGGGCCTGGCGGACATCGCCTGCTGGATGAGCGAGGGCCCGGCACGGCTGGCCGACCTGCCCGGCAAGGGCCGCATCGCTGCCGGCTACGACGCCGACCTGTGCGCGTTCGCGCCGGAGGAGGAGTTCACCGTGATGCCGGAGGCGCTGCACCACAAGCACCCGCTCACCCCGTACGCCGGTCACACGCTGCACGGGGTGGTGCGCCGGACCTGGCTGCGCGGGCACGAGGCCGGCTCCTCTCCGGCTGGCCGGCTCATCCTGAAAGGACAGCCGTGAAGATACTGGTGGTGAACCCCAACACCTCGCGGTCGATGACACAGAGCATCGATGCCGCTGCCCGGGGAGCCGCCTCCGCGGGTACGAAGATCCTCACTGTGCAGCCCTTCTTCGGCCCAGAGGCGATCGACTGTGCGATGGAAGGCTACCTGTCGGCGGTGGCGGTGATGGACCGGATCACCGCCACCGCCGAGCCCTACGACGCGGTGGTGCTGGCGGGGTTCGGTGAGCCGGGCCGGGAAGGCGTGCAGGAGATCGTCGAGGTACCGGTCATGGACATCGCGGAAAGCTCCGCGCACGTGGCGCAGATGATCGGGCGCAACTACTCGGTCGTGACCACCATGCAGCGCTCGGTCGGCGCTATCGAGGACCGGCTGTCGCTGGCCGGGCTGTCCGCCCGGTGTGCGTCGGTGCGCGCGTGCGGGCTGTCCACCGCCGACGTCGACCGCGATCCTGAGGCGGCTGCCGCAGCGATCGTCGTCGAAGCGGAACGCGCCGTCCGTGACGACCGCGCCGAGGTAATCTGCTTGGGCTGCGGCGGCATGGCCGGCCTGGATGAAATGATCACCAGCCGCCTTGGCGTGCCGGTGGTCGACGGTGTGGCGGCCGGGGTGCGGCTCGCCGAGGCCGTAGCCGGGATGGGGCTGCGGACCAGCAAGGTGTGCACGTACGCGCCGCCCGAGCCCAATCTGATCAACGGCTGGCCGGTGACGGCGCGGCGGGCAGGGCGACAGCCATGACCGTTTCCCAGATCGACCTCGCATCTCGCTGGCTAGGTGGCGGCGTCCTGCGGGCGAGCGACGAGTCCTTCGGGTTCAAGGAGAACCTCCTGGTCCCCGGCGCGGCGGACTTCACGCCGGCCGGTACGGCCCCCGCGGTGAGATCGTCGACGGCTGGGAAACCCGGCGGCGGCGTGGCGTGCCCGGCCACGACTGGGTGGTCGTCCGCCTCGGTGCGCCCGGCGTCATCACCAGCGTCGACGTGGACACCAGTTTCTTCACCGGCAACTATCCCCCGGTGTGTCGGCTGGAGGTCGTGGTCAGTATGCGTCCGGTCAGTGCGTTCGCCAGCAGTCCAGCTCCGGAAATCCAGGAACTGCGCCGCGGGCTGCGGGGCCGGTGGCACCTGCCGCCCGGGCCGGTGATCTGGGCCGCCGATGAAACCCACCGGCAGCTGCTGCCGCACCTGCGCGCATCCTGGACACTGCGCGGACGCCGCCCCGAGGTTGCCCTGTTCGCCGCTGTCGGCGAGCTCCGGCCGGAAATCCGCGTCAGGACCCGCTATCACGACCGGGCCCACCCACTCGAGTCCCTCGCCCATGTCGCCGTGTGGACGGCGTCCGGCACCTGCCTACCGCTCGCTCTGCCGCGCCCCTGCGCCGACCCGGCCAGCCCGCCGGGAGCCTGGCGAGGAACAGCTGCGGAGCAGGCGGTCAGCAGCGCGGAGCCGCAAACAGGTCACGGCCCCGCGCTGATCGTGCTGACGGGTCAGCCGGTCACGCTGAGGCCGTTGTAATACACCAGGCCAGGATCGCCCGTTGCATGCGAGGACAGGAACAGTGCCGCGTCCTGAGTGGCGGCCTGACCGGACAGCGTCTCCGAGCCCACCTCCTTCCAGGTGGTGCCGTCGGTGGAGTAGTAACCGGTGTACGTGGACCCGTTCCGTACCAGCCTGAGCCAGACCGGCGTGGTGTCGGGGATGGCACCGATACCCGGGGTCTGGTTGTCGATGTAGGTTCCGCCGTTGTCGTTCCATCCGAGCTGAATGCCGTCTTCCGGCGACTCGTACAAGATCACCCCTTCGGTGCTGGTGCCCGCACCGGCGACGTCGTTGCGCACCATAATGCCGGCCTTGGCGTAACCGCTTACGTTCTGCTGCGAGATAACTTCGGTCTGTACCGTTGACGTGGCGCCGACCACGCCTTTCTGGTAGATCGCCCCGTAGTGGTCGGCACCTACCCAGACATCGGAGCCTGCCGCGTCGATGGCGAACTTCTGGCCAAGCTGGCCAAAGTGAGCCGGTGCGTCAGTGGCGGACGAATACGTCTGGTACGGCGCCTGCACCGGCGAGTACACGGCGTTGAACGGCACGGTTACTGGCCATTGCGCCGGATCGCCGCCCGCCGCAGGTGCGGTCCACGAGGTGTTCAGCGTGATCTGGACTGTGGCGATCGGCTCGGATGTGCTCGTGGTCGGTGGCGTGACCGTCCATGCGTAACTGGCCGACCTGCCGGGCGGCAGCGCGGTCGCCGTGGGGTCCGAGCCTGCCGGCGTGACCTGCCAGCCGGGTGGCACCTGGCTCCAGCCGGTCCGCACGTCGGCGGCCGCGGCGACGCCATAGTTGGTCACGGTCGCCCGCACGCCGGCGGGCTGGCCGCCCTGCAGCCACGTCCCCGCGGCGCCGCTCAGGCTGGTCACGACGAGCGGCGCCGCGTTCGGCTGCGTGGTCGGGTGGACACGGTACATCACCACGCCGTGTGCGGGCACGGTCGCGGCGATCGTCCCTGCGGTCTCATAGCGCTTTCCTGTCCACAGGTCGGTGAGCAGGTACACCTGCCGACCGTGCGGCGGCGCGGTGAAGCCAGCCTGGGACGCGGTGGTGCTGATCGCCTGCGGCGCGTTGTCCGAGTTGAACAGCACGACCGCGCGGTCCCCGTTCGCCAGTGGCTTGGTGAGCACCCAGATGCCGTTCGTGCCGTCCACCACGGGCACGCCCTGCTTGCCGAGCGGGTCCTGGTCGACCGCGATGACCGCGCGGTTCTCGTAGATCGACCGGGTGGTGGCGGTCATGTTCGGGATGTTGGTGCCGGCGATGAGCGGTGCGGCCATCTCGGCCCACAGGCTGAACTCGGTCCGCTGCTCCGTCGGCGTCATCCCGCCGTTGCCGATCTCCAGCATGTCCGGGTCGTTCCAGGCGCCGGGATGCGCGTAGGGGTACAGGTCCACGTTTTGCTGGAAGTTGGAGAGCATGCTGCCGAAGCTGTCGGAGATGTCCCCGGTGGTGCGCCACAGGTTTCCCACCTCGGGCGCCCACGTCCATGGCTGGTTGACACCCCATTCGCACAGGCTGTA
>DASQVO010000305.1:0-9689 GCA_035640715.1 Streptosporangiaceae bacterium
ATCATTGTCCCCTTCGTCCTGATCGGCCCGCAGGTGACAACCTATCGCTGGCCGGAGCCTGCACGTGGGCAGGCGTCCCAGCCTGCCGACGCTGTTGGTGGTGAACGTGTTCCCCGAGGACCAAAGGCGGGAGGCTCAGCCCGGAGCCTGAGAGGCACCCGCCTTAGCGCTGCAGGAGAGGCGGCTCGAGGGTACGGTTAACGTTTCCCTGGTCAGCGCGCCCGGCAGGGCTAGAACCTGCGACCTACTGCTTAGAAGGCCAGAACGCTATTCCGGGATGCTAGCAGAAGGAAATGCAGATAGCAAAGGATGCGCCATTCTCCGAGATGCTATTAGGCAGTTTCTCTAGCCATCCAGGAGCAGTTTCTCTAGCAGCGCTTCATCTTAATAGGAATTATGCTCGGGAAACGCGAAGGGCTTCCAGTCGGATGACAGGAAGCCCTCCATAGTTCGACTGAGCCGACCCGCTATGTGGCCGATGCACGTTTGCGCGCCTTGGCGGCGTTGAGTTCAGCGGCAAGCCGCCGTGCGGCCGACCGTACCAGGATGGCTCGCTCATCTGGCGGGAGGGTCCGCGCCGGGTCGACTTGGCGTTCCAGCCGGGCCAGCATCGCGGAACGGGCGGAGTCGGCCTGATCGGCGCGGGCCATGGGGCGTGACCAGCGGGCGTTGGCCGCGATCTTGGCCCGCAGTCGCCGCTGTTCAGGGGTCACGCGGTGACCCCGGTGGCGCCGATCGCGCTCGTCTCCCACTGCCGTAGGCGCCGCCGCAAGGCCCGTCGTTCTTGCGGGTCGACGCCGCCCCAGATGCCGAACGGCTCGTCGGCCGTGATGGCATACGCCAGGCAGTTGAGGCGAACCGGGCATTGGGTGCAGATGTCTCGGGCTTCGCTGGTCAGGCTGTCGCCGGTCGGGAAGAAGATCTCCGGATCGCTGGCGGTGCAAAGCGCATGCACGCTCCAGCGCCGCTTGGTGTCTGCGGCTGCTTCTTCCAGCACCTGGGGTGATAGTGACTCCGCCGGGTCGGGGGCGGCCTGGTTGTCGGGCATGCGGAAGGCTCCCTTGCTGGTGGGGCAGGGGAGCTGCACCCCGGTGAACACGCTGAAATAGATACTATGCCACACATTTAAACTGAAATTAATCGCAGCGTCAAGCGGCGCCCTCTTGACCCAGTCGGCCACTGGACCTCGTGGCAGCTGGTCATTGCTGTTGATCACCGGTTGCGCATCCGTCCAGGTGGCGTCTCGCCTGGGCATGGTGAGTGTTACTAGGTAGCACGGCCTGGGGCGGTCCGGCTATTAGCGGCGGGTATGCCCTCGAGGGTGCGGGCGGTTTCGATCATGTCCCTGATCGCCTGCAGGGACCGGGCCGACAGCCCGGCCGCGCGCAGCGCCATCTCCCGGACCTCACCGTCTTTCAGTGCGGCGACCAGCTCCGGCGGTATCGCATCCCGGCTTGCTTCGGCCTCGTCGAAGAAGTACATGGGGGAGACGCCGAAGAAGGCCGCCAGCGCGGACAGGTGCCTCTGGGTGGGGTTGTCGCGCCGGCCGGTGCGCAGCTGCCAGACGTAGGTGGAGGAGATCACCTTTTCCCCGGCGGCGGTGTTGATGGCCTCGGCGACCTCGGCCGGGGTGAAGGGACCGCGGTCCCTGGGATGAACCGTCCGGAACAAATGGTCCAGGCGGTCCGCCAGACATTCCCCCGGCCGGTGCGGCTTTTCCGCCATCGCCAGTCATCTCCTCCTTACCTACTGGTCCCACACCGTGAGCAGCTGAGTCTGCTCAGGACGGACGATCAACGCTAGCGTATCGGCATGACGAGTTAATTGATACTGGCTGAAAGACCTTGTGTGCTGTTCAGTGCCGCTCGCACAGGTACCCGATGCAGTCACGCTGTGCTTGGGCTGGCGGTGTCCCTGGTTTCTCGCGGAAGGCTCCCGCTGCGGTGGTCCCCCGGACCGGTCCGCGGACCAGGGCGAGCGCACGAAGGTTCGTATGCACACGCGGCGCGGGCGTTGCGGGCGCGGAAGCTGGCGATCAGCTCTCGGCGGCCTGCGGAGAACTGCAGGTCAATCCCGAAGCCCCTCACCCCCGTAACCTCAGCTCACCGACCACCGGCGCCAGCACGTGAGCCCGCAGGACGGTGATCAGATGGTGGAGGACGCCGGTTTTGCTGACGTCCTGTTGTGCTGCCTTACCGGACCGATGCTCGTGCTGGGTGTTCGAGAATCTCGGCGATCTCGGCCAGCACCCGTGAGCCCAGTTCGCCGTCGACGAGCCGATGATCGAACGAGAGGGAGAGTGTGGTCACAGATCGCAGGCGTATCCGGCCCTTGTGATTCCACGGCAGCTGCCGGGTCTGCCCGAGCGCGAGGATGGCCGACTCGCCTGGGTTGAGGATCGGGGTGGCCCCGTCGACGCCGAAGACTCCGACGTTGCTGATGGTGAATGTGCCGCCGCGCATTGCCTCGACGGTGGTCCGGTTCGCGCGTGCGTCGGTGATGAGCTCGGCCATGCTGGCACAGAGCTCGGCGAAGCCGAGCCTTTGCGCAGCACGGATGTTCGGCACGATCAGCCCGCGGGGGGTGGAGACGGCGATCCCCAGATTGATGTCGCGGTGCTGCACGATCTCGCCCGCGGACTCGTCCCAGGAGGCGTTGATGTCACTGTGGCGCCCGAGCGTAATGATCGCGGCCCTGGCCACCAGGGTGAGCGGCGTGATGCGCAGGTCCTGGTTGGCCGGCGCCTCGCGCAGTTCGCGGATCAGCTTGAGGGTGCGGGTGATGTCGACGGCGAGCCACTCGGTGACGTGCGGTGCGGTGAACGCGCTGCGCACCATCGCCTCGGCGATGTATTTGCGGGTCCCGCTGACCGGGATCCGGCGGTCTGATTCGGGCGCAGCGGGCACCGTGCTGGAGGCGCGGACCACCGCAAGGATGTCGTCGCGGGTGATCTGGCCACGGGGGCCGGTCCCCTTGATGGTCGCGAGGTCGACCGACTGGCTGCGGGCGAACTTGCGCACGGGCGGGCTGGCCAGTGGCCGGGTTCCGGCGGATACCGGTGGCGCCGCCGGGGGGCCCGGCCGGCGCGGCCGGCGGGCGACGGCCGTGGTCCGCGCTCCGTACCCGACCAGCACTGCCTGCCGCGGCTCCTCCACGCGGCTGCCGAGCCCGCCATCTGCATCGCGATCGGCGGTGGCAGGGACCTCGAGCGACGATTGGGCCGGGGTGCTGTCCTCCGGTGTGCCGGTGCCGGCCGGGTCGCCGATGGTGATGATCGGCGCGCCCACCGGCACTACGTCCCCGACGTCGTGGAGTAGCTCCAGCACCGTCCCGGCGTAGGGGCTGGGCAACTCGACCACGGCCTTCGCGGTCTCGACCTCGAGCAGGACCTGGTTGAGTGAGACGGTGTCTCCGACGGCGACGTGCCAGGTGATGATCTCGGCCTCGGTAAGGCCTTCGCCGACGTCGGGGAGGTTGAACTGGTGGGCCACGCGTCCTCCGTCAGTGAGCCAGGACGCGGTCGACAGCGTCGAGCACTCGGTCGATATCAGGCAGGTATTGTTCCTCCGCCCGAGCCGGCGGATAGGGGATGTTGTAGCCGCCGACGCGGGCGACCGGCGCCTCCAGCACGTCAAAGCACTGCTCGGTGATCGAGGCGGCGATCTCCGATCCCAGGCTGGTGAAGGTGGGAGCTTCCTGGACGACGACGGCCCGTCCGGTTCGCGCGGCCGAGCCGGTGAGGGTGGGCAGGTCCAGCGGGGAGAGCGAACGTAGGTCGATCACTTCCAGTGACTTGCCCTCCTGTTCGGCCACGGTGGCCGCGTCCAGGGCGGTGCGTACGGTGGGGCCCCAGGCGATGACCGTGACGTCGCTGCCGTGACGGGCGATGCGTGCTTGATCGAGCGCCAGGCCGTCGGCGGGGGGAGAGCCGACGACGACGTCCGCGGTGTCCCAGTAGCGCCGCTTGGGCTCATAGAAGATCACCGGATCGTCGCAGGCGACTGCCTCCTGGATCATGGTGTGTGCGTCGGCGGGGCTGGCACACGCGACGACTCTGAGCCCGGCGGTGTGGCAGAAGTAGGCTTCGTTCGATTCGCTGTGGTGCTCGACGGCGCCGATGCCGCCTCCGACGGGGATGCGGATGGTGACCGGCACGGTGAGGCGGCCACCGGATCGGGCGCGCATCTTCGCCAGTTGGCTGACGATCTGGTCGAAGGCCGGGTACACGAAGCCGTCGAACTGGATCTCGCACACTGGCCGGTAGCCGCGCAGCGCGAGTCCGATGGCGGTGCCCACGATCGCGGACTCCGCGAGGGGGCTGTTGAAGACCCGCTGCTCGCCGAACTCATCGAGCAGGCCCTCGGTAACCCGGAAGACGCCGCCTAGCGCGCCGATGTCCTCGCCCATGAGCACGACGGAGGGGTCATCGAGCATCGCCTGCCGCAGGCCGGCGTTGAGGGCCTTGCCGAGCGATAGCTGCCGCGTGGGAGCTGCGGCCGATCCGGGCGTCACAGGAACGAGTCCTGGTAGGCGGTGAAGGCGGCGCGTTCAGTGGCCAAGGCTGCGCTCTCGCGCACGAGCGTCGCGGCGAAGACGTCCTCGAGCCGGGGCTCGGGCAGAGCCAGACACGCGGCCCGCACGTCCGCGGCGAGCTGCTCCGCCTCACCGTCCAGCTCGGAGAGCCAGGCCGGGTCGGACCACCCGTTGTTGTCGAGGAATCTCCGCAGCCGCGTCAGCGGATCCCGGCGTTCCCAGTACTCGGTCTCCTCGCTGCTGCGATACCGGGTGGGATCGTCGGATGTGCTGTGGCCCGCCATGCGGTAAGTGAGCGCTTCGACGAAGCCGGGTACTCCGCCGGCCCGGACCCGTTCGGCGATCATCGTGGTGGCCGCGTGGACCGCCAGGACGTCGTTGCCATCGACATACACGGTGTCGAGCCCGAACCCGGCCGCGCGCTGGTGCAGGGGCGTCGCGGTCTGCGTCCCGACGCGCGTGGAGATCGCCCACTGATTGTTCTGGCAGAAGAACACGACCGGGGACCGGGTCACCGCTGCCCAGTTCAGCGCCTCGCTCACATCGCCCTGGCTGGTGGCGCCGTCGCCGACGTAGGTGAGCACGACCTCGCCCGCGGCGTCGGCACGAACGCCCATGGCGTACCCCGTCGCGTGCAGCGTCTGCGTCCCCAGGACCAGGCTGTAGATGTGCATCCGGTGCCGTGCGGGATCCCAGCCGCCGTGGCAACATCCGCGCCACTGCGCCAACAGCTCAGCCGGGGCGACGCCGCGGACGAGAGCGACCGCGTGCTCACGGTAGGCCGGGAAGATCCAGTCCGATTCACGCAGCGCCCGGGCCGAGCCCACCTGGGCAGCCTCCTGGCCTCGGCACGACAGCCACAGCCCCAGCTCGCCCTGCCGCTGCAGGTGGTACGCCTCCTGATCGAGCCGCCGCGCCAGCACCATCTCGCGGTAGAGCGACCGAGCCAACTGCGGCGTCACGGCTAGCTCGAGGTCGCAGGCCGGGTTGAGCGTGCCGTCCATGCGCAGGTATTGCTGCGGAGCCTGACCAGCAACCGGAACCTGCGCGGGCCCGTGTAGGACGTCGTGAACCACGTGCGCGCTCATGCCGGCACCACGCTCATCGGGACGGCCGCTGCCGATCGCGGGGCGTCGCGGCGCGCCCGCCGCAACGCGATCGGTCCTGATCTGGCAATCTCGGCGATGCCGAACGGCTCCATCACGTCCAAGAACTCGCGCCTTCGCGCCGGTGTGCCGACGAACGACAGTTTGACGGTCCGGCCATCCACCTCGACGACCTCGGCGTGCAGCGCGAGGGCAAGCTCCAGCACCTGCGATCGGATCGCGCTGTCAGCAGCGTTGACGCTGACCATGGTCGCGGTGCGCTGATGAGCCGACTCCTCGTCGAGGCAGACGACATTCACCACCCCGACGATCCGGTTAATGCGCTTGACGAGGAGCTCGATCGCCGGCTCGTCCAATGCCGAGACGACGAGCTGTACCTGCCAGTGCTCGCGGGCCAGCGCAGCATTGATCGACACAACCTCGACCCGCCGGTGGGTGAGCATGCCGACCAGTTCGCTGAGCACACGAGTCCGGCCGTCCCCGAAGATCGAGACAACACACGGCGGCATGGCACGCTCCCATCTCTCTGTCAGCCCATGCAAGTCCCTCACTATGGTCGACCGTCATTCGGAGAGCAACAGACAGGAACATTTATGGGTGTCAGATGATAGAAGAGCGCAGTCTACCTACCTCCCTAAGCGCGAATATATACGTGTCGCGCTACTATCTCTGTGTGGCCGATCCAGTCTTGCTCGATGCGGTCGATCGGGAGATCCTGCAGCTGCTGAGCGAGAACGCGCGGCGGACCGTGCGCGACATCGCCGGCCGGGTGAACCTCACGGTGGCGCCGGTGAACCGACGTATCCGGAGGCTCGAGAGACTCGGGGTCATTGCCGGGTATACGGCGCAGATCAACTACGGCCGGATAGGGCACGGGATCGAAGCCGTCACCGAACTCCGCTTCACCGGCAACCTCGACCTCGCCCACATCGTCGAGTTCGCGGCGAAACTGCCAGAGGTCCAGGAAGTGCTCACGCTTGCTGGCGATCCGGATGCCCTGGTGCGCATCCGGGTCGATGGCATCGAGCAACTGCAGACGGTGGTGAACCGCCTGCGCACCGGGGGCAGCGTCACCGGAACCAAAACCCTGGTAGTACTCGAGTCCTGGACTCGTGCAACCTGATGCCGGAATGTTCACAGGTAGGGATGGTGCGTAAGGTGACGCCGAGGCCTGGCCAACGGCTTGCAGGAAAGACTGCTCTGATCACGGGCGCGAGCCGCGGTCAGGGAGCAGCCGAAGCCCGGCGCTTCGCCGCGTCAGGCGCACATGTTGTCCTCACCGACGTCCTGGACGACATGGGCGAGTCGGTCGCGGCGGCCATCAGGGCCGACGGGGGTGAGGCACGGTACCGGCACCTGGACGTGACTGATCGGAACGGGTGGGCAGTCATCGTTGAGGAGATCTCCGCGACCAGTGGTGCGCTGCACATTCTGGTGAATAACGCCGGCATCAACCGGCCGGCCGGGCCGGTGATGACGACCACGCCGGACGACCTCGACCGCATCCTCGCCGTCAATCTCAAGGGCCCGCTGTTTGGCATCCAGGCGGCGGCGCCGCTCATCCGCGACAGCGGGGGCGGCGCGATTGTCAACATAGGCTCAATAGCGGGAGTCACTGGCCACTTCGCCGCGAAGTACAGCATGTCCAAATGGGCCCTGCGCGGCCTGACGAAGTCGGCGGCGCTGGAGCTGGCCGGCTGGAACATCCGGGTCGTCGCCGTCCACCCAGGGATCGTGGATACGCCCATCGTCGACGGTGCAGACGATTTCGTCGAGGCGATGCGGCGCAGCACACCCCTGCAACGTGTCGCGGACCCAGACGAGCTTGCCGCAGTCGTGGAGTTCTACGCCAGTGACGACGCACGGTTCATCACTGGCGTCGACATCTCGGTCGATGGCGGCCTCACCGATCTCGGTAACTACTTCGCGGTTGCGCAATCGGTGAAGAATGCAGCGGAGTACGTCAAGTACGACACCCAGCCGGGCCAGTGAGGTGAGCTGACCGGGGGCCATCTGCCTGCCCGGCGCGCGATCATCAGGTCGCTTTCGTTCCTGCTGGAATGTCACCTACTGCGGCCCGAATGTTGCGCAGCATCTCTGTGATTTTGGCCATATCACGGCGAGGGATGGCCTGGAGGCCGAAGCAGGCCTGGTTGAGGGCGGTTGTAGCGTCGAGCGCGACGTCGCGCCCCGCTGGGGTGATGGTGGCCAGGACGACCCGGCGGTCGTCGGGTGACATGCGCCGCTCGGCGAGTTCACGCTGTTCGAGCCGGCTGATGGCGTTGGTGACGGCGGCGGGGTGGACCATCAGGCGATCGCCCATCTTGCCCATGGGCAGGGATCCGTGCCGGCTGAACGCCAGGAGCTGCAGCGCTTCGTAGGCGGCGAACGTCAGGCCATACGGCTTGAGCGTGTCCTCGATCCGGGCTAGGAGCAGTTGCTGGACGCGCATCACCGAGGTGACGGCGGCCATGTGGTCGGCGTGCTCGGGCCAGCGGGTACTCCACTGGCGGTGGGCTTCGGCGATGGGGTCGAAGGGCTCACGGTCGGGCACGCGGCTAACCGTATGCGAGCCCGGGCCGTGGCCGCGACCATCCTCCACCGCGGATCCGTTCGTCCGGCTTGACGGAAGGCATATATTTACTTTAACGCCCAAATGTTGGACGGCCAAGGTAATGGCGGCGTGCGCCGGGCCTGGCAGTCTCGCCGCTTCCGGGAGGGTTTCCGTGGCAGGTTCGGCCAAGGGTTCGGCCCAAGATTCGGCACAGCGCAGTGAGCTGCATGTGCCGGTGCATCCGGTGCGGTTCGTGACAGCGGCGGCGCTGTTCGACGGCCATGACGCGGCGATCAACATCATGCGGCGGATCCTGCAGGCGCAGGGGGCCGAGGTGGTCCATCTCGGGCACGACCGGTCGGTCCGTGAGGTGGTCGACGCGGTGCTGGAAGAGGACGCGCAGGGGGTGGCGGTCAGTTCCTACCAGGGCGGCCACGTCGAGTATTTCGAGTACCTGGCCCAGCTGCTGGCCGAGGCGGGGGCGGGCCATGTGCGGATCTTCGGTGGCGGCGGTGGGGTGATCGTGCCGGAGGAGATCGAGCGGCTGGCCGCGGCCGGGGTGCGGATCTTCTCGCCCGAGGACGGCCAGCGGTTCGGCCTGCCGGGGATGATCAATGAGCTGATCCGGGAGTGCGACACCGACCTGGCCGCTCAGCCCGCCCCGGCCGACGCCGTGCTGGCCGGGGACCGGCGGGCGCTGGCCCGGGCGATCACGTGCCTGCAGGCCGGCCGGCTGGGGGAGGAGGACCGGGCCGCGCTGGCGGCGTCGGCCGCCTCCCGGCGGGTGCCGGTGCTGGGCATCACCGGGACCGGCGGGTCGGGCAAGTCCTCGCTGACCGACGAGCTGGTGCGCCGGCTGCGGATCGATCAGCAGGACAAGCTGCGGGTGGCGGTGCTGGCGGTCGATCCGACCCGGCGGCGCGGCGGCGGTGCGCTGCTGGGGGACCGGATCCGGATGAACGCCCTGGACGGTGAGCACGTGTTCTTCCGGTCGCTGGCGACCAGGGGCGCCCGTGAGCTGCCGGAGGGGATGGAGGCGATCATCGGGGCGTGCCAGGCGGCCGGTTATGACCTGGTGGTCCTGGAGACGCCGGGGATCGGGCAGGGGGATGCGGCGGTGGTGCCGCTGGCCGATGTGTCGCTGTACGTGATGACCCCCGAGTTCGGCGCGGCGTCCCAGCTCGAGAAGATCGACATGCTTGACTTCGCCGACGTGGTGGCGATCAACAAGTTCGAGCGGCGGGGCGCCGCCGATGCGCTCCGGGACGTGTCCCGCCAGCTGGTCCGCAACCGGGAGGCGTTCGGCGCCCGGCCGGAAGACATGCCGGTCTTCGGCACCAGCGCCGCCACCTTCAACGACAACGGGGTCACCGCCCTGTATCAGCACCTGGCCGGCCTGCTGGCCGAGCGCGGGCTGCCGCTGGCCGAGGGCGTACTGCCCGCGGCGGCCGGGCGGACCTCCACCACCGCGGCCTCGGTCATCCCGCCGGCCCGCA